>JAISYE010000266.1 GCA_031297485.1 Clostridiales bacterium
AGGAATTTTCAAACACGCCTTTGGACGTGTTTGAAAACTGGATTCCAGCGCGAAATCGAAGCGTTTTCACCTGGTATTTCGCATTTTAAAGAGTTTTCAAACAGTCCCTAGTGTCCGCCCGTTTCCGTGCCGCGTTGTAATTGTTTTTGCGCGTTAACGCGAACGGGCGAATCACATTATCTCAAACCCCGGAAACGAGCCGTACTCTGCCGCCAGGGCGTCCAAACCGTCGTCAGTATCCGGTGTTCCGTAGATTTTGGCGTGCTGTTCGTCATACTCGTTTCTATCCAGAAATTTCAGTTCAAAAGTCCTGCGGAACATTTCCTCCAGCGCCTTACTTATCAGATGCTCCTTGTTCTTCAAATAATCGGCGTTGCTTTTGCTGGCGCATACTATAGTCAACGCGCCGCCGGTTAAATACTTGGGGGCGGCCTTCTCCAGCATGGGCTTCAGCAGGGCCTCAAACCCGCCGGCAAACTCGCCCCATCTTTCCGCCACATGCTGAATATCCTCCGGCACAGCCTTAACCGCCGCGGAAACCTCGCTGTCAGGCTGGACGGAGACCGATGCGGCAGGGATGTCCGGCTCCGCTTGCGCGGCGGGAAAATCACCGGCAGGGGCGGGCGCCGCCTGAAGCTGCGGCAAGCCCTGACTTATCGCGTTCTCCAGCTTCTTTATCCGAGACATTAACGCCTCCTGCCCGTCCTCTGCGGAGGGATTGCAAATTTTTACGCACGCCACTTCCAGCAGTATCCTTTCGTTGGGGGCGTACCTTAACTGGCCCTGCATAATGGAAAATATATTTATATAGTGTATCAGCGTGTCGCGCTCTATTTCCGCGGCCTGGGCTTTCAGCGCGGCGATATTCTCGCTGGAAAGGTTCAGGCCCTCGCCGTGGACAAAGTGAGCCACCAGCAGCCCGCGCATATGGGAAAGCAGGTCCGCCGCAAACTGCCCCACGTCGCGCCCGTCCATAACTATGCGGTCGATTATCTCAAGGCATTTGGCGCTGTCGTGGCTGTACAGCGCGCCGGTCAGCTCGAACAGGACCTTGCTGTCTACCGCGCCTAATATGTTCAGCGCCTTGTCCAGCGTGACTTCCTCGCCGTAATAAAACGCCGAGCATTGGTCTAATATGCTCAGGGCGTCACGCATAGCGCCGTCCGATACGCGGGCGATATATTCCAGCGCCTCGTCCGTTACGCGCAGGCTTTCGTCCGACACGTAGCCCTTTATTGCGCTTGTCATTTCCTCGACAGATATCCGCTTGAAATCGAAACGCTGGCACCGCGACAATATTGTGGCTGGTATTTTTTGCGGGTCTGTAGTCGCTAAAATGAACACAACATGCTCGGGCGGTTCCTCCAAGGTTTTGAGAAGCGCGTTAAACGCCCCTGCCGAAAGCATGTGGACCTCGTCGATTATATATACCTTGTAGCGCCCGTCGGTGGGCGGGTACCTCACTTCTTCACGTATCTCGCGCACGTTGTCCACGCCGTTGTTGCTGGCCGCGTCTATTTCAGTCACGCACATGGCCCGCTGGGCGTTTATTGCCCCGCAGGTTTCGCAGGTTTCGCAGGGCTCGCCGTTTACCGGCGCGCGGCAGTTTAACGCCTTGGCGAACACCTTGGCTGTGGAGGTCTTTCCCGTCCCCCTGGTGCCGCAGAACAAGTACGCGTGGGACACGCGGTCGTGCGCAATTTCGTTCAGCAAAGTGCGCACTATATGGCTTTGGCCTATAATATCGGAAAATTTCCGCGGCCGTAATTTTCGGTATAAAGCTGTATATGTTGGTTGGGTGGGAGGCGGCATATTTTTCCTCCTTTAATCGTTGTACGCCTGCCAAGCTCGGCTATCTTACCGGCGGCACAGGGTAATGGCGGACCAAATCCTCTAACGAATCGCGCCTGCGTATCTGCATGTGCTGGCCGCCCTCGCGGATAAGCAGCTCGGCGGGGCGCTGGCGGCCATTGTAGTTGGAACTCATGGAAAAACCATAGGCGCCCGCGTCCAGCACGGCGATAATATCCCCTGGGACAAGTTCCGGCAAGCTTATGTCCTGCGCGAGTATATCCCCTGTTTCGCAGATGTTGCCCACAATGGTCGCGGGCGGACCGCCGCCTGCGTGCGTTTCCGCCTGTACTGGCCGGCCGGATTCCTTATAAACCTCAAACTCGTGCCGCGAGCCGTACAGCACCGGACGCATCAGCACATTAAAGCCCAGGTCCGTTCCAATATATTTGCGGCTGCCATTGTGTTTCACAGCGGTAACCGCGCCCAGCAGCACGCCGGCCTCCGCCGTGATGTAACGCCCGGGCTCTATTTTAAAGGTAAGTTCCGCGCTGTTGCGGGGGCTGTAGAGTTTAGAGAAGCCGTCCATCAGCCTTGTAAGCTGCCCGCCCAGGGCCGCCAAGTCCAGACGCGGCTCGCCTTCCTGCTTGCGGTAGGGTATTCCGAAGCCTCCGCCCAGGTCTATAAATTCCAGCCCTTCAAACTGCGACGCTATGGCGAACAGGCTCTCCACGCTGGCGAGATATTTTTCCGGCGTCATAAACAGCGAGCCGATATGCTGGTTTATTCCCACCAGACGCAATTGGTGCTTTTTTAAGATTTCCTTAACTTGCGGGATATATTCCGGGTTTATACCGAATTTTGTATCCTTGCCCCCGGTTATGACCTTTTCGTGGTGGCCCGCGCCTATGCCCGGGTTAAAGCGGAGCGCCGCGCGGCCGCCTGGGTTAAGACTGCCGTAAAGGTCCAGCTGGGAAAGCGAGTCCAGGCTGATTAACACGCCGCGCTCGAACGCGAACCGCATTTCCTCGGCGTCGATATTATTGGCCACAAAAAAGATTTCATCCGGCATAAATCCGGCGTAAAGCGCTATGAATATTTCACCCGCAGAGGTCGCGTCCACACGGAGGCCCTCCTCACGCGCTATGCCCAGCAGGAAGGGGTTGGAATTCGCCTTAATCGAATAATGGACCTCAAAGTTCGGATAGTCCGTCAGGCTCGCGCAATCGCGGCAGTTTTGACGCAGTATGCGCTCGCTGTATACGTACAGCGGCGTGCGATACTCCTCCGCCAGCGCTCGCGGGTTATTCCCCTCGTAAAAATTTAACGCGTCCGTAACTTGTGTCTTCGGTTTTGTCATTCTGTGCTCCTCTCAATAGCTTTTTTCATTCTTTGCGCGCTTGTTTATTATACCTGCAGGCATAAGTAATTTCAACAAAACCGTTACCGATAACATTGCCGTCTATACTCACAAACACGGGTGTGCCGCTTTCCGCGTCAGACGTATACGCAGTACGCATGTGTCCGGGTCATTCCCGCCGGTATGTCCGTTGTTGTACCAAGCGGCAATTTGCCGTCTCTTGCCCGATATTGCGTATATGAAGGCAAGAATGCGCCGTTTTCATAGTAACCGTTCACAACGCGGACAGTGTGGCGGCTGCCGTCTAATGCCGCGAGTGAAATCCGCGCGCCATGCCCGAACCGCTCGGTTAGAATTTTGATTGCTTCATTATTGATTCACTGTCATCACCGTTAATCTCATCCGCGCCGCCGCTTTCCGTCAAACCATAACAGCAAGTAGGCCAAGCCCATGAAAAACACGGTAAACAACGCGACGTAAAAAAACACCCAAGCCCCCGACAGGTCAAAATCCACAAAAAAGTATGGAAATCTTGTCGGGGTTTTGCTGAACGCATGATACCGCACCCCCGCAAAGCCTAGAATGGTCGATTGTATAAAGTACGCGAAGGGTATAGCGGCAAATATCCAGGGGTCGGCTTTCTTCATCCTGCCGGGCGCGGCGAAAAGGAAGTAGTCGAATATCATGAGCAGCGGCGTAAACGTGTGTACCTGCAGGTTTGAGTACGCAAGCAGGTACGCGGGTTCCATAACCGGCGCCAGCATCACCCAAAATATCAGCATCGTAACAGTAATCGCAAGCGTAACAACCGCCGCGTAACGCTCATAGTAACCAGCCCCGCCGGATACGCCGGACTTGGACCCGCCGCCGCGCCGGAGGTCCGCCGCGGTTTTGGCGATAAATATCCCGAATGTTACCAGTACCAAAATATTGCTCTCTACAGTGTAGTACAAAAAAATCTCAGCATTCAGCCGCCCGTCGAATACACCCGCCGTTTTCAAAATTCCGGTCAGACACAGGATAAACGCGGCGCAGCGAAACACAAGCGCGAAAATTTTGTTGTTTCTCATATTCAATGCCTCCAATTTTGTATTCTATACTCGCTAGGACGTGTTTGAAAACTGGATTCCGATAGTCGAGTTTGCCCGACGCAGCGCGAAGCGTCGAGCAAGCTCGACTATCATTGCAGCGGTTTTTTTCGAAATTTCGCGCTCTAAGGAATTTTCGAACACGTCTTAACGAACACATTTCCCAAACATAATCGCGGGCGAACCAGCGGACAAATCGCCGTTAGGTTCGCCCCTACGGCAAATCTCATCCTTTGCGAGTATATCTGTACCGGGTCCGTACCCGTCAGCGCGATCCTGTCCGCCATCATGGTAGATTCCTGAACGCGGGTTGTCAAGTCCTTCAGACCGCGCAAATTAGTTATAAGAACATGGGTATAAAAGCAACGCCCCCGCGTTATGCCGGAAAAGCCCCAACAGGTTTAATCCCTTCCGCGTCTCCGTCCAGCGCTTCCCATATGCGGGCGCCGTCCCTGTACAGGCGGGGTGCCGTACATTTATCGCGGGAGACGGCCAAACTTCAGCCGCTCCGCCAGCTTGGCAGCGCTGCCAAGTTGGGCGCCGCAAAAGTCGTCCAGCATATCATACCGCGAAATGTTTAGATATTCTGCCGGAGAATCGTCCTGCGAATTTTTGGACAACATAACCTATGTATGGGTGATAGTCGAGCTTGCTCGACGAAACACCCATATGACGTTCTATCTGGAGGCAGGTTATGAAAATCAAAGAAATTATGATAGGCGCGGCGGCGGGGTTTGTGAACGGGTTATTGGGCGCCGGAGGGGGCACCATACTTGTTCCGGCGCTGCAAAGGTTTCTAAATATTGAAGCTCACAAATCCCATGCCACGGCTATTGCCATTATTTTTCCGCTTTCAGTCATAAGCGCGCTGGTGTACGCGCGCAGCGGGAATATAGACTGGCCCGCGATTCTGTATGTATCGGCGGGAGGCGTGGCAGGGGGCGTTATAGGGGCCAAGCTGCTTAACAAAATCACAAAAACCAGCCTGCGCAAGTTTTTCAGCGTGTTCATGGTTATCGCCGCTCTGCGGATGATTTTCTCCGGCGCGGAAGGTACCGCGGGCGAAGGTCTTCTTAACGCCGCCATCAAGTTTGCCCCGCTGTACGCCGCTGTGGGGCTGGCCGCCGGCATAATCAGCGGTTTGGGCATCGGCGGCGGCACTCTGCTTATTCCCGCGCTGGTTATTTTATTTGGCATACCCCAGCGTGACGCGCAAAACATTAACCTTATTTACTTTATACCGACGGCTGCAGTGGCCCTTGTAGTCCATATAAAAAACGGCAATGTCCGCGCCAAAGGCCTGCCCGTCATGATAACCGCCGGGCTGGCCGCTGCCGCGGGCGCCGCCTTCTTGGCCACAAAAACAGACGCGGACCTGCTTCGCAAAATATTCGGGGCGTTTCTGCTGGTGATGGGCGTTTTGGAATTCAAGCGGGCACGCTGAAAAAAGTCAAAACCTTAAAAACAACGGACAGTTGGCGCGTTAGCGCCCATGCCTCAAACCCCGCCGTGCGAGTCCCATTGGCGCGAACTTAAGGATTAGGAAAGGTCCAAAGATTAAAACCTTGGGGCTCTGCCCCAAAGCCCGCTGGGGATTTCATCACCAGACCCCTTCTCAAGGGCGGCGAGCACAGCGCTTTTTGATGCGGGTACAGACTTTTCAATAAAGGGATTGTTTGTTTTTTTCTTAAGTTCGCCTTATGCGGGCGAGTCCCCGGCGCCGCGGCGAACTGTCCGTTGGTTTTAGGCTTTCATGTTTGGCAAATCAGGCAAGTTATAAAATAATACGATTGGCAATATACCAAATCTGGTGTTATAATATACATAGGAGGTGAAAATATGGCACTTGAAAACAAGGTAAGCACCGTGGCCTTAATAAACGCGGAAGTTTCCGAAGTATGGGACGCGCTGATCAACCCGGCGAAAATCAAGGAATACCTATACGGCGTTGACGCGGTTTCCGATTGGAAACCCGGCAGTCCCATACTATTCAGGGGGAAGTGGGAAAACGAAATCTTTGAGGATAAAGCGCTCATAAATGTTATGGATACAAACAAATGCTTTGGGTATTCTTATTGGAGTCCATTCTTTGGCACAGAGGATAAACCGGAAAATTATCTGGACTACACATTTTCTCTAAAGAACCCGGCGAACAAGGGCGACGCGAAGCGCCGTTTTCGCCGCGTTCTTTGCGGCGAAAATTCCGAGGCTCCGGAAGCTTCGCCCCTGCCGGGCAGCAGAACAACCCTAGCCCTAACTTGCGGCAATATCAGAACAGAAGAAATGCTGGCTAAACAGCAAGACGGCTGTGAAATCTTCTTAAAAAATATTAAGGCGGTTGTAGAAAACCATGCCAGCCAGAAATAACCACCCAAAAACAAAAAATCCAAGTAAAATGAGGCGCGTATATGGACGCTAAAAAGAAGTTAATGCTAATAGACGGTAACAGTATAATCAACCGCGCATATTACGCGCTGCCGCTTCTGACAAATTCCGAAGGCGAATTTACAAACGGGGTCTACGGCTTTCTGACTATTTTTTTCAGACTGTACGACGAGGAACGGCCAGACTACACGGCAGTGGCGTTCGATTTGCGCGCGCCCACGTTCCGGCACAAAAAATACGAGGAATATAAAGCCACGCGGAAATCCATGCCGGATGAACTAAGGCCTCAGATGCCGCTGCTTAAAAACCTGCTGGGAAAAATGCGCATAAAGATATACGAGGCCGAAGGCTACGAGGCTGACGACGTACTGGGCACGCTGGCGCGCGCGGGCGCGGAGGCGGGTATGCGGGCGGTAGTTGTCACAGGGGACCGGGACCTGCTGCAAATAGCGGACGAGGATATAAAAATACGCATACCTAAGACCAAGTCGGGCAAAACTGAAGTGGAGGACTACAGCAAGGCGGACGTGGTTGACAAAATCGGCGTCACGCCGCGCGAGTATATCGACGTCAAAGCGCTTATGGGCGACAGCGCGGACAATATCCCGGGCGTGCCCGGTATAGGCGAAAAAACGGCGCTTAAAATAATCCGGGAATTCGGCAGCGTAGAAAACGCCATAGACAACGCCAGCCTGATAAAGCCCAAGAAGGCGTCGGAAAACTTAATTCAGCACAAGGACCTGGCGCTGCTAAGCAAGGAATTGGCTACCATTTGCACCTCCGCGCCGGTTACGCTGTTGCCGGAGGAAATGACCGCCGACCGCATGTTTAACGCGGAAGCGGCAAAAGAAATCGCGCGGCTTAATTTTAAATCGCTTTTTGCGCGTTTCGCCAAGGAGGAGAACCCCTTCCTGACGGCGGGGCCGGACCATCCGGCGGGGCCGGACCATACGGCGGGGCCGGGGCACCAAGCGGGAGAGAACCGCCAAGCGGAACATGACCACCGGACGGGAGAGAACCGCCAGCCGGACCCCTACCCCCCAACAGACCCGTACCGCCCGGCGGACTACGCCCTGGTGCCGGACGCTGAAACAGCCGCGAAACTCCTGGCCGAATCAGGGGACCTAACAGCCTTTGCCACAATTTTTTTGGAGAATAAGCCGGTGGGGTTTGCGTTTTCCTATGGCGCATCTCAACGTCCGCGCGTATACTTCATAAAAATATCCGCCCCCCGCGCTTTGGAGGAAGGCGCCTCCCTGGACGAGGATACCTTTGTGGCGGTATGCAAGCCGTTTTTAACGTCCAAGGGCGAGAAAATAACCCTGGATTACAAGCGTGAACTGACCTATTGGCGCGCCAAGGGAGTGGACCCGGTAAACGTCCGCTTCGACGCGCTGCTGGCGGCTTATATTTTGGATTCGTCAAAGGGCGCCTATGATTATACAACAATTGCCTGGGACCTTTTCCAGGAGAATTTCCCGCTGCAGGAGGAACTGCTGGGCAAGGGCCGCAACCGCACAACAGTGGACGAGGCGGACGCGGACCTGCTGCTTAACTATGCCTGCGGACATGCGGACGTTATTTGGCGCGGATATCCCATTATGCGCGATAAACTCACGCAAAATGAGCAGCGCGATCTGTATTATAACATCGAAATGCCCCTTGCGGAGGTGCTATGGGATATGGAGCGGCACGGCATCAAGGTGGACAGGGACGCGCTGGAAGCCTACGGCCAAGTGCTGGGACTCCGTCTGGAAACCCTGATAGGCGAAATATACGACCTGGCCGGCGAGGAATTCAACATAAATTCCCCAGCCCAGTTAGGCGCAGTATTGTTTGACAAACTGGGCCTGAAGGGCACAAAAAAGAATACGCAAGGCTATTCCACAGCCGCCGAGGTACTGGAAAGGCTTGCCTTCGACCATCCGATAGTGCCTAAAATATTGGAATACCGTTCGTACACGAAGTTAAAGTCCACCTATGTGGATGGACTGCTGGCTGTGCTGGACCCGACGGCGCAGAAAATATACTCCACCTTTAATCAGACCGTAACGTCCACAGGCCGTATATCCAGCACAGAACCCAACCTGCAGAACATTCCCATAAGGCTGGAACTGGGACGGCAGCTGCGCAAGGTCTTTGTGCCGACGGAGGGCTTTGTGTTTCTGGACGGGGACTACAGCCAAATCGAGCTGCGGGTGCTGGCGCACATGGCCAACGATGAAACCCTTATCAGCGCCTTTAAAAACGGCCAGGACATTCACCGGCTTACGGCCTCCCAGGTGTTCAAGACACCCTTCGAGCTTGTCACGCTTGGTCAGCGCAGCAACGCCAAGGCCGTTAATTTTGGCATTGTGTACGGCATAAGCGCCTACGGTCTCAGCCACGACCTCAACATCACGGTTAAGGAGGCTTCCAGCTACATTGACGGATATTTCGAAAAATATCCGGGAGTAAAAAAATATCTGGATGAGTCCATAGCCCAGGCAAAACGGAACGGCTACGCCTCCACCATATGGGGCCGCCGCCGCCTCATCCCGGAATTCACTTCCAGTAACTTTGCGCAGCGTTCCTTCGGCGAGCGCGTCGCGATGAACATGCCCGTACAAGGCACTGCGGCAGACATTATCAAACTGGCCATGATACGCGTCCATTCACGCCTGAAAAAGGAAAACCTGCGTTCGCGTCTTATCTTGCAGGTACATGACGAACTGCTGCTGGAAGCTGCTCTTGATGAGCTGGAAACGGTAAAGGCCATATTAAAGGAAGAAATGGAAAACGCGGCCCCGTTAAAGGTTCCTTTAGAGACAGATTTCCACACAGGGGCGAGCTGGTATGACGCTAAATAGCGCGGGCGTATTTGTCATAGGGCTGACAGGCGGGACCGGAAGCGGCAAGACCACAGCCGCCGCCGTTATGGCGCGGGAAGGCGCGGTTATATTGGACTGCGACGAAATAGCCCACGAGATACTGACTCCCGGTTACGCCGCCTACAAGGACGCGGTTGAGGTTTTCGGGGCCGGCATAGTGCGTGCGGACGGCACAATAGACCGCCGCAGGCTGGGCGCCATTATTTTCGCGGAACCGGGGATGCGCGCGCGGCTGATGGAGCTTACATTCAAGCACATTATCAAGGAAGTCCTTTCAAGGCTTGAGAGCCTGCGGCGCCAAGCTCTGGCGGACAGGCGCGGGCGCGCGGCGGTCATAGACGCGCCCCTGCTGATAGAGGCAGGGCTGCACAAAGCGGCGGACGAAGTTTGGCTCTTGCGCGCGGCGGAATCCTTAAGAGTAACGCGGGCCGCGCGGCGCGACAATCTGGACCCTGAAAGCGTCCTGCTGCGCGCCCGCAGCCAGCTGCCCTTTGACCAGCTGAAAAAACACGCTCACGTGATTATAGAAAACGAGGGCAGTCTGGCGGATCTGGAGGAAAAAGTCACCAAGCTGTTTTGCGTTTCAATCCACAACAGGGTGGGTCCCTGATGACCTTAACAGATTGC
>JAISYE010000267.1 GCA_031297485.1 Clostridiales bacterium
CTGCACGGGCCTATCGGCTGCGGCGCGGGCATGCACGGCCTGGCGCTGCAAAGCGCTAAGGGCAAGGCCCAACGCGGGCTTGCCCCGGAAAAACCCGTATGGCTGTCCACAAACCTGAAAGAGACCGATGTTATCGGCGGTGGCGAGCAGAAACTGCGCAACACAATACTGTATGCCGACCGTACCTTTACGCCGGATATAATCTTTGTGGTGTCAACCTGCGCGCCCAACATAATCGGCGACGACGTGGAGGAGGTTGTGCGCGAGGCCCGGCTGTCCGCTTCGGCGGATGTTGTAAGCCTGCATTGTCCCGGTTTTAAGTCCCGGGTGGTAGCTTCGGCCTATGACGCATTCTACCATGGCCTGCTGCGCCATGTCTCCTTCGAGCCCAACGAGGACAAATCAGGCGAGAGGCTCCTGTATGGCCGTGAAATGTACGAGCAGCGCCGCCGTTTCGAAAACGCGCGGACAGTGAACCTTTGGAACGCCACAAGCATCGGCGCGGCCGACGAGGAGGAACTGACGCGTCTGCTGGGAGCGCTGGGCCTGCGTGTGCGCGTGTGCGCGGAATACTCCAGCAGGGACAAGCTGCGCCGCGTGTCCGAGGCGGCGCTTAATATCAGCATGTGCAATGTTCACGACGATTATATCTTGAAATATCTGAAAGAAAAATATGGCACATCCTATGTTATCGCGGGGATGCCAATAGGCCCGCAGGCGACCCGTCAATGGTTGCTGGCGATAGCGCGGCATTTTGAGCAAGAGGAACAGGCCAGCCGCCTTGCGGACGCGGAGGAAGCGGCGGTCAAACCGGCGGCAGAACCGTTTTTAAAAACGCTGCGAGGCAAGCGCGTGCTAATCGGCGGCGGTGTTGTGCGCGTCGGTGTGGAGGCCCGCTTGCTGGCGGAACTTGGCATGGAGGTGCTGGGCGTTCGCCTGTACCACTACGACGACGGCGCGGCCCCTGTCCTGGAAGAAACCGTCCGGGCACTTCCGGACGCCCATTTCTCCGTGTCCAACCAGGCTTTCGAGCTTGTAAACCAAATAAAGCGGCTTAAGCCCGACCTTGTTGTAACCCACAACGGCACGCACGGCCAAGCCGCCAGGGCCGGCGCGGCCTCCGTCCAGCTGTTCAGCGCGGACGGCGCGTTTTTCGGGTACTCCGGGTATTTCGCGCTGGTACGGCGCCTTACCCAGTCCCTCAAAAACACCAGTTACCAGAAACGGCTTTCCCAACACGCAAGACTTCCCTATCGGGAGAGTTGGTACGAGCGGGACGCTTTTTCCTATGTATTTTAAGGATTTGGAAAGGTCAATTATGAAGATCGCGTTTACGGATAAACATTTTGGCAAGACAGAGGAATTTATAATAGTCCGGGTGAGTCCGACGGGCTGGAATATAATAGAGACGCGGAAGATTCCGCCGGGGTGCAGGGATTGCGGCGCGCACGACCAAGCGGCGACCGCCGCGGTACTGGACGAGTTATCCGACTGCGGGGCGGTACTGGCCGCGCGTATTGGCCCTCCGGTACAAGCCGAACTGGAGCGGCGCGGGATACAGGCGCTGGAGGTTTCAGGGGAACGGGACAGGATACTGCGCCGTTACGCCGCGTACCTGGCCCTCGGGCGCAGGCCCGCCCGCAAGCCGGTAAGCGAGCCGGAACATCCCTGCTTTGCCGGAGGCAGGCAGTCCAACGCGGGCAGGGTACACCTGCCGGTTAGCGACAAGTGCAACATAGCCTGCCGTTTTTGCACCCGTTCGCGGAATAATACAGAAAACCGGCCGGGAGTGGCCCGCGGGCTGCTGACGCCGGAAGCTGCGCCCGCCCTTGTGCGCCGTGCGCTGGAGCTGTGCCCGGAAATTACGGTGGCCGGCGTGGCGGGTCCGGGGGACGCGCTGGCCTCGCCGCGGGCGCTGGAAGCCCTCCGGCTTGTGCACGAGGCTTTCCCGGAGCTGATAAAATGCGTCAGCACAAACGGCTTGGCGCTGCCGGGCAAAGGGAAGGCGCTGTTTGACGCGGGTGTCCGCGCGGTAACGGTGACGGTCAACGCCGTGGACCCGGGAATTCTGCGCGAAATAGTTGACTGCCCAGACCACGCGCTGCTGATTAAGAATCAGCTGGCTGGGATACGGGAGCTGGCACAGTTGGGGATTCGCGTAAAAATCAACACCGTTCTGGTTCCAGAGGCAAACGGCGGGCATGTGGCGGACATCGCGCGCGCGGCGCGGGCCGCGGGCGCCCAGTGGCAGAACATAATCCCGCTTATCCCCAACCACAAGATGGCCGGCCGGCCCGCGCCCTCCTGCCAGGAGATTGAGTTCGCGCGGGCGGCCGCCGGGCAATACTTAAACCAATTCCGCCACTGCGCCCACTGCCGCGCCGACGCCGCAGGCATACCCGGCGGCGCGGATTTTTCCGAGAAGCTGTATGCCGGCGGGGAAAGAATTGCGGAGACGTTTTCTCATGGGTGACTGCAACAGATATTGGGGTGCTTGCCCCATACGCGCGAATTTAAGGCTTTTGGAAGGTCAAAAGATTAAGACCAACGGACAGTTCACCGTTAGGGGCCTAACGATGGTTTGTTCGTTGGCCCCGATAGTCGAGCTTGCTCGACGCAAACCCCGCTGGGGACTCATCCCACCAGCGCGAACTTAAGGAATGGGAAAGGTCAAAAGATTAAGACCAACGGACAGTTCACCGTTAGGGGCCTAACGATGGTTTGTTCGTTGGCCCCCGATAGTCGAGCTTGCTCGACGCAGACCCCTTCTTAAGGGCGGCTGGTGCGATAGTCGAGCTTGCTCGACGAAGCGCTTTTTGATGCAGGTACAGCCTTTTCAATAAAAGGGATTGTTTTTTTCTTAAGTTCGCGCCTATGGGCCGCTTGCCCCATAGGTCTTAAGTCCGCGCGTGCGCGCCTATTCCTGCGTAAACGCCAGCAGCGCCATGTGCCGCGCGCGCTTAACCGCGACGGTAAGGGCGCGTTGGTGCTTCGCGCAGTTGCCGGTTATTCTTCGCGGCAATATTTTGCCCCGCTCCGA
This sequence comes from Clostridiales bacterium, assembly GCA_031297485.1. GTDB lineage: Bacteria > Bacillota > Clostridia > Lachnospirales > JAISYE01 > JAISYE01. The sequence continues at coordinate 3,041 of JAISYE010000267.1, forward strand.
TACAAAGCGCTTTAATTTCGCCACTTCCTTGTATTCGATGTTATCTATTTTATCAGCGCAATAAGCGCACACCTTTTTTTTCCTGCGTCCGCGTTTCCTGTTCATTATCATTGTGAAACCTCCTTTCTTTAATGAAAATCTTTATTTAGAACGGCAAATCGTCGTCGTCAATGCTTTCCGGTATGGATGCGAAGTCCGAAGCGGAGTCCTGCGGTTTCTGCTGCTGGGCCGGCGCAGACGCCCGATAGGAGTCGCCGCCGTAACCGCCGGAGGAAGCCGCGCGGTTTTCAAAGGCCGCCTTGCTTTCCAAAAACTCATGGTCGTCGACAATAACATCGGTGTACCAGCGCTTCTGACCGCTCTGGTCGTCTAGAGCATACACGGACAGCCTGCCCGAAACCGCTATCAGCATGCCCTTTTTAAGATACTTTTCCGCAAATTCCGCCTGTTTGCCAAAGGCGACACAAAAAATAAAATCAGCGTCTGGTTCGCCCTCCACTCTTCTTGCGCGCCGCACGGCAAGCGAGTAACGCGCTCTGGCAAGCGGTTCCGCACCGCCCTGGGTATAGCGTATCTCAGGGTCTTTGGTAAGACGCCCTGTCAACATAACCTTATTCATGCCATAATCTCCCCTATTGAGTTACTATTAAGTAGCGCAGCACATTTTCCATTATGCGCATCCGCTGTTCTATTTCCATTGGGGCGTCAGTATCCGCCGTAAATGTAATAAAGCTGTAATAGCCTTCACTAAATTTCTGAATTTCATAGGCCAAGCGCCTTTTGCCCCATTCGTCCACTTTATCGACCGTGCCGCCGAACCGGGTTATAAGCGCAAATATCTTATCCAGTTCAGCCTTGCGCGCTTCTTCCTCAAAACTCGGCTTAAGCACCACAGCCAGTTCATACTTTTTCATATTCAACACCTCCTTTTGGTCTTCGGCCCTCCGACTCGCGAAGAGCAAGGATACCGCGCGTATCCGCCGCGCGGCCTGGTAATACCGCAAAATATTAGCACACACGCGCGAAGATTGCAAGGACGAATTTTTCAGCTGTTGCTAACGCATGAAAATTTCAGTGTAGCTAAGGCGTATTTGAAAATTCCTAAAAGCGTGAAATTTTGGTCATGTGAAAAACGTGTTGCTGAAGTAAAATCGAGCCTTGTGAATAGCGGGCTGTGAAAGTTGATTCAACATAATTCGCCCGCCACCAAATTTCGAATTAAACCGCTGCAATGATAGTCGAGCTTGCTCGACGCTTCGC
>JAISYE010000268.1 GCA_031297485.1 Clostridiales bacterium
GGGCAAACTGTGCCGCCCGCCTTCATTAAATACGCGGCCCATTTGCGGGCCGCAGCCGTAAAAAATCTAACCCTTCGCAGTACAGCAAGCGGTATTAACTTGCCGTTTACGTAAACTCAGTGACTTTAGTAATTAATGGTGGTATTTTGTTGCTGTGAGGTGATAAAAATAACAATCTTAGCAACGCAAAAGCTGAAAAAGTACTATGTTATACTCATACACGAAAACATCTTCTAAAAATCTTTCAGTGTTTTCGTGTGTGAGCAACCAACAACCGGCGTGAAAAGTGCATTTCTTTTCGCGCCTTAGTATAGGTTTTAGGTTTTTTAATTTTGTCAATGTCATGTTCGTGTCTGTCTTGACGCGCAAACGCGAGCTGGCGACACTCGCAAGCATTGGCATGAGCGGCAGGCAGACGCGGGACATGCTCCGGGATGAGGGTCTGGGCTACGCAATCATAACAATACTATGTTCCTTAACACTTTGTAATTCCATTGTCTATGGCCTTTTCAGCTTGTATAAAAGCGCGGCTGATTACGCGCAATTTACTTATCCCTTTATTCCTGTTATGGCTATATATGCTGTAATATTGCTGGTTTGCTTTATTACGCCGGTAAACGCGTATAAGGATTCTATCAAGATGACTCTCGTGGAGCGGCTGAGGGAAACGGAATAAAGACGGTCAAAAGGCTCCGCCTGTTGACATTCATAAATGACGTGAAAATTATAACAAAAGGCAGTCGGCGAAGGCGAGGCATGGAGTTCCTCATGCGGCGCGGACCTCTGCCGCCGCCTGGAGAGGTGCATTATGCATATACTTAATTATAAGACCCTGGAAAACATAGGGTATGACGGGTTTCTGCTGAAAGACGCGCCGGAGCGCGTGATACAGTTTGGCGAAGGGAATTTTCTGCGGGCGTTTGCGGACTTTTTTATAGACGCGGCCAACGAAAGAAGCGGCTTTAACGCCAAGGTTCTTGTTGTCCAGCCAATCGCCGAGGGACTGGCGGAGACCATTAACAAGCAGGACGGCCTGTACACCCTGTACCTGCGGGGTGTGGAAGACGCCGCGCCGATAGTCCGCAAGCGGGTAATAAGCAGTATCAGCCGGTGTATCAACCCACATACGGAATATTCCGCGCTGCTGGACGCCGCGGCAAACCCCGGTCTGCGGTTCGTCATCAGCAACACCACCGAGGCGGGCATTGTCTTTGACAGCGCCTGCGCCTTTGACGACGCTCCGCCGAGGAGTTTTCCGGCAAAGCTGACTCGGTTTCTTTACGAACGTTACAATAAGGGCGACAAGGGTCTGATAATTTTCCCCTGCGAACTTATTGATGATAATGGCGCCGAACTGAAGAAATGCGTGGAGAAATATACCGAACTGTGGGGCCTTGATAAAGGATTTTCCGAATGGTTAAACGTAGAATGTCTCTTTTGTCCGACTCTGGTGGACCGTATAGTCACGGGCTATCCCCGCGGCGAGGCGGAGCGCCTTAACGCGGAAAACGGTTACGAGGACAAACTGCTGGATACCGGAGAGGTCTTCGGCCTATGGGTTATTGAAGGGCCGTCATGGCTTAAGGACGAACTGCCCTTCGAACAGGCAGGCCTGCCCGTCATATTGACGGACGACCACAAACCCTACAAACAACGCAAGGTGCGTATACTGAACGGCGCCCACACCACAATGGCGCTGGCCGCGCTGCTGGCCGGCAAAAAGACCGTGGGCGAGTGCATGGCGGACCCGGTTATCAGCGGGTTTGTGAAGAAAGCGGTTAATGAGGAGATAGTGCCCGCCCTTGAGACCGGAACCTCCGGGGCGCTGCCCGCGGCCGAGCTTGAAACCTTTGCCGAAGCCGTGTTTGAGCGTTTCCGAAACCCCTATATAGAGCACAGCCTGCTTTCAATTTCGCTTAATTCGGTGTCAAAATGGCGCGCCCGCGTACTCCCCAGCGTTAAGGCCTATATTGAAAGATTCGGAAAGGTTCCCGCGCGGCTGTCTTTCGGGTTTGCGGCGCTTGTGGAGTTCTACCGGAAGTCCCTGATTAAGGGTGAGGACTGCTCGGTCCCCGCTGTGAGCGATACGCCCGAGGTTTTGGAATTTTTCAAGGACTATGGTCATGACCTGCATGCGGTATGCGGCGCGGTAAACCTGTGGGGCGAGGATTTAAGCGCGCTGTCAGGCACGGACCGCCTGCGGTTTGAGGACGCGGTGGGCGGACATCTCGCGGCCATAGGCGGAAAGGGTATATACGATGCTATTGCAAATTAACCCGAAGGACAACGTCGCGGTGGCTTTAGAACATGGGGATATTCCGCGCGGTCACAAAGCCGCGCTGCGCGACATACCCAAGGGCGCGGCAATAATCAAATACGGTTTTCTTATCGGAACAGCGTCGGAAGATATTGCGGCAGGCCAGTGGGTTCATACACACAACATACGCACAGCGCTTTCGGAACAGGCGGAATATGTTTACGCGCCAGAGCCTCCGGTCCCCTGCGCCTTTGAGGTTGAACGGCCTGTGACCTTCTCGGGTTATCTGCGTCCGGACGGGCAAGCGGGTATACGCAACGAGATTTGGATAGTGCCTGCCGTGGGATGTGTAAACGACGTTTGCGAAACTCTGGCCCGGGCTGGGCGCAAGGATTATGAAAATATATTCTCTTTTACTCACCCCTATGGATGCAGCCAGACCGGAGACGACCACGCGGCGACGCGGAAACTCTTGGCAGCCTTGTGCCGCCATCCCAACGCCGGCGGTGTGCTGGTAGTTGGCCTGGGCTGCGAAAACAACACAATGGAGAGTTTCAAACACGAACTAGGGGATTTTGACTCTAATCGCGTTAAATTCATGGTCTGTCAGGAGGAGGACGATGAAATCGCAACAGGGCTGGACTTATTGCGCAAACTTGCGGACTATGCCGGGACGTTTGCGCGGGAACCCTTGCCTGTAAGCAAACTAATAGTTGGCATGAAATGCGGCGGAAGCGACGGCCTTTCGGGCATTACAGCCAATCCGGCGGTGGGGGCGTTTTGTGACGCGTTTACGGCTATGGGCGGCAGTTGTGTTCTGACCGAGGTGCCGGAGATGTTCGGCGCGGAGGGCGCGCTGTTCAACCGATGTGTATCGCGCCAGGTTTTTGACAAGGCCGTAGCTATGATAACGGAATTTAAGCGGTACTTTGTCAGTCATGGCCAGACGGTTTACGAAAACCCGTCGCCCGGCAACAAGGAAGGCGGCATAACCACCCTTGAGGACAAGAGCCTGGGCTGTGTGCAGAAAGGCGGCCAGGCGCCTGTCAGAGACGTTATCGGTTATGCCGGGCGCGTCAAGGTGCCGGGGCTGACTCTCATGTACGGGCCGGGCAACGACATGGTGTCCGCCACAGCGCTGACCGCCGCCGGAGCGCAGCTTATCCTCTTTACCACAGGGCGCGGCACTCCGTTGGGCGCGCCTGCGCCGGTCCTTAAAATTTCAAGCAATACCGCGCTTTTTAATAAAAAACCCGGCTGGATTGACCTTGACGCCGGGACTGTAACCGAAGGCGAGACAGTAGGGCACGCGTCCGAAAGGCTGATGGAACTGGTGCTGAAGACCGCCGACGGAGAGTATCTCACCTGCTCGGAACAGAACAACAGCCGCGGCATTGCCATATTCAAAAACGGGGTGACCCTATGATTGACCGCAAAAGCCTTGTCAGCAGGCACAATCCCGTACTGCGCGCGGCCGACGTTAACTCGCCCCTTACCGTGGGCAACGGCGGTTTCGCGTTTACCGCCGACATTACCGGCACCCAGTCGCTCTATAATCTTTATCACGATACCGTGCCCTTGTGCACAATGTCAGCGTGGGGCTGGCATAGTTTTCCGGATACGCCGGGTTGGGACGAACTCGCCTTGACAGAATATACCCACAACGGCAGGGTAGTAAGTTACGCGTCGGAATGTAAACCAGGGAACGAGCGCGTATATAACGGCCTTCGGCAGAACCCTCACAGGCTGAATCTGGCTCGGATTCACCTGTTAGTTAACGGGAAAGTCCTGGAATACGATAAAATAGGAGCGGTGACCCAGACTCTAAACCTTTGGGAGGGCGCGCTTGAAAGCGTGTTTGAGTACGAGGGCTCGCGCTGCCGTGTGACGACTGTCTGCGACCCATATGAGGACACCTTGGCCTTTGAATTATCCGAAGGCTTGACCGCCGCGCTGGAGTTTCCCTACGGCAGCCCTGAGATGGACGCCTCGGACTGGAATTCCACTGACCGCCACGTTACGGAATATCGAAGGCTCCCATCCCGGCAGGGCGGCGTAATATTCCGGAAACTGGACGCTTCGGAGTATTACGTATGTTTTACCGGAGGCTCCGGTCCCGCCGGAGGCTCCGGCCCCGCCGCGGATTTGTCAGGCGCGTTCAGTATCCGATTCTCACAATCCTGCGCGGAACCCAGGGAACCCCAAGCAGTTTTCAGCGGCAGCCGCAGATTCTGGTCTGAGTTTTGGCAAAACGGGGGCGCGATGGATTTTTCCGCCTGTCTTGACCCGCGCGCGTTTGAGTTGGAACGGCGTGTCGTACTGTCGCAATACCTGGTGGCGGTTAACAGCGCCGGACCGATGCCGCCCGCCGAGACCGGGCTGACCTGCAACAGCTGGTACGGCAAGTTCCACCTTGAAATGACGCCGGCGCATCTGGCGTGGGCTCCGCTTTGGAACAAGGGCTGGCTGCTCAAGGGTCTTTTGCCCTGGTACAGGGACAGGCTGCCGGTAATGCGCCGCAACGCTGCACGCAACGGTTACGCCGGCGCGCGCTGGACCAAGATGACAGGGCCGGACGGCATGGATTCGCCGTCAACTATTGCCGCATTGTTAATTTGGCAGCAGCCGCACATTATCTGGCTGCTGGAATTGTTATACCGCGAGACGCGCTCTGAGAATTTCCTGCGCGAAAATTTGGAGCTGGTAACCGCAACCGCTGATTTTATGGCCGATTTCGTGGTTTTTAACGCGGAAAAAGCCGGAGCGCAACAGGACGAACCGGCCACAGACGGTCAAAGCCCCGGCGTGTACGAGCTTCTGCCGCCCATCATACCCGTGCAGGAAGAACACGCGCCGATGGATGTGCGTAACCCCGCGTTCGAGCTGGAATACTGGCGCGAGACTTTGTTAATCGCTCTGGAATGGCTTGAACGGCTTTCGATACAAACCGGCGATGAAAACCCCGCCGCTTGCAAGTGGCGCGATGTGGCGGAAAGAATGGCGCGGCCCGCTGAAAAGGACGGACTGTACCTGGCACACGAAAACTGCCCCGACACCTTTAAGCGTTTCAACCGAGACCATCCGTCCATGCTGAGTGTGTTCGGACAGCTTGGCGGCGAACGCGCCGAACCGGAAAAGATTCGCGCTACGCTGATGAAGGTACTTGACTGCTGGGAGTTTGACACCTTATGGGGATGGGATTTCGGGCAGCTGGCGATGACCGCCGCCAAGTTAGGGGAATACGCGCTTGCGGTGGACCTGATACTGAAGGACACGCCGAAAAATCAGTACGTTGCAAGCGGGAACAACTTCCAGTTCACGCGGAAAGACCTGCCGCTGTATCTGCCCGGCAACGGCACACTGCTGATGGCGGCGGCGGCGCTGTGCGCATGGGGCGCTTTCCCCAAGAACGGCGAGTGGAATGTTATGTTTGAAGGGATAAATTCGCTGTAGGCTTAAATATTTGATTTTGCGCTATACTAAGGCGCGAAAAGAAATGCACTTTTCACGCCGGTTGTTGGTTGCTCACACACGAAAACACTGAAAGATTTTTAGAAGATGTTTTCGTGTGTGAGTATATATTACTCTCTGTATCAAAAAGCGCTGCACCCGCCGCTCTTAAGACGGGGTCTGGGTATAAAAACCCCAGCGGGGTTTGGGGCAGAGTCCCAAGGTCTTAATCTTTTGACCTTCCCCAAACCTTAAGTTCGTACGTATTGGGCAGCGCCCCAAGGTCTTAGGTTTGCCGCCCGCGCGCCGGTCACCTGCCTGAAACAGGCGTTCCGCGTTTAATAAAGCGGCCCCAACCGCGGCTGCCAATCCAGTTGTGGCAGTGGACCGCAACTTCGCCGCGGGATATTGTGTATTCTATGTCGCCGCGCAGTTCCATACCATCGTAAACAGTGTAATCCACATTCTCATGCAGTGTACTCTTTTGTATCTTGAATTGCTTGGCAGGGTTAATAATCATAAGGTCAGCGTCGCTGCCAGGAGCGATGCAGCCCTTTGCGGGGTACAGGCCGAACAGTTTGGCGGGGTTGGCGCAGCATAACTCCACAAACCGCTGCGGGGTTATGCGGCGTTTCATTACGCCTTCGGAAAAGATAAGCGGCACCCGCGTTTCAACACCCGGCAGACCGCTGGGGCACATCATAAAGTCCTCCGCCCCGGCCCTTTTTCCCGCTTCGTAATTAAACGCGCAGTGGGCCGAGGCTATCACCTGTATGTCGCCGTGCTCCGCCCCTTCCCACATGGCGTCGCAATGGTTGCGCTTGCGAAGCGGCGGGCAGGCGATATATTTTACACCGTCCGAACGGCGGTAAAATGTCTCGTCTAATAGCATGTACTGCGGGCACGTTTCGACAAAGATATTTTTAAGACCGCTGCCGCGCGCGTCATTTATGGCCGCCAGAGCCTGCGCCGTGGATAAATGCGTTATGTACAGCAGAGGGCAGCCCGTAACAGCCGAAAGAAACATGAGCCTGTCCACAGCTTCGGCCTCACATTCCGGCGGACGGCTGCGCGCGTGGTATATGGGGGAAAGAAACCCCCGCGCACGCGCGTACATGCGCAAGAATTTTATTATCCCGTCGTTTTCCGCGTGGACACACAGCATTGCCCCTAAGCCGCGCGCGTTATGCATCAGCTCCAAGATTCCGAAATCGTCTATTTTGTATTCCGTTGTCATGCAAAACTTGAAACTGGTTATCCCTTCTTCCGTCAGAGCTTCCATTTCGTCCAGCACGTCGTCGTTTACACGCTGTATTATGCCATGAAAGGAATAATCTATAACCGCCGGCTCCGCCAGCTTGCGGTACTCGTCCGCTTGGTAACGCAAGCCGCAGCCCCGGGGTCCAAACTCCATGTGGTTTATAACGCAGGTTACCCCTCCGCAGGCCGCGGCAACGGTCCCTGTAAAAAAATCGTCCGGGGACCGCAGCCCGTTCTCCTCCGCGCAAAAGCGCGTGTGCGCGTCTATGGCGCCCGGCATGACATACATGCCAGGCACATCTATTACGTCGTCCTCCGGGTCCTCAAGATCAGCGCCTACCTTCTCGATCTTGCCGTCCAATATCAATACGTCGGCCTTTGTTATCTCTGTTTCGGTTACAACGCTGCCGTTTTTAATCAGCATATCACAATTCCCCTTAGTCTATTTCCCAAATGCACCGCGCCTGCCCTTAATTTTCGCTTGTGTCGTAAAAAATACTGTCCACTGTAATTCCCAGCTGGGCGGGGTCATGGAAAAAATACGACACCCGCCTCTCACCCTGGGTAATGTAGCGCCCCTCGCCCGGCAGCGTCCGCATAACTATCCCCTCCGGATTTATATCCTTAATATAACGCGCGTACTTTGGCAAGTCCAGTATAGTAAAGTCTGTCTGCACATAATTAAGCAGCGTCCCGATAAACGTCGCCGCGTTGTTTAATATGTTCTCCTTGTTTAACGCCTGAGCGAAAAACGCCTTCATAAACTGCTGCTGCACGTTTATGCGGTCTATGTCGCCGTCGCGGTAATCGTCCCGAAACCGGACCACGCCCTCGGCCTGCACCCCGTTAAGGCGCTGATGGCCTCCGGGCACGTTTATTACCAGGTCCTGCAGCGGGTCCTCATAATGATAGCCCTCCGGACGTATGGTCATTTCAATGCCTCCCACAGCGTCCACAATTTCGCGGAAGGCTTTTAGATTTATTTTGGCATAGTAATTTATTTTAATGCCTAAAAGCCGCTCCAGCTCGCTGCGCAGAACTCCAGGGCCGTCCTTGCTTCCGGCGTAGCTATGCACCATAGTCATTTTCATTATACCGTCCTCGGGCGGTGAGCTGTGTTTCTTCATTATTTCCAAATTTTTGTCGTCTACGTCCACATAGGTATCCCGGGGAATGGAAAGCAGCGTTATCTTGTGCGTGACCCTGTCGAAACTGCCTGTTATTATTGTATCTGTAAGCAAATCGGTTTCGTCTGTGCACATAACCAGGAAGTTGGTTTTGCGGGGCACGGCGAAAAGCCCGCTGTCCGAGTCCTTGTCTGGCGTGGGTGTCAGCGCCGGCGACGGAGTTGGCGTGGCCTCCGCCGAGTCCGTGGCGCCCGCCGGCGGTACGGTTGTTTCGCCGCCGCTTGTGCGCAGGTACGCGAGCACAAACACTACCGCGCACAGTATAAACAGGCCCACTATACTGCCCGTTATTGTCAAAAATTTCAACATAGCGCGTTTTCGCTCGGGTTTTATGTATTTGCCGAACATACTACTCACCTCACAATGGAATTGTCTTGCATTTTGTCTAACGTCAGGACGTGTCTGAAAATTGGGTTCCAGCGCGGAATTGCAGCGGTTTTATTCGGAATTCCGCACTTTCAGAAATTTTCAAACACGCCTTAAACGCCAGTATATCACACATCGCTTAATTGTTTCAATCCACATTTGGTTGGGAATCCAAATGACAATTTGTAACTAACGGACACTGCACCGTTAAGAAGCCACATCCGAGGCTAAGTTCGGGATAGTCGAGCTTGCTCGACGCATGACCACTAACCATTTTAATATAGCAGGATGACAGCAAAATTGCAAGAGATGGGCAACCTTAACCAATTATGACGTCTTTCCGCCCCAGCGCAGCGGAAGCCTTACGACAAACACCGCGCCCTCTTTCGGCTTGCTGTGCACCTTGATGCTTCCGTGGTGCAGCAGCACGGCGGTGTGGGTAATCGCCAGGCCCAGGCCCGTGCCGCCGGTTTCCCTGTCACGGGTCTTATCCACCCTGTAAAAGCGTTCGAATATCTTGTTCTGATGCTCCTCCTCAATGCCTATGCCGGTGTCAGATACGGTTATAAACGCATTCTGGTGGTCCGCGTCCAGAATCACCTTCACCTTGCCGTTTTCCGGCGTGTACTTTATCCCGTTCTCTATCAGGTTCGATATAGCCAAACTTAGCTTCATTTCGTCGCCGTCCAGCATTATGCCGCCGCAGACTTCCTCGTAAACAAGCTCCGTTTTCTTCCGCGCGGCCAAGGGCGCAAGCCTGCGCATAACCTCCGCCGTTAATTTGTTCAGTTCGAAATTCTTTATATTCAGCGCATTTTCCCGCCGGTCCATCTTTACCAGGGAGAGCAGGTCGTTGATTATATTCGTCATCCTGTTTATCTCGGAATTGATGTCCAGCATAAATTCCTCATAGGTCTCCGGCCGGACGTTCTCCTGAAGCAGAATGGATTCTGTCAAAACCTTTATGGAACTAAGCGGCGTCTTTAACTCGTGGGACACATTGGACACAAACTCGCTGCGGGTTATTTCGACCTTCTCCAGCTTTCCCGCCATTTCGTTAAAGGCCTGTCCCATTTCGGCGTATTCGCCCCCGCCCTTTATCACAACCCGCTGGTCCAAATGCCCTTCGGACATCTTTTTTACGGCCCTTAATATTTCCCGCATAGGGTCTAACAATACCCTGGAAAGGAAAAACGCCAGGGCGATAAGGGCGCACGCGGTAATAACCGTAACCAGCAATATGCGCCGCTCCAGGGCGGGCATAATCTCGTAGGCGCTCTCGTTGGAGGCCACTACCAGCACTACCCCTATCTTCTCCGAATCCCCGTTTAGTATGGCGGCGGCGGCGTAAACCGCGCGCTCCGCCTCGTGGGTGGACACCTTGTTGTTATTGCGCAGCGCGTCTATAGCCTCGGGCACAAGATATATCTTGCCCACAGCCGTCAGGTTGGAATCCTTAAGCACTACGCAGCGGTTGTCCAGCACTATTATGCGCGACGAGCTTTCCCTGCTCTTTAAATCCACTTCGTTCTCAAATATCTTGTCCTTGGATTGGTCCGACAGGTAGTTGGCCTTCGAAACGCTCCCGGACATCATGTTGGCTGTTGCCAGTGTCCGGTCCTCTATCTCCTTGCGGTAGTATTCCCGTATGGACGCCAGTATTGTGCTGTAGTACAATAACAGCGGAATAAAAGTGACCGCCACAAAGGAAAAAAACAACTTAAACCACACACTTTGCAGCAACCGGTTTAACTCCAGTTTTTTTACGGCATCAATTAAAATAGTAACCCACTCCCCATTTTGTGTGTATGTATTTTGGGGCGCTGGGGTTTTCCTCTATTTTCTCGCGGATTCGCCTGACATGCACGTCCACCGTGCGGACATCGCCTGAAAAGTCGGAACCCCACACAGTGTGCAGTAAATGCTCCCTGCTGTATACCTTGCCGCTGTTTTCCATAAAGAATTGCAAAAGGTCAAACTCTTTTACCGTCAGTTCTGTTTCCCGGTTCTTTAAAAATACCCTGCGCGCTCCCGTGTCCATCTCCAGGCCGCGGATTTTTATCAGGTTCCTTTTCTCATCCTGGGGCGCGTCGTTCCTGCTGCGCCGCAGTATGGCCTTTATGCGCGCTTTAAGTTCCACTATGTTAAAGGGCTTTGTCATATAGTCGTCCGCGCCGTGTTCCAGCCCCATTATCTTGTCCATGTCCTCGCCTTTTGCCGTCAGCATTATTATCGGTACGTCGCTGAACTCCCGTATCTGCCGGCAGACATCCAGGCCGTCCAGCTTGGGCAGCATTACGTCCAGCAGTATAAGGTCATAATTGTTCCTGCGGGCAAGGTTAAGGGCGTCCTCGCCGTCAAAGGCTGTCTCCACTTCCATCTGCTCCTGCTCCAGGCTGAACTTTATGCCCTTTACTATTAATTTTTCGTCGTCCACTACCAATATCTTGTGCGCCATTGGTTCCATACTCCTCATTCTACTGTAATATATTCTTCTAAATTCTCGTAGGTTTTATCCCCGATCCGCTGCACGTTCTTTATTTCCTCCTTGGTTTTAAACAAGCCCTTCTGTTCCCTGTATTCTATTATGTTGCCGGCTATAACGTCGCCTATGCCGGGCAGGGTCTTAAGTTCGGCCAGCGGCGCCGTGTTTATGTTTACCATGCCCGTTTCCCCGGGTTCCTCGTAATCCGGCGGTTCCTCCGGTTCCTCGCCTATCCTCGGTATTTTTATATGCTGCGAGTCCTTTAAAATGGCCGCCAAGTTTACCGCGTCCAAGTCAGCGGTTTCGCTTCCGCCGCCCGCTTCGCGCAGCAAGTCGCCTACGCGGCTGCCGTCCTCCAGCGTGTACACTCCCGGGTTTATAACCGCGCCGGTTATATAGACCGTCACTTCGCTTGTTTCCGTTATGGCGGCGGGCGGTTCCGGCCCAGCCTCGGTATGGACGAAAAATTCATCAACAGATACGGAGCTTGGCAGGGCGCCGTCAAACCCTGCGGCCCACGTCTCTGTCCGCCCTGTATGGTAGCGATAGTACGCGAAACATATACACGCGGCAATAAGTGCGGCCAGCGCTACGCACACAACTTTCCTTTTCACAGCTCACCCTCCAGCTTATACTCGATTTTTAAGTACGCTTTTAAGATTAAGGCGATTACCGGGCCGGCGATTACCCCGGCCGCGCCGAACAGGCTGAGGCCCACGTATACCGACAGCAATGTTATCAAGGGATGCAGTCCTATCTGCTCGCTCATTATCCTGGGTTCCAGCGCGTGCCGGGTTACAAAGTTTATTCCGTATATGATTATCAGGCCCAGGGCAAAACTATAATCACCCCTTATAAGGCTTATAAGCGCCCAGGGCCACAGTACCGCGCCGCTGCCGAACACCGGCAGGGCGTCCAGAAGGGCTATCATCAAACCCATCAGCAATGCGTAGGGGTAGCGCAGCACAATCAAGCCCACGATATTTATAGTGGCGATTACGCTGAACATAATGGACATTGTCCTCAGGTAGGCGCCAAGAGCGTGAAACAGGGTCTTTTTAACCAGCTGATAGGCGCTTAGCAGCTTATCCGGCATATTTTTGCCAAACCAGGCGCGCAGCTGCGGTTTATCATTTATAAAGAAAAAGGTTGAAAGCAGGCACATCAACACATTTAAAAGCACCACAGGGGTACGGGTCACAACGGTTACGGACGCGTCCTTTGCCAGGCTGCCCGCTGCGGAGGCAATACCCTGAACAATCTGTTCGCTGATGCCGGATATGTCCATATTCCATTCCAGCGCGAACATATCAGAAAACAGCGTAAAACGTGAAAAAAAATCGCTAAGCGTTAAGCTGACCTCGCTGACATAGGCGGGTATGGCGCCGGCGAACCCCCTGGCTTCGCGGACGATGCGGCTGACGGCGCCGGCGCCCAGTACCCCCGCTAAAACAAGTATGCATATTATGCATAGCAAGGCTGTAATACCCCTTTTTATCTTCCATTTTTTATCAAGAACCGAAACCAACGGTTCAAACATCATTGAAAAAATAAGGCCGAAAACAAAGGGCGCCACATATCGAAAAATATATTTTACAAAAATATAGGCGACAGCCGCAAACAGTATTGCCGTCAATAGTTTATTAATACGGCGTTTATTTTCCTCATAAAATTTTAACATAATCGGCTCCTTATAGAAATAATTCCCGCATACTAAGCATTATGCCATGGTACACAACATCCGCCATGCGCATCACGAGACCCAGCCGCGTATTTTGCAGCAGATAGGCGTCCATTGCGCCGAAGGTATTTACTATTCCCATAACATATACGTCGCCCACAGCGGGCAAGTCGTAATTAAGGCCCGCGCCCGGCTTTACCGCGCCCAGGCCGACAGTTACGTACCCGATATGCTCAAGCCTGCCCAGGCACGCGTCCACAGCCACCACTAACGGATTGCTGTGACTATTATATATACGTTCGATTGTTTCGGAAATATTTTTAGCGTGAACCGGCATCTCCAGTGTACCATATAATTTTACATTGTGGAATACATCCACCGAATTTTTCAGCTTGTAGCCCACCAATGGGCCGAGACTGTCTCCGGTTACCCGATCGGTGCCTATGCACAATATGATAATTTCCTCGCCTTTGTGCCGCGCGCGCAGCCGCGCGCCGAAATTTTCGCGGAATTCCCCCACCGCTGTTTCGTTTGAGGTGTTAATGTAAGAAATTTCGTTCCTGCCTGACAAAATCATGTGTTCACCTATTCTATTTAAAAATGTCAAGAAGCGCCGATTATTTGAGACCACCCTTTTAAAAGTCTAAAATAAAGCGCAATTTCGCTGGTTAGTGTACGCAGGCATGATAAGAATTATTAGGCGTAATTTGTTAAAACGCGCGATAAATTATTAGATTCGAGAGACAAATAGCAACAATTTTTGAAGAACACGTCCATTATTATTTGGATGTCAAATGAAACTGAAGCATAGGAGAGATGTTCAAATGAACGATTTCGAGTTTCCGGCCAACATAAAACAAATAGGCAGCATAGGCGAGGGCCTTAAGATTTATGTGGAAGACTACGTATGCACGTACCTGCAGCAATACGCCGAGGCCGGCGGCTATGAGGAACGGCTTGCCATGCTAATAGGTCAGACCATGACTATAGACGGGCAGGAAGTGCTGTTTATAAGCGGCGCGGCGCAAGGGCTGTACAGCGCCCGCGGCAAGGACATGACGACGTTTACCGAAAAGACGTTCCAGTATGTAACAGAGCAGATACGAAAATATTTCGGCGGGCTGCGGATAGTAGGATGGATGCAGTCACAGCCGGGTTACGGCATGTTTCTTAACCCAGCGTGCGAGGCGTACCACAAGCAGAATTTCAGCGACTCACGGCAGGTGCTGTTCGTAATGGACCCAGTGGAGAAATCCAATGAGTTTTACATATGGAACGCGGACCAGACGAAACTAGTGGAGACGCATGGATATTTTATCTACTACGACAAGAACCGCGGTATGCATGAGTACATGCTGGACAACAAGGTATCGCGCCTGAAGATGCCGCCCAGCGCGAAGCAGGGCGCGCCGGAGGAATTGAACGCGCCCGCCTCGCCGCCGGAGGATGTGCTGCGGCGCAGGCTTAACGAACGGGAGCGCGCCCGTCGGGAACAGGGTGAGTCGCGGAAGCCGGTCGGCATGCTCACGTCTTTGTGCGCGGTGCTATTCCTGGTGTGTTTCATAATGGGCGCGGGGCTGATACAGAATGACGGACGCATAAACGCCATGGAGTCGCGCATAACGCAGATAAACACCGCTTACAGGGATTTGCTTGTGCAGCTGAACGAGACCACGGCTGTTTTCGCCCAGGCACAAGAGCAGAGGGCGGAGGGCGCGTCTTTGCCGGCGCAGACCGCAGAGCCTGCCGCGGAAACCGAGGTGCCCGCAGCCGCGACGGCGGCCCCTGCCGTCACAGCGGAGACGACGCCCATAGCCGAAGCGGAGCCGGCGCCCGCCGTCACAGCCGCGGCGCCCATAGCCGAAGCCTCCGCGCCCGCTGAAATCGTGATTATATCCACAGTGCAAGTGCCGGACACATACACAATACAGGCGGGCGACAGCCTCATAGGCATAAGCGAGCGGTTTTACGGCACAAAGGACATGGTGGAGCGGATAATGGAAGCTAATAATTTAACCGACCCGAATATGATTTTATTCGGTCAGGTACTAAAACTTCCCAAGTAATACGCAAGGGATGGTGAGAAGATGAACGAAAAAGAAATAAGCCTTGACGCGCGGGAGATGCTGGCGGCCTCCCTGGCCCACGAGATAAAGAGCCCGCTTTCGCTGGTGCAGGCGAATATAGACTTTATAGAACTGTGCGACACAGAGAAGAAGCACCTAAAGAACTACAGTGTAATGAGGAACGAACTGCGGAAGGCGAACGAGCTTGTAGGCTCGCTGGTAGAGCTCGCGAAACCTGACGGGTGCCGCGGTGAGCGGATAGACCTGCGGGATTTGGCGCTGGAGGCCGTATCAAGCTACCTGATAACGCCGGGCAGCGAGATAGACTTTGTAATAAAAAAAGGGGACGACCCGCTTTACTTTATGGGCAGCAGGCAAATATTCGCGATGCTGATAAGCGGCACGGTAAAGAACGCCATAGAAGCCTTGGGAGGCAAGGGGAAAATAGAGATACACATGTTCCGCAGCGGCGGGGCAATTATAATGACAGTGCGCGATAACGGCTGCGGGCTTACGCAGGACGCTCTGGAGCGGATAGGGAACGACGAGTACTTTACTACGAAGAGATACGGCAACGGCATGGGCATTGTGATATGCAAGCGGATTGCCCGCGACCACGGGGGAACCTACGAAATAAACAACGGCAAGGACGGCGGGTGCGTAGTGCGCGTTACGCTGCCGCCGGCATAGCGGGCGCTGGCTTGAGACTTGGAAAGGTTAAAAGATTAAGACCAACGGATAGTTTAACGTTAGGGCGCCGCCCTGCTGTCGCGAACTTAAGGAAAAAGGTCAAAACCCTAAAACCTTGGGGCCTAACGATGGTTTGTTCGTTGGCCCCGATAGTCGAGCTTGCTCGATGCTAACCCCGCTGGGGATTTCATCCCCAGACCCCTTCTCAAGGGCGGCGGGTGCAGCGCTTTTGATGCAGGCACAGCCTTTTTAAGGATAGTCGAGCTTGCTCGACGTAAAAGGGACTGGTTATTTTTTTCTTAAGTTCGCGCTTATGGGGCGCCGCCCTACTGTTACGTGTCCGTTGGTCCTTGGTTTTCATGTTTGGCAAATGTATTCGTTCGTAAGTATAACAAAACGCATGGTGGCGGGCTAAACGCATTGGTGGGTTGATTGAACCCTTTAATTTACGCGGGATCAGAAATTGCTGTCAACTCATTTGGCCCACCATAAAATTACAAGAAACAATTACTCTAAGGCGTGCTTGAAAATTCCTCAAAGCGCGAAATTTCTAATGAAACCGCTGCAATTTCGCGCTGGAATCCAGTTTTCAAACACGTCCTAAGGCGTGTTTGAAAATCCCTCAAAGCGCGAAATTTCTAATAAAACCGCTGCAATTTCGCGCTGGAATCCAGTTTTCAAACACGTCCTAGGAATGACGAATAATTAAACAACCAAACTTTTTTACAGGGATAGTCGAGAGCCATCGGGCGGGCTGACCCTCATATGTGCGAACTTAAGAAAAAACAAACAATCCCTTTTATTAAAAAACTGTATTTGCATCAAAAACGCTGCATTTGACGCGCACAAGAAGGGGTCTGCGTCGAGCAAGCTCGACTATCGGGGACCAACGAACAAACCATCGTTAGGTCCCCAGCGGGGTTTGGGGCGGAGCCTATTTGACCTTTCTCATTCCTTAAGTTCGCGCCTATGGTGCTGACGATGCTATTTCCGAAAAAGTTTAGTGTCTTTATCTTTTGTCATTCCTTACAGCTTCACCTTATCCGTGTTCAGTTTCTTCCTTAAATTATGCAGCATCAAGTAGAGCACTGGTATAAGCAGCAGGGTGACAAAGGTGCCAATCGACAGCCCGAATATAATAACCGCGCCCATAGGCACCTGAAGTTCCGAGCCTTCGCCCTTGCCGAACAGCATCGGCAGCATACCGACCACAGTAGTGATAGTGGTCATAAGGATGGGGCGCAGCCGGACAGGGGCGGCGTACATAATAGCGTCAAATGTAGAAAGCCCCTCCTTGCGCTTAATATTTATATAATCCACCAGAACAATGCCGTTGTTCACCACAATGCCCATTAATAGGATAAGCCCGATAAGCGATATAATGTTTACGCTCTGTCCCAAGAAGAAAAGGCCCACCAAACCCGCCGCCCAGGACACGGGTATGGAGAACAGAATCGTGCCGGGGTACGCCAGAGACTCAAACTGTGCGGCAATAACCATGTACACCATCACAAAGCCCAGCAGCAGCGCCAGCAGCAGGGACGAAAAGGATTCCATCATCGTCACGAAGGACCCGCCGTATTCATAGTAACTATCCCCTTGAAATTCGTAATCAGCCAGCAGCGCGTCTATTTGCTCCGTTACCTCGCTTAGGGTGTAGTCCAGAAAATCCGCCGTTACGGAAATATACCGCTTCCTGTCATCCTTGGTTATGGACGACACGCCTTCCTCGTTAATTATCTCCGCTACCTCGAACAAGGGCACCGACGCCCCGGCTGGCGTCATAATCACCAGGTTCTCCAAGTCCGGCAGGTAGTTAAGACGCTGGGTGTCGTAGCGCATTACCACGTCGATTTCGTCGCCTTCCACCTTGTACTTTGTCACCGTACTGCCGTTTACCGCCATACTGACCGTGGCCGCCACAGCCGAAGCCTGCAGCCCATAGCTGGACGCCTTGTTCCTGTCGATTACCACCCGCGCCTGGGGCAGCCCCGTCTCTATGGAGGATTCCGCGTTGCGCAGCATGGGCAGCGCGGATATAATCTCCACAATGTCGCCGCCTGTTTGCCTCAGAATATCCAAGTCGTCGCTGAATACGTTTATGGTCACCGAGGTTTCCCCGCCCATGCCCAGCATACTGGCGCCGTTTATGTTGGACACCACGCATTCCGCGCCTGTAAGCGTGCCTATGGCCGCGCGCATGTCCTCCGATATGGCGTTTATGGACCGCCGCCCAGCCTTGGGCGTAAGCTTGGCGATTATGGACGCGCTGCTAGCCCCGCCGGACCGGGTCAGCAGCGCCAGCTCGCCGCTTCCCACTGTAACGGAAATTTCCTGAATACCGTCTATATTTTCTATCCTTTCCAATACAATGTCCGTTGCGGCGGATACTTCCTCCAAACGGCTGCCCACCGGCACGCTGACCGATACCTGCACATAGCCCTGGTCCATGGCTGTCAAAAATTCCATGCCCATGAACAGGAACACCGAAGCTGTCACAACCACAAACGTCACAAATAGTACCACAATCAGCGGCCTATGTGTCAGAGAGAACCTAAGCAGCCTGCTGTAGCCGGTTTCCAGCTTTTTCAGCGCCCCGCTCCACTTATCCCATAGGGGGCGCTTCTTGCTGCCGGTTTCCGGTTTTAGAAACTTGGAACAGGCCATGGGAACAAAGGTCAGCGACACCACCAGGGACGACATTAAGGCAAAGGTCAGCACCAGCCCAAGCTGCCCGAACATTTCCCCCGCTATGCCTGACACAAACATGACGGGCACAAACACAATCACCGTGGTCAAGGTGGAGGCCACAACCGATATACCCACTTCCTGGGCGCCTTCCACCGCCGCTGTCTTAGGGTCCTTGCCCTCCTGGATGTGGCGCGTTATACATTCCAACACCACTATGGAGTTGTCTACCAGCATACCCACGCTTATCAGCAGCGCCATTAAGGTAACCATGTTTAACGTCAGCCCCGCAAAATACATCAGCCCTAAAGTCCCGATTATGGAAATGGGTATGGCCACCCCGATGATAAGCGAGGTGCGCGCGCCGCCCAGGAAAACAAGCAGCACTATGGACGCCAGCAAGGTGGCTTGAAACACAGCATTCCAAACATTGTTTACAGAGGATTTTATAAACCCTGAGGTATCCAGCACCAGCGCCAAATCCAATTCAGGAAAATCCTGCCGCAAAATATCTATTTCCGCCACTACCCTCTCCGCAACCTCTACGGTGTTGGCTGTGGATTGCTTCGCTATAGAAAGCATTATACCCTGCCCGCCGTTTATTATTGCGTAGGAGTTTACTTTCTTAAAACCGTCGGTTACCCGCGCCAAGTCTCCCAGGCGTATTACCACACCCCTAGGCGTGGTAACAGGCATGGCCTCTATCTCCGCTACGCTTTGGAACTCGCCCGTAGTGCGTATCTGCAGCTCGAATTCCCCTTGGCTTAAGTCGCCGCCAGGCAGGTTTATGTTTTCCGCAGCCAGCAGCTGGGCGATTTGCGAACTGCTGACGCCATAGTTCGCCAGTTTGTCAGGGAAAAGCTCTACGCTTATCTCCCGCTCCATACCCCCGCTGACGCTTATGGACCCTACCCCTTCCAGCTTCTCCAACCGTTTTATTACTTCGTCGTCCAATATATTCCTCAGCTGCACCAGGTCCATGCCGTCCTGGCCTGTTACCCCTATGGAAAGCTCATCCATTACGCTGGGGTCGATTTGCATTACATGGGGTTCCACGCCATCCGGCAGAAAGTCCTTTATTAAGTCCACGTTTTCACGGATTTTAAGCGCCGCGCTGTCCATGTCCGTACCGTCGCTGAATTCCAAAACTATCAGCGAACGCCCGTCCGAAGATGTGGAGGTCAAGCCTTCCAGGTTGCTTACCGTGTTAAGTACGTCTTCCAGCGGGCGCGTTACCAGGTTTTCTATTTCTTCCGGCCCGGCGCCGTCATACTCCGCCGTTACTATGGCTACCCCCAGATCCATCTGCGGCATTAATTCCAGCTTCAGGTTCAGCAGGGACACTATGCCCAATATTACCACTATTAAAATTACCATTACCGTTGTAACGGGACGTTTGATAGAAAATTTAGATAACATTTACAGCCCTCCCGCAGACAGCGGTCCGCCGCTTTCGGTTATTTCTATTTTCGCGCCGTCGTTCAAATAATTCTGGCCCTTTATTACTATCTGGTCACCCGGAACTATACCGCTGGTTATTTCTATTTCCTGGCCATTGTCTATTCCCGTGGTTACCAGAACCTTGCGGGCGGAAGCGCTATCTGCCGTGTATACAAACTGCCCGGCTTGTTCCGACAGGACCGCGCTTCGCGGCAGTACCACGGAATTTTCCGCCTGTTCCCGCACAAAGCGCGCCTCCGCGTACATTCCGGGCTTTATCAGGTTATCCTTGTTCTCGATTGCCAGCCGCACCTCGAAGGCCGCGGTGGCCTGGCTGGCCGCCGGAGCAAGGGTTACTATCTCCGCCTCAAACTCCTGGCTGCTGGCCGCGTTTATGCTGACCGGCACACGCTGTCCGGTCGCCAGGTTGTTTACTATTACCTCCGTCACGTTTACGCTTACCTCTATTATATCCGTGCGCACTATTATAAAGGGCGGCGCCGCTCCTGAAAGCATTGTCTGCGGCTCGATATTGCGCGCGCTTATCAGCCCGCTTATGGGCGCTGTTATCGAGGTATCCCCCAGTTTCTCCTGGGCAGTTGTCAGGCTCACCATTATGCTGTTTTTTTGCGCCACCGCCTGGGTCAGCGCGTCGTCCGCGCGCCGCAGGCTTTCCGCCGGCACCTCGTTAGCCGCTATTTCGTAGCCTTCCTGGGCCTGGCTGTAGCTCTTTTTCGCCTGCTCCAACGCTATTATTGCCACGTTATGGCCGCTCTTGGCTTGCTCCAGGCTGGCTTTGGCCTGCTCTTGGCCGCTCTTGGCCTGCTCCAGCCCGCTTTTTGCCGCCTCCAGCGCCGCGCGCGCCTGGCTCAGGGCCAGCTCCGCATTCTTATGCCCTGTTTCCGCTTGGTCGTATTGCGCCTTGGGTATTGCCCCCGCGTCATATAAGGCGGTGGTGTCATCGTAGGCGCTCCTGGCGTCGTCGCAGACCACCTGGGCCTGGTCCAAGGCCAGTTCCCGCTGCTCTACCGCAAGCTGGGCCTGGTCAATAGTAAACTGGGTCTGTTCCACTGCCAGCTGTGCCTGGTTTACCCCCAACTGGGCCTGCTCCACGCTCAGCAGCGCCTGCTCCACATTCTTTTCCGCCTGCTGCAGTCCGGTAAAGGCCTGTTCCACACCTCCGGAAGCCTGCAATATCTGGCTGTGTGTGGCGCTGCCGTCCGCCAAAGCCACGCCGGTTTCCGCCGCGCGCACAGCCGCGTCCGCGGTCTCCAGCTGGGCTTCCAGGGCTTTGATATTGTTTTCAATGTCAATGGCCTCCATTGTGTAAAGCACGTCCCCCGCGTTTACGTAGTCGCCGGTTTTGAAATAGACCTGGTCAACCTTGCCCGCCAGTTTCCCCATTACGGCTATTTGCTCCGAAGCCTGCGCCTGCCCGGGATAGGAGAGTTCCTTTTTAATCGTCTTTACTTCCGCCGCCGCCACGTTTACGGGAATTATTTTTTCCTGCGCAGCCTCCGCAGAGGGCTTGGCGTTACCCGCGTCTATGATGCTACAGCCGGTCAGCAAGAGAGCGCACAGCAATAAGGCGTATTCCTTTGGAATTTTTTCCAATATACTCATAAGCATCCCCTTCCAAAAAATCAATATATCTTAATTAGACTGCGTGTATTATAATAAACATAGTGTTCGATAATCAACGGTAAGTCTATTATTTTTTGTCTGTAGATAAACACAATGATGAAAAAGTGTTCGATAACAGATTAAAATTTAATGAGATGAAAAGGGGAGAGACATGGGGTCAAAAAAACTGGACCGGAGGGTGCAATACACCAAGGCGATTTTGCGGCAAAGCCTTTTGGAGCTTATGCTGGAGTGTCCGGTAAGCAAGATTACGGTAACGGAGTTATGCGTGCGCGCCAATGTAAACCGCAATACTTTTTATGCTCATTACGACTGCCCGGAGACATTGCTGGCGCAAATCGAGGACGAGTTATTCGATAAAATGCGGGATACGCTGTCCAGGATGCAAAGCGACAACCTAGAGGAATTCATTTTGGAAATTTGCCGCACAATCGTGCAGAACAAGGATTTATGCAAGTATCTGTTTTCCGCCACAGGGGACAACGAACTGCGCAAGCTTTTATCCATTGCCAAGGACCGCTCCCTTAACTTATGGGAGATGCATTTCGCCAGCAGAGGAGACAAGGACAGGGTGAACTGGGAAACCGTATTTACCTACATTACCGGCGGTTCTATCGCCGTTATCCGCGAGTGGATCCAAAACGATTTACGAGAATCCCCTCAGGAGGTGGCTGATTTCTTGGGAAAATGCAGCTACAACGGGCTGCGGGCATTTGGGATTTCGCAGGGGCATTAAAAAAGGAAAAAGGGGGTATCTGACTATATGGGTGCAGATAAAAATGTAATGTAAAATTGTCAAGGAAGCTAAGGCGTGTTTGAAAATTCCTTAAAGCGCGAAATTTTGAATAAAACCGCTGCAATGATAGTCGAGCTTGCTCGACGCTTCGCGCTACGTCGAGGCGGGCTGAACCCCGCCCCTATGATGTTGCGTGTATCCGTAGGGGCGGGGCAGCCCGCCCGATGACTATCGGAATCCAGTTTTCAAACACGCCTTAGGAATGACGAAAGTATAAGATACCAAACTTTTTTCGGAGATAGTCGAACTGCTCGACGAAATGCGTTGAAGCGTTCGCATTTCCTATGAAAAAGTTTGACGTTTAATTATTCGTAATTCTTTAGGAATGGTTGAACAATAAAGTCCCAAAGTAAATTTACAATGACAAAGCAGTTCTCTCAAAACAATTTCCGAGTTTGGGAGTTTATTCTTTCTCTGTTCCTTAGCTTACTTTCCAATTTCGTGCCTGTTGCCGAATTTGCCAGAAATTTTGATAGATACCCGGCATACTAATCAATTCATCATGCGTACCCCGCTGTGTCAGCTTGCCTTCCTCCAGTACCAGCACTTGGTCCGCGTCACGCACGGAGGAAAGACGATGGGCAATCACCACCAGCGTCTTGTCCCTTACCAACTCGTGAATTGCGCTCTGGATAAGATTTTCATTTTCCGGGTCGATGCTTGCCGTCGCTTCATCCAGCAGTATAATTGGTGCATCCTTTAAGATAGCCCTTGCAATGGATATGCGCTGGCGTTCTCCGCCGGAAAGTGTGGAACCGCCTTCCCCAATCATCGTATCATAGCCCTGCGGCAGCGCCTGTATGAAATCGTCACAGCGTGCCTTCTTTGCCGCTTCCATTACCTGCTCAAGTGTTGCTTGCGGATTACCGAATTTGATATTATTAAGTATCGTGTCGTTGAACAGATATACATTCTGAAACACCATGCTGATGTTTTGCATCAGGCTGTCACAGGTCATTTCCCGAACATCAACACCGCCAACTTTTACGCTTCCTCCCTTAACATCCCAAAACCGGGCAATAAGCCTTGTTACGGTGGTCTTTCCGCAACCGGACGCGCCCACAACAGCGGTCATAGTATTTTGAGGAATATGAAAGCTTAAATCCCTTAAAACCTGCTGCGCGCCATCGTAGGAAAAAGATACTTTTTCAAAATCAATATCAAACCGCTCAAGCTTTACATCCTTTGAAACTTCATCAATCAGCGGTACATCTTTCACCTGTTCCGCGCGGTCAAGTGATGCCTCCATCAGCCTCACCATTAAAGTCAGACTTCCCATAATCTCCACAGGGGCATAGATTGTAAAGGTCGCAATCACCGCCGTCAACAGCTTTATCGGTGTAATCGCTCCTCCCAAAGCCAGCGCAGGAGCAAGAAAGAAAATAACGCCGGCAGCCAGCTTAAAACAGATGCTATATAAGCTGTAAAGAGGAATAAAGCTTTTCTCAATCTCGCAGGCAGCATCGCTGTGTTTGGCAAAGGCGTCCTCCACTCGTTTGGAACGCTCCCCGCCAAGTTTGAAGGCTTTAATAACAGATATCCCCTGTACATATTCAAGCGTGGCCGATACCATGTCCGCCTGCGCCTGTTTCTGTACCGAAGAAGCCTGAATCATCCGTTTTTGCATCATCCGATAAGCAAACATGGCTGCAAAAAGCCCTGCGATAAAAACGATTCCCATGCGCCACTCAAAGAAAAAGAGAAAGACGCTCATCACAAAGGTACTGATAAAACCGTTCGCCACCTTATCAAGAATGTGCATAGCGTACATTTCAAGAAAATTCAAATCCGTAGTTAATGTGGTCGTTATTTCGCCAAGGCTGTTTTTATTGAAAAAACCCATAGGAACACGCCGCAGGCGATCTCCAACCGCAAGCCGCTCCCTTGCAATCACAGAATAGCCTGCGGCACTTTGATAGCGGTACACAAGGTACTTGAATAGAACCCGCCCGGCGACTCCAACCGCTAAAATTAACGCGCAGATTGTTACCGTCATGGAATCAATCGGAACACCCCGGTTTATCTTGTCAAACAGAATAATCATCGCCGCAAAGGGCGCAGCTTCAAAGATAGACTCAATGAAGCTCCATAAAAAACTCAGTTTAATTCTCGGCTTCATCTCGCCCGACAGTGCGAGAACGCGTTTAATTACGCCCCACATACTTCATCACCTTCCTTATTCATACTCCAGTCCATCGCGGCAAGGTGTGCCCGCCACATATTCCCATACAACAGGGAACTTTTAAGAAGCTCCTTATGCGTCCCTTGCGCGGCAATTTCCCCATGCTCCAATACAAGAATGTTATCGGCATACATAATGGTGGACAGGCGGTGGGCGATGACAATCAAGGTTTTCCCCTTTGTAAGATTGCCGATAGACCTCTGAATTTTATCTTCATTTTCCGGGTCGGCAAATGCTGTTGCCTCGTCCAAAATGATGACAGGCGCGTCCTTAATCATAGCCCTTGCAATCGCAATGCGCTGCCGTTCCCCGCCTGACAGACGGTCTCCCGCATCTCCGACCTTTGTATCAAGCCCCTCTGGGAAACGGTTGATAAATTCAGAACACCCTGCCTGCTCCGCGGCCCTTTCGATTTCTTTGTCTGTTGCGGAGGGCTTTCCGATACGAATATTTTCTCTAATCGAAATATCAAACAGATAATTATCTTGAGAAACATAGCTGATTTCATCCATCAACTGGTCGAGCGGAATGCGGCGGATATCTTCACCACCAAGGCTTATTTCCCCGCCGTTTACATCCCAAAACCGGGCGAGCAGCTTTGCCAAAGTAGATTTTCCCGAACCGGACGGCCCTGCAAGAGCGGTGACAGTGCCCTCCTTTGCCAGAAAGGATATGCCGTTAATAACCTGTTCCTTATCATAGGTAAAGCGCACATCGTTAAAAACAATA
>JAISYE010000269.1 GCA_031297485.1 Clostridiales bacterium
CAAAAAATTTTCTCCACCCCCCCAAAAAACCGTGGGTGGGGGGCTACCACCCCCCCCCCGGGGCTTGGGGCAGAGCCCCAAGGTTTTAAGGTTTTGACCTTCCCCATTCCTTAAGTTCGCGCCCATGGGATGAAGTCCCCAGCGGGGTTTGGGACGGAGCCCCAAGGTCTTAATCTTTTGACCTTTCCCATTCCTTAAGTTCGCGCCCATGGGGTTCTTCCCCAAGGTCTTAGCTTTTACACGTCACGCTGCCCGGTGTCCCAAAAGCGGCCGGCAATGCCGAGGGCGCTGGAGCCGCGGGCTACCCTGTAGTGGCGCCATTCCGGCGGGAACATGTTAATGTACTTTGAGTAAGTAAAACGGCTGTCGATTAACAGCGCAATGCCCCTGTCGGTTTCTGAGCGAATCACGCGCCCCACAGCCTGCATAACCTTGTTCATGCCAGGGAATGTGTAGGCGTAGTCGAACCCGTCCAAACCAAGCCTTGCGTAATAGCCGGCTATAAGACCCCGCTCAAAGGTTATCAGCGGCAGCCCTACCCCAACCACGCAGGCGCCCACCAGCCTGTCGCCGGTTAGGTCTATTCCTTCCGAAAATACTCCGCCCATAACCGCAAAGGCTAAAATAGTCTCTGACGCGGCGCTGTCAAAACGGCTTAAAAATTCATCGCGCTCGCGCTCTGTCATTTCCGGCGCTTGTATAAACACCCGAGCATTGGGATACCTGCCCGCAAATTCGTTGAAAATCCGCTCCAAATACGCGTAAGACGGAAAAAATACAAGGTAATTCCCAGGCTTTACAGCAGTCGTCTCAAAGATAAGCCTCGCTATGTCCCCGGCACTGCCATCCCTGTCCTTGTAACGCGTGGAAATCCTATCTTCAATTATAAGACAGAAATTCCCGCTGGGAAAGGGCGACGGCAGACTTATAGCGTAATCCTGGTCCGAACCGCCAAATACATCGCGGAAATATGTCAGCGGCGTAAGGGTCGCGGAGAAAAATACAGCCGCCCGCGCCTTCTTACGCGTAAGGCCAAGCATCCGGGACGGGTCCAGGCATAACAGCCGTATAACCGCCTTGTCCCTTTCGCGGTACGCGGCGTAACGCTCGTCAAATTGTCCGGCTACGCGCAAGAAATCCAGCGCTTTAAAGTATACGTCCGAAAAAAGCGTGTACGTTTCCCGGTCAGCGTTCCACGCCATGTTTTGCAGCGGTTCCTCCGCCAGCCGCGTAAATTCCTCCAGCAGCATTTGCAATTCCGCTGGTACGCCGTCCAGCGTTTCAAAGGGCTCGCCGCCCTTTGCCCTGAAATACCCCGCCAGCTTGCCGGCACAGCGGTACAGCCCTGTGTTCCAACCCTTAAAACGCTTCAGCACAGTCAAGAAATCCGCCCGGCCAAGAGTGGCGGAAAACATCTCCCGCGCCCGGTCCACTAAGTTGTGAGCCTCGTCTGTTAAAATCACAAAATCTGTTTTCGCCCCTTCGCTGAAAAACCGCTTTAGCTGCACCTTTGGGTCGTAGACATAATTGTAGTCGCATATAACGCAGTCGCAGAACAGCGCGACGTCCAAGGAGAATTCGTGCGGGCATACCATGTGCTTTGCCGCGTAAGTCTCCAAGACCTCCCTGGTGATTATTGTCTCGCGGCTGACAATATCCAGTACAGCTGCGTTAACCCTGTCGAAATGCCCGGCCGCCCTCTCACATTCCGAAGGTAAACAAAGCGCGGCCGGACAAGGGCAAATCTTTTCCTTGGCGGTTATCGTCAAACTCCTCATGCGCAGCCCTGCGCCCTCCATAACGCGCAGGGCGTTCTCCGCCACACGGCGTGTAACCGTCCTGGCCGTCAGGTAGAATATTTTAGAGCTTAGCCCCTGCGCAAGGGCCTTTACAGCCGGGAATAACACGGATATGGTCTTGCCTGTTCCCGTGGGGGCCTGAGCGAAAAGCATCCGGCTGTTCTTTATAGCGCTGTAGACAGCGACGGCGTACTGCCGCTGGTTGGGCCGGTATGACGGATACGGAAACGCCAGGGCCGCGGCGGTTTCGTTACGCGCCGCAACACGCTGGACCTCTAGTTTGGCGAATTGATAATATTTTTCCAGTAATTCATTAAAGAAGTCTTCCAACGCGGCCCTGTCGCAGATTTCCTCAAAGGAGTCCAGCTCGCCGCTTTCGCATTGGATGTAGGTAATTATCACCATTATTTCATCCAGACCATTTAACAGACAGAACATGTAGGCGTAACACTTTGCCTGGGCCCAATGTCTGCGCCGGACATCCTCCGGTAAGCCGTCCGGTCCGCGCTCAACGGATTTTATCTCCTCAATGGAAAAGCCGCTGGAAGATTCTATTAACCCATCCGCGCGGCCTTCTAAATTAAAGGAGATATCTTTGTAATTTACCAGCATCCTAAGAGTAACCTCTTTTTCGTATTTATATCCGTCACGTTCCGCCTGGTCAACGCGGCCTTTCTGGAGCGCGCGGTGCAAACGCGCGCCCTCCTGCGCGCGCTTTAAGCCGCCAGGCATACCCGGCGTCAAGTTTCCGCCGCGCAAGACAAGCTCCACTATATCGCGAACAGATATTTTCATATTCAGTCTCCTCAACCTCCTTGAGGGATGTCAACCTGTATATTCTACGCCAAGCCTTTTTTGTGCATAAAAATAGCGGTTACAAGCCGTGATTTTTCGTCCTTGCCAGAGGTAAAGTCGAATAAGAAGCCGTAATCGAATTTGTACTGCACCGACTGGGGCGCGTTGCCTATTCGCGTAAGTTTGGCGGAAAACACAAAATGTTCCTCTTTATTAAGCGTAAAGTCTGTTATAAGTGACAGTCTCAAAATATAGACAGACCCCTTGACCAGGTCGAGACTTCTGTTAGTAAGCACGCACAGGCCCTCGCCGCTTATGTCAAAAATATTGCCGGAATACAGAGCGGGCTTATTATTCAGGTCATAAACGCCCTCGGCGTTAGGGTCAAACTTTTCGTACACCTTAAGGTTAGCCTTAAGCTCATGCCGGGGCGACTGCCGCCGCGACAAGGACTCTATAGGCGAAATCTGCGTCAGGCGGACAAGGGTTTTGCCATCGGCAGCGGTTACACTCTTGGTCTTGGCGGTGAAAGTATGCTGCCAGCTGCTACGGAAAAATTTTATTTTTAAGTATGTCGGTTTGGACCGTTGCGCAAAAAGTTCCGCAAGCGCGTCGTTTTCCACCAAAAAATCTAACCCGTCAGAGCAAGATTCTATGAATTTAATTTCATATTCGCTGTCTATTTTATTGTCGTCCGTTAAAGTTTGAGCCTCCATAATCAGGCCCGCGTCCAAAAATTTCACACTGGTCAAAGTCATATATTACGCCTCCATATCTAATATGCAATTTTCAAATTACATATTATTATAATAGCAGGATGGCGACAAAATCGCAATAGGTTTGTGCGCCGCGGTCCATCCAAATTTTGAAAGGTTACCGTGGGGTGTTTAAAAACTCCTTAGTTTACCAACTGCCATGTCGTTTTTTTATCAACCGGTAAACTCTGTTCTTATTGACTCCAACAACCGGCGTTCGGAGAAATAGTTGCGCTTACTGCCGTATAGGCCGGCGGCCAGCGCAGTTGAAGCGGTGAGGTCTAGGTCAGCGTCCTGACTACGGTGGAATATTTTGCCGGAGCAGGTTTCAGGCACAGAACTGATGGGAACGTATACATGAAGAATGATTTTCCGGTCATGTGAAAAACGTGTTGATGAAGTAAAATCAAGCCTTGTGATTAGCGGGCTGTGAAAGTTGATTCAACATAATTCGCCCACCACCGATTTTTCCGTCAAGTTCGACTTCTTCAAGCTCCAAATAAAGCGGCAGCGAGATTTTCCGCTTGTTGTTCAGCATATTGATAAAGTTCTTTTTCATGCCGGGTACAGCTTTTGGATTCACGCCTATGACTTTGCCGCTATCAGCGGCACAGGGTAAAATATGCCGCCGTAACGATTGGAGAATGAACGGACAGTCTCGTAGACGCTGCTGCCAGTTCGTCCTTGCGTTCCTTGAATTCGGTTGTAAAGCCTTCGCCTTCTGTCAGCAGTTTTTGGACTATTTCCGGCGTCGGCACAAGCACCTCCTTTCCTTATAAACATGTTACCACATCTCACACGAGATTACAAGAAAAAGAGGCGCGGGCGAACCAACGGATAAATCACCGTTAGGCTTGCCCCTGCGGCTGCCCGCGCCTCCCTTTGAAAACGCGTTCTTTCGCGAGTATATCGTTATGCCGCGGTGTTAGTCCCCGAATATAAAAATATTCTAAAAAAATAAGCGCTTTGCAATCACACTACCACTTGCGATTTTAAAGCTATCCTGCTATCATGACGATATAGAATTAATGTAAAGTTTTCAAGTTGTAGCCAAGGAATGACGAATAATTAAACAGCCAAATTTTTTCAACGGACAAATCACCGTTAAGGCGCGTTTGAAAATTCCTAAAAGCGCGAAATTTCGGATAAAACCGCTGCAATGATAGTCGAGCTTGCTCGACGCTTCGCGCTGGAATTCAGTTTTCAGACATGTCCTAGGAAACGCGAACGCTTCGGCACATTTCCGAAAAAGTTGGGCGACTTATACTTTCGCCATTCCAAAACAATAACCGAGGGGGAAAGCCTAAAAAATGGAATCAACCAATGTGGGAACAAACTACCTAGAACAGTTGCTCCGCTACTCCCACGAGTACAAAGCAACCGACCTGCACCTGTGCGTGGGAAGCAAACCGCTAATTCGTGTGAATGGCAGCCTCAAACCCGCGGAATCTTCCGAGCCATTAAAAAATGACATAATAAACGCCATAGTAAACGAGGTGTTGGACGAGAAGCGCAAGGCGCGCCTGGAAGCTGACAGGGTAATAGACTTTTCGTTTTCCAAATCCGGCCTGGGGCGTTTCAGAGCGAACATATACTCACAGCGCGGCACATACGCAATAGCCATACGGATGCTTCCGTTTGAAATTCCCCAGTTGAATTCCCTGGGGCTTCCCGCGTCCATAAAGAATTTTACAACCAAGTCCAAGGGGCTGTTTTTGGTAACAGGCGCCACTGGCAGCGGAAAATCCACGACCTTGGCCAGTGTAATAAACCATATAAACGAGCAGAACAGTTATCATATAATAACCATAGAGGACCCTATCGAGTATCTTCACAAGCACAAGAAAGGCTTGATGACCCAGCGGGAGATAGGGGAGGACGCGTCCAGCTTCGCGTTCGCGCTGCGGGCGGCTCTGAGGGAGGACCCGGACGTAATCATGGTAGGCGAGATGCGTGACCCTGAGACCATCTCCATAGCGCTCACAGCGGCGGAGACAGGGCACCTGGTATTATCCACGCTGCATACGGTAGGCGCGGCCAAGAGTATCGACCGGATAATAGACGCGTTCCCGCCGGCGCAGCAAAACCAGATACGCAGCCAGCTGGCCACAGTGCTGGAAGGGGTTGTGTCGCAGCAGCTTATACCGCGCATAGATAAGCCGGGCATGGTAGTGGCCTGCGAATTAATGTTCGTTACCCCGGCGGTGCGCAACCTGATACGCGAAGGCAAGCATTACCAGGTAAACAGCACAATTCAAACCGGGCAGTCGCAGGGTATGCAGTTAATGGAGTTCGACCTGGCCCGGTTCTGCAACCAAGGCTGCATCAGTATGGAAGAAACTGTGCTGCGCGCGCAGGATTTACAGTTGTTACAACAATTCTTAAGCAGGAGGGTCTAGAAATGCTGACTTTTACGTACATTGGCTATAACGACGAAGGCAAGCGGAAGTGCGGCAGCGGCAGGTACGCGAAAATGGAGGATATGCGCCAGCACCTGGAGAGTGCAGGCATTAAGAGCTTCGAGGTTTTTGAATCAAGAACAGAATATTCCACAAAGACCTTCAGGTTTATATCACCCAAGGAACTGTCCATATTCTGCCGTCAGATGTCCGTGTTGTTCTTTTCCCATATCACCCTTATGGAAGGGATGCTGCTGCTGTCGGAACAATCGGAGAACAAACAGTTAAAAATCGCGCTGCGGGAAATTTACAGCCATATGGAGCGGGGCTATACCTTTGCCCAGTCCATAGGCATGTACGACCATCTTTTTACGCCGTACCTGCTTAACATGATTATAATAGGCGAGGAAAGCGGTACCCTGGACACGGTGCTGGCACACATGTCCGGCTATTATGAAAAAGAGGCGCGTATGCGCAAGAAACTGCGGGCAGCGGTAATGTACCCCGCTGTGCTTAGCGTGCTTATGGCAGGCATAATCCTGGTTTTGATACTAAAAATATTGCCCATGT
The DNA here is from genome assembly GCA_031297485.1 of Clostridiales bacterium. GTDB lineage: Bacteria > Bacillota > Clostridia > Lachnospirales > JAISYE01 > JAISYE01. The sequence goes on from JAISYE010000269.1 coordinate 6,319, forward strand.
TTAACGATATACTTATGAACATGGGCGGCGAGATGCCCGCGGTAACCTCGCTGATATTAAGCGGCAGCCTGTTCATAACCCGATACCTGCCTGTCATAGCCCTTGTTTTGGCTGCCGTTATCCTGGCGTTAATTTTCTACGCCCGCAGCGAACCGGGAGGCAAGTGGCTCGACCGGTTGAAGGTAAGCGTGCCTGTAGGCAAGTTTTTAAACTCGCGGGTTATAACCTCCCGGTTCGCGCGCAGCATGGCTATTCTGCTTAAGAGCGGAGTGCAGATATTAAACGCAATGGGCGACGTGGCGCAGTTAATTGAAAACAGGTATATAAAGGAACAATTCGCCCAGGCGGAACGTAAGGTTAGAGACGGGCAGGAGCTTTCGGACGCCCTGTCTGATATGGGCATTTTCCCGCCGCTGTTTTTAAAAATGGTCATAGTGGGGCAAAAGACAGGCCATTTGGACGAGATACTGGACAGGTCGGCGAGTATATTCGACGAGGAAGTGGACGACGCCATAGAGCGCATCA
>JAISYE010000270.1 GCA_031297485.1 Clostridiales bacterium
GCGAGAAAATTCAGTTGTTTGACAACCTTGTAGCGGTAACCCAAAACTCGTTTACAACCAGTAACCCTAGAAAACAAGCGGTCGCTTAGCTCCCGTATATGTTTTCGTGGACGAGTATAATATTAAAAAAAACAGCTGTAAGTAATTGGCTATTGATTTTTGCTGATTAATTTGTTATTATTTAGATATAATAAAGACAGGGAACATCGTCAATGTTCCCTGCCAGGTATAGCCGCTCAGGGCGGCGGGCCTGCTTCGGTTAGTTTTTTATAGCAAAAAAGTAACCGGCATTCCTTAGCGTGGGGGGCCGGTTATTTTTTTGTGTTTTTAACTATTACTATAACTAAACCCAGCAAACCAGAAAGAAAGATTAATTCCTTATAAACACTGGCAGCAACAACGTATTCACAGGTAAATAGGTACGGCTGAACTGTAGGGGCGAACTGCGTTCGTCCGTCCCCCGGCTTCTTTGTAATTGATTTGCACCCGTCCGCAGTATCTTCACGATGTCCCGTGTTCCGCGCCGCGGCTGTGTGCCGTCAGCGCGACGGTATTCATCAGGAGCGGATACTCTTTCAGGGACTGTTCCTTGGCGCGGATTGCGTCCGACGGGTTTTCATAAGAGCACATAAACAACTCGTCAATCTCCAGCCCCGCCGCGTGCACGACCTTGCATATAGTATATGGCGTAAACCAAAAGCAATGGTCATAGTTTATGACTTCTTTCGCGAACTGGGTCATACCGCCCAAATAGTTCCCATAAGCGTTCGGGACCGTTATTAGTATACGGCTGATATACTTGCCGTAAACCGCGTCCATGGCCTGCAGAAACGCGGCGGGGTTGGGGATGTGCTCGATAACGTCGGGTATGACAATCCAATCCCAGCGCCCGCTCTCGATCTCTTTGATGCCCGGCTTCGTAATGTCGCCTACAACCACGTTGCCGATGCCGCGCTTATGTACATGCGCCACCGCTTCGGCGTTGATGTCCACGCCGATACATTCGGAAGCCACATAGGAAAGCTGACGGTGTATATAATTGCCGGCGGCTATTCTCTGGTCTATCAGCGGCAGATGGTCGGTACAGCCCAGATGTATGACGCGTTTCTCCGCGCACAGCCTGTATATAAGGTTCGGGCGTATCTCAATACGCGAAACGGGCGGCACGGGGAATTCGCCGTATATGCTGCCGTTTACGCCCTTCCCGCTCAGCGCGTCATATACAATTCCCGGTATTTTCATTTTACCCCCCCCCCCTTGTTTTTCGAGTTTTGTGCCCTCTTAGGGAACACGGAGATTACCCGCGCTTTTTCGGGGACAGCGTCAAGAGTATGACAATGGAAGTCAACGCCCGCGCTTTTGAAAATTTCCTCAGACGGCGCACCGTGCGGCGCAATTACCAGCAGCAGCTTCGCAACCTTTTCGCAGAGCCGTTCTACCAGCTGCCGCGCCGTGTCCCCGTCCAGCCGCTCCAATAAATCCGCCGTCAGTATAATGTCGTAAACTTCTAAAGTCTCGGGGTGGTCAAGGGTTTCCAGCGGCAGGATATTGTCATAGGGCTTGGATGGCCCTTTCAATTCCTCCGACAGGTCTATGCGGTCTATGCGCGGCTTTACGGTCCGGGCCCTTGCCTGACAGTCCGACGCGAGCCGCCCGTACCGCGAACCCGACATGCTTATTTCCAGCAACTTTGCCGGCTTTTCCTTCAGCAGGACCTGCTCCACACCCATCGCGATGTAGAAAAACAGCATAGGCATAATCACACGCCTCCCCGCTTCTGTATCTCGTCATACATTGCCCGGCTTAAGGCCAGCCACTTCTCCAGGAAAGCCTCCACTCCCAAGTCCGGCGCGGCGTCGTAGCAGTTCCCGCTCATGCGCCGCTGCATGTCCATATCCTTGAAATAGTTTATCAGCGTCCTGGCGTAGGCCCGTTTGTCCTTATCCTTAAACAGATACCCTGTGACACGGTCCCTGACAATGGCCGCCGGGCCGTATTTGATGTCGAAGGCGAACACCGGGCAGCCGTTGGACACGCTCTCCAACAGCGTCAACGGAAGGCCCTCCACCTCGCTGGTCATTAAGAAACACGCGGCCTTGCTCATCTCCTCCGCGGCCTTGTTCGTAAAGCCTTTAAACCTCACGCTCTCCCCAATACCCAGTTCCGCGATCCTGTCCTCAAGTTTTTTCTGTTGCGAGCCAAAACCATAGATATCAAGTGTCGCGTCCGGAATCTCTTTCAGAACCTCGGCAAAAATCTCCGCCATCAGGTCAAGCCGTTTGAAGGGGTCAAGCCGCGATATGGTAACCGCCCGCTTGTGGTCACGTTCCTCAAACTCGCGCCGCTGAATCGGGAAGGGATATGGGTGCCCGATGGTGAACAGCCTTTTGGAATACTCATATTTATTCGCGAAATCATTCGTTTCCTGCTTTGTCAAAATGACGATGCCGTCAAACTTCCTGCGGTTTTCGCACACGTATTTATAGAACGGCTGGGGCTCGCTTTTCAAATCATAGGAATTATTTAAAAATTTATTATGCATGACGACGCCGCTGGCCACATTCTTTTTGTTAAGCAGCGTACTCGCGCCAGAATACAGCGCGCACTCGTCGCAAATAAAATACGCCTTGTCCGGGTTGGACGTAAGCCCGTCCAAACACAGCGCAATCAATTTTTCGTGACTGTCCAGCACATGGGTTACGCTGCCCCCGTCGTCAAACATGGTGTATTGAATCAGCTCGTTTTTATCCTTATAAATGCGGTTCGATAAAAAGGCCGACTTCTCCGGGTCTTCTATATAACGGTATTCGGCCTGTATCCGCAATTTCTGGTCAGGGGAGTAAAAAAACTCCATGGGGTGAAACCCCGGCTTCTCCTTATCCCATAGTATAACTTTATTCGCATACCCCATATAATCATATAAAAAAGACTTTGAAACCTTGAAATCCCCGTCAACTATTTCAATTAACTGCAGCCTTTCGCCCGCGGCGGTGAAGTGTTCCCGCCGGAGCAATCTGCCGTCGTCATAAACTTCAAACACGTTCTTGACTATTTCCCGATATTGCAGGTCCGGGTTGCCGCGTTTCGGATGCTCCAAGATGTTATAGCTCGGATTATACGGGTAACAATCTTGAAAATAATCAAACACGCCAAAAACACGGGTACCCATATTCAACCGCGTTTGCGTTTCGCTCTGTCCGCCTTCGCTGAAAAAATACTCCCAAAGGGACAGATGCGCGTTATAATTTGCTGTGAGCAAAATCGGGCGGTACCCCCACGCGTCCTCAATAAATTTGATTTTGCGCATAACGCTTTCCGTAATGCCGTTGTTCTTATAATTTATGCTCTCAACGATAAATATCGTTTGCATGTTATCCAAAAACGCTCTGTCCATAACCGCCCGCCTTTATAAAAAAATCAGGGGCGGCAAAAGCCGCCCGTGATTTATATATTCGTGAGTGTAAATCAACCCTGCGCAAAAATTTCTTACTGGAGCAGCTGCAGCACGCTCTGCGGGGACTGATTGGCCTGGGCCAGCATGGAGATACCGGCCTGCTGAAGGATGTTCGCCTTGGTCAGCTTCATCATTTCCTTGGCCATGTCAGTGTCGCGGATGCGGCTTTCGGCGGAACTGAGGTTCTCGCTGGTGATGTCGAGGCTCTTTATGGTGTATTCCAGCCGGTTCTGCGCCGCGCCCAGTTTGGAACGCTCGGTGGTGACCACTGTCAGGCCGGCGTCAATGGTGTCAAGCAGCCCGGTCAAGTCGTCTTCGCCCGTCATCTTCAGCACGTTTATCTTGCTGTTGGGGTCGATATTGCCCTGCGTGGCCGCGTCTACGGCGATGCCGTCCTCCGTAATCGCCCCCGTAGCCAGACCAATCCCTTGGCAGGTTATCTTGCCGATATTAAGCGTCCAGCCCTGATTCGCGTTCGGGCCAACCTGGAAATAAATGCTCCCGGCATCCCCTGTTTTCGCTGTCGCCCAGTCGGAATGTAAGCCTGAAAAAGCGACGAACGCATCGCTTGCGAAAATCGCCGCGTCTGAGGCGGTAACTGCCGCGCCGCTTGCCGCGTCCGCCTTCGCGTCCGCCGCGAGTTTCACGCCATATACCGTAGCGGCTTTATCCCACTCGATAGTTATCCCGTCAGCTATATTTGCGAGCACGCTGTCAAGGGTCGTCATCTCGGCGCTGGTAGCGCCGGCGGCAGTGGCGAGACCCTTGGCGTTCGTCTTCAAATCCGCTAACAGCTTATCAATGCCTGCTTTGATATCCGCGGCAGCGCCCGTACTCGTGGCGGTGCCCAAAGTGGCGGCTAAAGCATCTACGCTCGCCTCTGCGTCGGAGACCAAATCCGCAACAGCGCCAGATAAGGCAGAAGGAGTAGCCAAGGCAGTTGCCGCGGCAGTAAAGGCGTCACCAATAGCATCTGCTACATCACTAACAGCATCAGTCAGCGCGCCAGAGGCGGCGCTAGCCGCGCCGGAGGAGGCGGCAGACAGCGCACTCGCCACAGTGAACGCGGTAGCGGCAGCAGCAGCGGCGTCTTGCAGTTTCATCCCTTCGTTGCGAAGCGGCTGGCCCGAGGCAAAGTCGCCGTTAATGAGCTTCTTTTTATTAAACTCAACACGGCCGGCCATGCTGTCGATTT
>JAISYE010000271.1 GCA_031297485.1 Clostridiales bacterium
TTTCAAAAGTTGTAGACACATATTTTCCCATAGCAGCTAAATTCCCGCATAAATACAGACTTTTTAATGCACTTGGAAATAAATGTGTCTACTGATTAAACCCAAATATGAAACACGCCGATATTTGCCACATTAAAGTCACCGCACTTCATGCACTTAAGAAGGGGTCTGGGGGCCAACGAACAAACCATCGTTAGGTCCCCAGCGGGGTTTGGGGCAGAGCCCCAAGGTCTTAGGTTTTAGGTCTTAGGTTTTAGGTTTTAATGTTTGGCAAATGTATTCGTTCGTAACCTGTTGACATTGGATTCCGATAGTCGAGCTTGCTCGACGCAACGCGAAGCGTCGAGCAAGCTCGACTATCTTTGCAGTGGTTTCATTCGAAATTTCGCGCTTTAAGGAATTTTCAAACACGCCTTAGGACGGGGCAAGTCTTGGTTACAGGTCAGAGTTTCATGTTAGAAAGGTGAAGATTATGGAAATCAATAAAAACTATTTAAATCTAAAGGACAGTTATCTGTTCCGCACAATTGCGCAAAAAGTAAACGAGTATAAGTCCGCGCATCCAGAGCGGGATGTTATCCGGCTGGGCATAGGAGATGTCACGCTGCCGCTGGCGCCGGAGATTGTCGCCGCCATGAGCGGGGCAGTGGCGGAAATGGGCCGGAAGGAAACCTTCCGCGGATATGACGATACCAATGGCTATGGATTCTTAAAGCAGGCGCTGCGCGGCTATTATGCGCAAAAGTCCGTGGAATTGAGCGACGCTGAAATTTTCGTAGGCGACGGCGCGAAAAGCGATATTGGGAATATTTTGGACATCTTTGGCGAAGAAAACGCCGTAGTCGTTCCGGACCCGGTATATCCGGTTTACGCGGACACAAATATAATGGCGGGCCGTAAAGTAACCTACATAAACGGGAACGCTGGAAACAACTTCCTTCCCCTGCCTGACAAGGACACCAGGGCGGACATAATTTACCTGTGCTCGCCCAACAACCCTACAGGCGCGGTGTACGACAGGCGTAGCCTGGGGCGCTGGGTGGACTACGCCCTGGACGCCGGTGCGGTGATACTGTTTGACGCGGCTTACGAGGCCTATGTGAGCGACCCCGCCCTGCCCACCAGCATATATCAAATTGAGGGCGCGAAGAAATGCGCTGTTGAAATTTGTTCCTTTTCCAAGACGGCCGGCTTCACGGGAGTGCGGTGCGGGTATACCGTAGTGCCCGCGGAACTTGTCCGGGGCGGCGTCAGCCTTAATAAGCTCTGGGGACGAAGGCAGTCCACCAAGTTTAACGGCGTGTCTTATATTACCCAGCGCGGCGCGGCGGCTGCGCTTTCCAGTCAGGGGCTTGGCCAAATTAAGGAGAGTATCAGGTATTACATGGAAAACGCCAGGGTCATTGCCGAAACACTGCGCGAGCTTGGCCTGTGGTTTACAGGGGGCGAAAATTCCCCCTACATCTGGCTGCGCTGTCCTAACGGCATGTCGTCCTGGGAATTTTTCGACTACCTGCTTAATAACGCCAATGTGGTAGGTACGCCCGGCTCGGGCTTCGGCGCTAACGGCGAGGGCTTTTTCCGCCTGACAGCCTTCGGCGACGCGGAAAACCTGCGGGAAGCAGCGGAACGGATAAAAATTTTGCTGCGGTAAATCGTGGTATTAGCGGGTGTAACGCTTGACATGCACGCCTCTAGGACGTATTTGAAAACTGGATTCCGATAGTCGAGCTTGCTCGATGCAACGGACAAATCCTAATGGTGAACTATCTGTTGGTTATACTCACACACGAAAACATCTTCTAAAAATCTTTCAGTGTTTTCGTGTGTGAGCAACCAACAACCGGCGTGAAAAGCGCATTTCTTTTCGCGCCTTAGTATAGCTTGTTCGTGTCAGTGAGGAGGATATGTAATGTGCCTGAAATACAATTTAACAGAGCAGGATTGGATAATATTTAATATCTATCATAGCCGCCATTCTGGAATTGGCAAGAAACTAACACTTTTTTCTATACTTTTGCCAGTAGCGATAATCCTGATTTTTTTGCTGCCTGAAATGTTTGTTGAAGGCAAGTCAGAATATTACAGGCCTATTCTTTTAATTAGTACTTTTTTAATGATTATTGCGGTTTGCTTGGCGCAGCTGCTTTTTCGTCCAGCAAAAGGTTCCTTTATTCAAAGATTGGCATTGCGGGGAAAATTTGATGCCATGACCGGTGAATATGAACTGCGCCTTTTAGACGGCAAAATCATTCTTGCGGCAAATAAAATGGTATCTGAAATGAAATACAGTATTATAGAGAATTTGGTCTTTAATAATGGAATGATATACGTTTATACTGGTAAATTAAGTGTAATTATTGTTCCAGACTCTGTATTTGCTGATAAGACGGAACGGCAGGCGTTTATTGATATGATCCGGCAAAAAATAGGGATTGTCAGCTAAGGAATGACGAAAGTATAAGATACCAAACTTTTTTGGAAATGCGTTGAAGCGTTCGC
>JAISYE010000272.1 GCA_031297485.1 Clostridiales bacterium
TTATGATAATAAAATTTTTACAACATAAACCCGGGGATATTATACAATATAGGATAGTTTGCCCTATATTGTATAATAATATGGTAATTATAAATTATGGAAATTATGAAATTGCCCTGTCTCTGAATCCCCTCAAATTTTGAAGACCCTTAAAAGCCAAGCGCCAGCGGCGGCATTTTTTATATTTCTGTGGCAATTTACAGCCAATATATTCAGTAGTATAATGAAGAAAAGTAAAAAAGCACAAAATAAAGGGAGAGATAAAAGTTGAGTATGTTACGTATTGCCGTAGTAGAGGACGATTTCAGTGACGCCGACGCAGTCGGGGAACACGTGCGCCGATGGTGCGCCGAACACGGCGAAGACTTCACGCTCACGTGTTTTACGGACGGCGACGGTCTGCTGGAGAGTTACTGTTTTCAGTTTGACGTGATACTGATGGACATTGAGATGCACTTTGTGGACGGTATAACCGCCGCTGAAGAAGTACGGGGGAAAGACCCTGAGGTCGTCATAATATTTATCACCAACATGCCGCAGTATGCCATACGCGGTTACTCTGTGGACGCGCTGGACTATTGCCTTAAACCCGTATCATACTTCGCGTTTTCGCGCTGCATGGACAGGGCTTCAAAGCGGCTGGCGAAACGCGAGACGCGTTATACGGCTGTAACGCTCAAGGGCGGCGGGATACAAAAGCTGAATATTGCCAATATATTTTATCTGGAAAGCCAAGGGCACAACCTTATTTATCACACTAAATACGGTGTTTTCGTATCCTCCGGCGTTATGCGCGAGGCCGAAAAGAACTTCCCCGAATTCTTCCGCGGCAACAAGGGCTATCTCATCAATTTGGATTACGTTGACGGCATACGCGACGGGTGTGCCATAGTGGGCGGCGACGCGCTGGTCATCAGCCGCGCCCGCAGGAACGCCTTTATGGAAGCGCTCACCAATTACTTAGGAGGGAGCGCGCGATGATGTACATCCCGCGTTGGAGTTCCGCGCTCGCGGAATGGCTGGCCTGTATGGTATTTATATTCGGCCTGCGGCCGCGCCCGAAAAGCGCGGCGTTTTGGACGAAAGCCGCGTTCTTCCTGGCCGTCCAGTCAGCGTTTTTAATCTATACGGGCAACGCGCATATTTTCTGGTGGATACCCTGCATGTGTGGTGCCGTGGGGCTTATGCTGCTGTTTATCCGCCTTATGACAGACATTGCCGTTACAGACGCGGTGCATTACTGCGTAAACGCCTTTGTGCTCGCAGAACTGTCCGCCGCGCTGGTCTGGCAGGTTTATTGGTATCTTGGGGACCCTGCGGGGGTTCCGCGCGGCACGGCCACAAGCGCCGCGATGCTCCTGCTCACCGTCCCCGCGTTTGCCCTTGAAAAGCGGCTGCTTTCGCGCGGGCCGCGGCTTGCCGTAAGCGGCGGGGAATTGGCGGGCGCGGTGCTGATCGCCGCGTTGGTATTCGCGTTTTCGAACATTGGTTTCGTGCCTGTTACGACACCGTTTTCCGGTACGGTCTTTGACGTTTGGAGCATGCGGACGCTGATCGACCTTTGGGGCTTCGCGGTGCTGTACGCCCACCATGTCAACTGCTGCCAAACAAGGGCGCGAAGGGAATTGGAAGCCGTCCAAAACGTCCTGAATAACCAATATCTCCAATATCAGCAATCCCGCGAGAGCATAGAGATTATCAACCGCAAATATCATGACTTGAAGCATCAAATCAACGCCCTGCGTTTGGAAAGCGACCCAGTAAAGCGCGGCGCCTGGCTTGACGAGATGGAGAGCGGTATTCTGGCCTACGAGGCAGGGAAAAAAACCGGAAACCCCGTGCTGGACACGATTCTCATGAGCAAGAGCCTGCGGGCCCACTCCCTTGGAATCATCATTACCTGCGTCGCCGATGGCAAGCTATTGGAATTCATGGACGTTATGGATGTCTGCGCGGTTTTCGGCAACGCCCTCGACAACGCGATAGAATACCTGGCAGCCGTCCCCGACAACGAGAAGCGGCTTATACACATGACCGTTTCGCGCGAGCGCGGATTTTTACTGATGCGCTTTGAAAACTACTGCGAGTCCGAACCGCGCTTTGAAAACGGTCTGCCTGTCACGACCAAGACGGACAAGGATTTCCATGGTTTTGGCCTGAAAAATATCCGGCACACGGCGAAAAAATACGGCGGGAGCGCCTCCGCCGAGTACGAAAACAGCTGGTTCTCGCTGAATGTTTTGCTTCCCTTGGAACGTGTTTAAAAATTGAATAAGAGCGCAAAAGCGATTAAACGCCATGGTGATACTGTGATAGAAGTGAGTGTGCCGCACAAACGGACGCACAGAACAGAGATTTAGCAGTTGCGAAAATGCGGACAAAGGGCAATTAGAATCGCCCCGCGTCCGCGCTACCGAAGCGCAGCCGCCAGTCTGCGGTTTTCATCGGCCATAAAAGACTAATCCCTGATGCGCGTGTCCGCCGATTCATAATAGATATGACCGGCAAAACCGCTAAGGCGCAACTTTTATTACGACCTTTCCCCGCGCGTGTTCTTTCTCGAAATACCAAAACGCTTTGGAAACCTCGTCAAGCGGATAACAGCGGTCAATAACAGGCTTTATCTTACCGCTTTTGAGAAATTGATTCAGATAAATTAAATCGCGTCCGCGCTTATTATTCGCCATCAGAAGCGTGATTTTTTTGCCGCCGAGCATTGCCTTGAATATCTGCCAAAACGATGAAAAGCCGACAGTAACGCAAACGCCGTTAGGATTCAGGACACGCCTGTACTCAGTGAGCGTATGATTGGCGGCAATATCAAGAATTAAATCGTAACGCCGCTGGCCTTTTGTAAAATTATCCTGTGTATAATCAACGGCAAAATCCGCGCCGAGCGAACGCGCCGTTTCAATATTGCGGGCACTGCATACCGCCGTTACTTCCGCGCCGAATATTTTCGCAAGCTGCACCGCGAATGTTCCCACGCCGCCGGACGCGCCGTTAATCAAAACTTTTTGGCCGGGCTTTATCCTACCGGCGTCCCGAAGCCCTTGAAGCGCGGTCACTGCCGCCATAGGCACAGCAGCCGCTTCCTCGAATGTTACGCCGGACGGTTTCGGAGCCAACACTTTTTCAGCGGCGCAAACGTACTCGGCAAATGTGCTGTCGCCGCTTCCGTCGGCAAGACAGCCATAGACTTCATCGCCGGCATTGAAGCTCGTCACGTTCTTTCCGACCGCTTCCGCTATGCCCGAGAAGTCGCATCCGGGAATCGCGTTCTTTGGTTTGAGCAAGCCGCCGCCCATCAGGCGGATCAAAACCGTATCGGCCCGCAGTTTATGCCAGTCATAGGCGTTGATAGACGCGGCGCGAACCTTTATTAAAACCTCGTTAGCCTTTGGGTTTGGTTTCTCAACTTCCCTAACTCGCAAAACGTCCGGCGAACCGTATTGCGGACATACAGCCGCTTTCATCATTCAGCCGCCCCCTTCCTGAAGCCTTTGACAATGAGGTACACGCCAAGATAAATTTCATTGACTATGATAGGGAGCCCAAATACAGGCGTAACGGCGGCAACAGGGACAAGCATAACGGCCATAATACCTATCGCGGCGATGAAACCCCATACTGAAATATATTTTGGCAGCAGATCCGAACGATACAGCATCACATAAAAAACTAATGCGCCGATTCCGAAAAACAGCGGAACCGCATAGGTCGTGATAGTATCTCGGACAATACAAAGCATATCGGCGAGTGACACCTCGTCACCGTTCCCCGCAAGCATAATCAAGACAACGGGGATAAACGCCGCCGTTGCGCATACGGCAGCTTCTATGACGCGCAACCCAAGGTATCCGGCTGTCATAGCGGGGCTTTTCCGCTTGAGCGGCGGCCAAAACGCGGCGGCGATGCCGACGGCCGCGAGCGCGTTCAGCAGCTCAAGGCTAACGCCTGCAATTATGACCATCCTGTGTTCCAAAAGACCGCCCATAAAATCAGGCTTGCCGATAACGTCTTGTATCAGCGTACCACCGACAAGGCTCGATGCCATTGCCAAGAGAAACATCACTCCAGCAAATATCGCGTTGTTCCTGTAATTACTCACGATTTTCCCCCTCCGGTTTACATTCAAATACTTCGCCGATCAGTACGCCGAACATGCCGGCTATGCGAAAGGCCATCTCCAAAGAAGGTGTGTATTTCCCCGCCTCCAAAGCGATTATAGTTTGACGCGAAGCCCCTGATTTTTTCGCAAGTTCTAACTGTGTCATTTCGTTTGTGAAAAAATGGAAAAAAATCTGGATAACGATAACCGCGGCCACGCCAATCCCGATAAAGACCAACACCGCGGCCGCCCAAGATTGCGGATTGTCCGGCGCGGGCGCGCGTTCCCCGAGCGCGTAGACGGCGTATGCGGTAATAAGTAGGATACCCGCGATTAAGCTGATGATAGTCCTTTTGCTGTTGTATGACATAATGATACCTCCTCTCCTGGTGTAGTTGAACGAGACAAACATATAGTAATACATACTTCACTATATGTCAAGTTATTTTTACACGTCGTAACCATTTACGAATAATTTTAACCGTTTGCGCAAAAACTCGCCTGATCCTCAGGCGGGTTTGATATAATGACGGCAGTAAACTCATTAAATTGTATGGAGGGGAGGGGTTACGTGAAGCACGAGCATCTTATAAGCCAAATGTCGCTTGACGAGAAGTGCGGGCTGCTGTCCGGTCTTGATATGTGGCGCACTAAGGCGATAGAACGGCTGAATATACCGCGCGTCTGGCTCTCGGACGGCCCAGGGGGGCTGCGCAAACAGACCGGAGCCGCCGACCACCTGGGATTGAACGCTTCCTACCCCGCGACTTGCTGGCCCGCCGCCTCTACCATCGCCAACAGCTGGGACCCCGCTTTGGCCGAGCGGGTTGGCGGGCTGCTGGGTGAGGAGGCCAAGGCCATGCGTGTCAATATGGTGTTGGGACCGGGGCTGAATATCAAGCGTTCCGCACTCTGCGGGCGCAATTTTGAGTATTTCTCAGAGGACCCGTTTCTCGCCGGAAAACTGGCGGCAAGGGTTGTCCTGGGCGTTCAGAGCGCAGGTGTTTCCGCCTGCGTAAAGCATTTCGCGGGAAACAATCAGGAACTCAACCGTATGCACTGTGACAGCGTCATAGACGAGCGGGCACTGCGCGAAATTTATCTCACAAACTTTGAAATCGCCGTCCGCGAGGGGCGGCCAAAAGCCCTTATGAGCAGTTACAACCCTGTCAACGGCGTGTACGCCAACGAAAACGAATGGCTGCTGCGAACTGTTTTGCGGGACGAATGGGGTTTTGAGGGCGCGGTAGTGTCCGATTGGGGCGGTTCTAACGACCACGCCGCGGGCGTATTGGCGGGCAGTAACCTTGAAATGCCGCACACGGGCGGCGACAGCGACCGGCAGCTGAAACAGGCCGTTTTGGACGGACGCGTTTCGGAAGAGGTGCTGGATGAACGGGTTGGCGAACTGCTGGATTTAATCCTTTCTGTTCAGATTCCGGCGGACGCGCCGGCAGCGTTTTCCTTTGAGGACCACCACGCCGCGGCGCGGTACGCGGCGGAACAGTCAATTGTGCTGCTCAAAAACGACGATAATATTCTGCCGATGGTTCCCGGGGTTAAAGCCGCCATTATCGGCGGATTTGCCGAAAAGCCTCATTATCAGGGAGCCGGAAGTTCTAACGTCAACCCCACCAGGCTTGACAGTGTCTTGGACTTGCTGGATGGGTTCGATATTAAGAGCGCGGGCTTCGCTAAAGGCTTCCGCCGTAAGGGCCAAGAGGACGCCGCGCTGAAAGGCGAGGCGGTGAGACTGGCAGGGTCCGCGGAGATTGCGCTGCTGTTTTTAGGGTTGCCTGAGATTTATGAAACAGAAGGGCTGGACAGGCCGCACGCGGAACTGCCGCGTAACCAGACCGACCTGCTGGAGGCCGTATACGCCGTGAACAATAACGTCGTCGTCATTCTTTCGGCCGGCGGCTATGTGGAAATGCCGTGGATTGACAAATGCAAAGGGCTGGTATTCGCGGGCCTGGGCGGGCAGGCAGGCGCGGGCGCGGTGCTGGACGTTTTGACCGGACGGGCGAACCCCTCCGGAAAACTGTCGGAAACGTACCCTCTTGCCTATGGGGACGCCCCTGTCTCCGCGTATTTCCCCGGGCGCGAACGCACCGCCGAATACCGCGAAAGTATCTATGTGGGCTACCGGTACTTCGACAAGGTCCGCGCGGGCGTCCGCTTCCCTTTCGGGTTCGGGCTTTCTTACACGGTCTTTGAATATTCGGATTTGAAAGCGGACAGCAAGACAGTAACGTTTACAGTCGCTAATACAGGCGGCGCTGCCGGCGCGGAAACAGCGCAAGTTTATATAGGCTTGCCGGGCGCGAGGGTTTTCAGGCCGGAGAAGGAACTGAAAGGCTTCGCAAAGGTCTTTTTGGAGCCGGGCGAACACCGCCGGGTTACAATCCCGCTTGATGAAACGGCGTTTCGATACTATAACGTAAAATCGGGACGTTGGAATATTGAACCGGGCTCATACAGCGTCATGGTCGGCGCGTCGTCGCGCGATATACGCCTTGCCGCCTCCGTCGTGGTTGACAGCTCTGGCTGGGAAAATCCTTACAGTCCCGATACTTTGCCGTCGTACTATACGGGCCGCGTTCATGCGGTCCCAGACGCGGAATTTGAGGCGCTGCTAGGGCATAAACCGCCCGAAGGACTATGGGGAGAACCGCAGACGGCGCTCCGTCCGCAGACGGCGTTCCGTCCGCAGACGGCGCTCCGTCCGCTGACCGTCAACGACACGTTCAGCAGTCTCGCAACGGTAAAAAGTCCTGTGGGACGGCTTGTCCATTATATCCTGAAACGCAGCGCGGACAAAAACGCGGAAACCCCCGATTTGAACGCCCTGTTCCGGTACCACGCGCCGTTCCGGGCGCTCGCCAAGATGACGGGCGGCGCAGTAACAATGGAAATGGCCGAGGCGCTGCCAAACCTCTTGGGCGGGCATTTCTGGCGCGGCTTGGGCGGACTGATACGCGGGTGGTTCCGCAAGTTCCGTTTCGACCACCCCGGACTTACGCAGTTCTTGGTGTTCTTTGCCGTCTCTAACGGCGTGACATTGCTGCAGCTGGCGTTAATGCCGCTGTTCAAGGCGTTGCTCGGCCTGACGCCGCTGGTGGACACGGCGTTCCGCGCCGGGCGCGTCGGGCGGAACTTCGACGGTTCGCCGTTCTTTATCTTCGATTATGCGGCAGGTGAGCTTGGAACGGGCGGCGGAGGCGGTTTGGCCTACTTCCTGGCTGTCCAGCTGACTATCGCGCTGGCCCAGGTCGCTAACTTCTTCTTACAGCGCAAGGTGACATTTCAATCTAACGGTAAGATTTTAAGGGCGGTATGCTGGTACGCGCTGGCCTATGCTGTTATTACAATCGGCGCGGCCACGGCCCAAGGGCTGTATAAGGCCCCTGTGTACGCCTTTCTGATCGGCGCCTGGGGCGCCGTAGGTGAAACAGCCGCCGACGTGGCGACTATGCTGATCAACAGTGCTATTTCGTTCTGGGTGTTCTTTCCAATTTTTAGGCTGATTTTCAGGCGAAAAGACGAAGCGTAAACGATCAAAAATGGGAGGGTTGACGGCGTTGAAACTGCTGACTGTTACCGTGCCCTGTTACAATTCGGAAGCCTATATGCGCCGCTGCGTGGACAGTATTCTTTCCGGCGGGGCGGATGTAGAGGTTATTATCGTAGACGACGGATCTACCGACGGCACCGCCGCCATTGCGGACGAATATGCCGTCCGCTTCCCCGGAGGCGTCCGGGTTGTGCACCAGCCCAACAAGGGGCACGGCGGCGCGGTCAACGCGGGGCTTGAACAGGCGGACGGGCTTTATTTCAAAGTCGTTGATTCGGACGACTGTCTGGACACGACGGCGCTGGCTCGGCTGCTCGAAGGGATGAAAGGGCTTGATAATCCGGCGGACCTTATAATTTGTAACTATGTGTATGATAAACACGGAAAGGAAAAGACTATCCGCTATACAGGCATGTTTCCTGAAAATCGCGTGTTCACATGGGAGGAGGCGAGGCGCTCGAAACCTGGGCGCTACCTGATTATGCACGCCGCGGTGTTTCGCACGGCTCTCCTGCGTGACTGCGGTCTGAAACTCCCCGAGCATACGTTCTATGTGGATAACCTCTGCGTTTACAAGCCGCTTGGGTATGTTCAGTCGCTTTTATACTTAAATTGCGACCTGTACCGTTACACCATAGGCCGCGATAACCAAAGCGTCGGGGAAAGGACCATGCTTTCAAGGATTGACCAGCAGATCGCGATCAACAAACTGATGGCGGACATCAGGCACGCGCCACAGAACGCGCGCCACGCAGAATATCTGTACCGGCTGCTGGAGATTGTCACAGCCGTGTCGTCGGTTATGCTTATTAAAGGGAAAAACTATAGCAAAAAGCGTGAGCTGTGGAACTACATCAAGTCTTGCGCTCCCGGCACATATAAAAAACTGCGGCGCGGATTTCTGGGGTTTTTGGTGAACCTGCCAATAGGGTTCCCAGCAAAGCTGGGTTACAACATCAGCCGCGCTCTGTTCAAATTTAATTAATTTTTAATTATACCCGCTAATGTTGAGATTTGCCGCAGGGCGCGGGCGAACACCGTTCGTCCCTTGAAGTTCGCCGCGGCTCGCTTGGGAAATGTATTCGTTCGCGTGTATAATGATAATGAAAAGATGCATGTACATGCGGTACGATTTCTTGATTGTCGGCGCGGGGCTGTTCGGCGCTGCCTTCGCCAGACGCGCGCTGGACGCGGGGAAAACCTGCCTGGCGCTTGAAAAACGCTCCCATATCGGCGGAAACTGTTATACTGAATGTGTGGATGGCGTACAGGTTCACAAATACGGCGCGCACATTTTCCACACAAACGACAAGGCCGTTTGGGGCTTTGTTACGAAATTCGCCGAGTTTAACCGGTACACGCACTCACCTTTGGCCAATTTTAAAGGGCAGCTTTTCAGCCTGCCCTTTAATATGTATACCTTTTATCAAATGTGGGGAGTGACATCGCCCGGCGCGGCGCTGGCCAAGATCGACAGCCAGCGCTGTACCGCAGGCGAGCCGCAAAACCTTGAAGAACAGGCGATTAGCCTTGTGGGCACGGACATCTACGAAAAGCTGATCAAGGGTTATACTGAGAAGCAGTGGGGCAGGCCGTGCAGGGAATTGCCTGCGTTTATCGTTAACAGGCTGCCCCTGCGCTTTACCTTCGACTGCAATTATTTCAACGCGGCGTTTCAGGGCGTGCCCAAGGCGGGGTATACGGACCTAGTCCGGCAAATGCTCGCCGGCGCTGACATTTGCCTGAACACGGATTTTCTGGCGGACAAAGAATTCTGGCGCGGGCAAGCCGACTGGATTGTGTACACAGGACCGGTTGACGCTTATTTTGGGTATCAGCTTGGCGCGCTGGAATACAGGAGCCTGCGGTTTGAGACAGAAACGATGGATACGGCCAACTATCAGGGTGTTGCGGTTATGAACTTTACGGACGCGGAAACGCCGTTTACGAGAATCATTGAGCACAAATTTTTCGACAGTGAAGCCAACAGCGGCAAAACAGTCATAACGCGCGAATATCCATCTGAGCGGGGACCCGGGGCGGAGCCTTACTATCCTGTTAACAACGACAAGAACAACGCTCTTTACAGCCGGTACGCCAAGCTCGCAAAGGCCGAGCCGTCCGTTTTTATCAAAGGAAGGCTCGGGGAGTATCAATATTATGATATGGACAAGGTTATAGGGTCGGCGCTGGAGTTAGCGGATTCTTTACTTTAACTTTTATGCTGCGGATAGTATAAATTTAATTTAGGAACGCGCGAACTGTGTTCGCACGTCTGCTTTAACACTACAGCGTGAAATCCGGAATAGAACGGGCAGACCCCGCCCCATTGGCGCGAATTTAAGGCTTGGGGAAGGTCAAAAGATTAAGACCAACGGACAGTTCACCGTTAGGGGCCTAACGATGGTTTGTTCGTTGGCCCCAAACCCCGCTGGGGATTTCATCCCCGATAGCCGAGCTTGCTCGACGCAGACCCCTTCTTAAGGGCGGCGAGTGCGATAGTCGAGCAAGCTGGACGCAGCGCTTTTTGATGCAGGTACAGTCTTTTCAAGGATAGCCGAGCTTGCTCGACGTAAAAGGGGCTGGTTATTTTTTTCTTAAGTTCGCGCTTATGAGACCCCGCCCC
>JAISYE010000273.1 GCA_031297485.1 Clostridiales bacterium
TTAGTCGTTTCATAATCAGTATCCTCCTGTAAAATTGCCTTTTTACAAGAGTTTCACACTTTTCTTTTCTTGTCAAGTCTAAAACTTGTATAATCGTAGGTTATTTATTTAGGAGCCCAAAGTCTTAAGTAACCAGCAATTTTTCCGGGTGGCCGGTGTCGCGCCAGTTTTTTTTGACCTTGACCCAAAGCCGCAGATAAACCTGCAGCCCCAGCAGGCGCTCTATAGCCGCGCGTGCGCGTGCGCCTATTTCCTTAAGGGCAGCGCCGTTCCGGCCTATGATTATGCCCTTGTGTGAATCGCGCTCGCAGTATATTTCCGCCTCAACGTCGCAAAGAGACCGGCCCGGCCGTTCCTTTACGGCCATAACCTGAACGGCTATGCCGTGGGGTATCTCGTCCTCCAGAAGGTATAACGCCTGCTCCCGTATCAGTTCCGCTATTATGACGCGCTCCGGCTGGTCCGTCAGCGTGTCGTCAGGAAAATACATCGGCCCCTGAGGCAGATACTCGATTATCTTCTCCAGTAACAGCCCCATGTTCTCGCCCTTAAGCGCTGATACCGGCACAATTTCGGTAAAATCGCATAAATTGCGGTAAATATCTATTATTCGGAGCAGTCTTTCCTTCTTTATTGTGTCTATTTTGTTTATTACCAGAAATTTTGCCGTCTTGTTCAGCCGCTTCAGTTTCCCGCATACGCCGGCGTCTATGCCGTTCGCCTTCATAACGGCGCCGGAGCCGTCCGCAGCCTTTGGCTCAATAATATACAAGACTGTATCCACTTCCGCTAAGGACGCTTCCGCCTGCCGTATCATGTACTCGCCTAACTTGTTCCTCGGACTGTGCATACCCGGCGTGTCAATAAACACCGCCTGATAGCCGCTGCCAGTCAGCACCCCCCGCACGCATGTCCGGGTCGTCTGCGGCTTCGGCGTGGTTATCGCCACTTTCTCCCCCAGCAGGCTGTTCATTATTGTGGACTTTCCTACATTCGGCCTGCCGGCTATGGACACCAGCCCGGAATGAAATTCTCCCAGAGCGATCATCTCCTTTATCTATTCTATTATAACTTCTTTCCTGTAATTTAAAACACATATGGCAGTCTTGCCCCTGTTAATCGCCAATTTATTCCATTCACCGTCGAACCAGCGGGTAGGCTCCTGATGGGATTTCTTTTCCCATATTATATCCATATACCGCCCGCCCGTAAATAAATAACCCGTGCCAGCGGACACAAGGTTAAACTCGCGCCTGCCTTCGGTGTCGCCGCTTATAATATACTCGTCCACAAACTGCACTATAACATTCGCAAAGGCCAGTTGCTCGCCCGTGGCTTCGTCAATGTGCTCGCCCTGGTTGTTAAACCGCTTGTATACCCTGGCTTCGCCGTCGTATTCAAATATTGTGGTATAGGCCAGGGAAAACGGGACTGTCAGCCTGTCCGCCGCGCCGGCCGCGCTGTAGGCCGTAGGCACTGGGAAGAACCTGAACGGGGGCTCCAGTTCTGTTTCCAGCCTGAACCGCTTGGACTCCAGCGCTTCCAGCAGCTTTTCCACGCCCGTATAGGAGCTGTGCTCGTACATAGACGGCTTGGCGGCCCGCTCCGCGTCACGCCAGAAGGTGATGCCTTCCTCGATCATACCGTCCAGACTATCCACGCCAAGATCCCTAAGGGCGGTATAAGCCTGCGGACTGCCGCCGTGATGCACAAACACCGCGTCCCAATCCAGCGCGAAGTCCAAAAAATAATGGCGCGCGCTCCTTACCGGTCCTATCTTGTCCGCGTCAAAATCGTGATACACTCCCACCAGCCGCGTTATATCCGCTTCCGCCAGCACCTCGTACACAATGTCAGCCTGGCCTATACCGCTTTGGGGCAGCGCCCGGTACAAATTATTTATCACTATGGCTACCGGCCTGCGCGCGTTTGCTTCCTTGGTTATCTCACGCCCGCTTAAGAAGTCGATTATTTCGCAGGGGACCGGAGTCGGGCTTGGAGCGCGGGTTGGCTCGGGTGTTGGCTCATGAGCTTCCGTTTGGTTTGTATCCTCGCCGGTATCTGTTTTTACGTTTTGTAAATAAATGTCCAAAAACGTAGCTTTCCCAGTTGCGCATCCGGTAAGCAGCAGCAGGCACAACGCACATATTAAAACAATCTTCATACCCTTTTTAGGAATTTAACCTTCCCGTCCTCCCAATACCTAAATTTTTAAGCGCGGCGTCCTGCCGCGCGAACATCTCACGCGCATCCTCCTCTGTTACATGGTCATAGCCCATTAAATGCAACATTCCATGCGCTGTCAAAAAGGCCAGCTCGCGCTCCAGCGGATGGCCGTATTCCTCTGCCTGAGCCCGAGCCTTTTCCATTGAAATAACTATATCACCCAGAACAAGGCCGTCCTGCTCGAAGGACAGTACGTCCGTCGTGCTGTCCACGCCCCGGTACTTAGCGTTAAGCCGCCGCATTTCCTCGTCATCCACCAGCGAAACGCTTACCTCCAGGCCCGCGCCGAACTCACGCGCGCATTCCCGCGCCACGCGCTCTATAAGCTCATTCCAGCCGCCAGCCTTGGCCAAGGCGCTTCGGCTGCTTACGCAAACCTCCAGCAACTGTATTATCTCCCTTCTCTTGCCTTTATCTTCCGGCCCGCCCCTTGCGTTTTTTGCGCTCGGCGCGTAAATCCAACGTCTTCGGCTGCCCAGGCTCGGAACCGGCTTCGGACCCGTCCTTGACCTCGGCGGTGGGATATGGAATCCTGTCGTGATACATGCCCTTGAATACATGCATAAAGGACTGTATAACTGTTTCAATGTCCTTAATTGTCATACCGCTTTCCAAGAGCTGGCCGTCCTCCATTTTATCCTTTACTAAGGCGCGCACAAACGCCTCAACTTCCGCCATAGACTTGCCGGAAGGTATCATGGAGCGCACAGCCGCCTCGGCGGTGTCCGCCAGCATTACCACAGCCGCTTCCTTGGAACGGGGAACACTCTGGTCGTACCTGAAATCCTTCTCGTCTATTTTTACCGGCTTATCTTCGTTAGATGCGTTACTCGCCTTAATGAAAAAATATTTAATCAGCGAATTGCCGTGATGCTGCGCTATTATGTCGCGTATAACAGAGGGCAGTTTGTAATCCGCCGCCAGTTCCAACCCATAGGTAACATGGTCCCTTATAACCGCCGCGCTGGTCTTCGGGTCCATCTCGTCGTGGGGATTCTTGATTTCCCCTAACTGATTCTCCGAAAAATAACGCGGGTGTTTTAATTTGCCAATATCATGGTAATACCCACCTACCCTGGCAACGCTGGAGTTGGCACCTATTTCCATCGCCGCCGCCTCCGCCAGGTTAGCCACTATCAGGCTGTGGTGGTAGGTACCAGGCGCTTCCAGAGTCAGCTTACGCAAAAGCGGATTTCCAGGGTTAGTCAGGTCAATTAACCGGAAGTTAGTCACTACCCCGAACACTGTCTCCCACAAGGGTGAGCTTCCAATACAGAACAATATGGAAACAAAGCCGCCAATTGCCGCGTATAACGCGCTCATCATTATCTCATTAGAATATTTTTTCTCAAAAAACAATGACACGCTAAGCGCGATGAATAAATTGGCCGCGAAGGTCAGAACACTTACAATTATGATTTTGTTGTATTCGGTCATGTAGCGTGAAATAAGAGACACGAACAAACCAGACAAAATAAAGTAGGTAAGAAACTCTATGTCGCCCTTGTGTATAAGCAGGCAGATAACCGTAACTCCCAGGCTTAACACCAGTGACATCTTGGTCTCGTATAAAATAGCTATAAGCATGGCGAAGAGCAGTATCGGCAGGAACTGATAAGGCAGGCCAACCAGCGCCCGGGTAACTAAAATCACCAGCAAGTACAGCGAAAACAGCAGCAGGGTGTCCTTTTTGCCGCGGAAGGCATTGGGATAATAGAAATATAAATACACGATTATAAGCGAAAAGATAAGCGCCAGCAAAATAGACATTCCAGCCACAAGCCACAAATTCATATAGTTCCGCTTTACCAGGCCCAAGTCCTCCATAGCGGCATAGGCTTCCTCCGTGATTATATCGCCCTGATCGATTATCGTCTGGGATTTGAGATAGTAGACCTCGTCATACTTGGCCGCGCGTTCCTCCCTGGCGTTCTTGGTAGCCTCCTCGTCAATTATAACGTTGCTGGTCAAGAAGGTGGAAATTATAGTGCCGGCTATGGTCCGCAGGTCCGCGCTCAAGTCCTGTTCGTCTACCTCACGCTCTACATCGGCCAGCGTCTTGGCGTCTATCTCCAGAATATTGTTGTCCAGCATGCTGTCTGTGGCAGCCTTTACCTTGGCTGTAAACGCGTCATAGGAAGCGCCGTCCAGTTCCAGCAGCCGCTCCCGCTGACTGTCGTTAAGCCGCACCGACAGCACCGGTATGGGCGTTGGCGTTGGCGTTGGGCTGGGCGTGGGGCTGGGCGTGGGGGTAGGCGTCGGGCTGGGGCTGGGCTCCGCCTCTTCCTCCTGGGCCTCGCCCTCGTCTGTTATCAGCGCCGTTTCTGCGGCCTCAGCCTCGGCTTCAGCCAGCGCGGCAGCCTCGGCGGCGGCCTCGGCGGCGGCAGCGGCTTCCGCGGCGGCAGCCTCGGCGATAGCGGCTTCCACAGCCGCGGCGGACTCGGCCGCCAATTGCGCGCGCAATTCAGAGACTTCTGTAAAAAATTCTGCCACGCTGTTCTTTATTTTTTCGTTGGCCACGTTATCCCGCTCGATTAACGGGTCCATCTTCGCGGCCGCTTCTTGGGCCGCCGCCTTATTCCGCTCGGTGGCCACGCGGTTCCGCGTTCTTGCGGGCGCTACGTACTTCGCCTGCGAAACCATGCCAACCTGAATGTCATACCCTTCTTGGACATACGCTCCGGAGAGCACCACTGCCGCTGTTATCAAAAAAGCCATCACTGTTATCAGGACATTAAAGCGCGCGCTTTTTCGGTCAGTCATAATATCGCTTCCTTTACTATATAGAATCTACAGCGTCACTGCCGTGCCCCGCGCGTCCGCCTGGCTTTCTTCGCGCCGTGCTTTTCGTAGGCGTCAACAATCTTTTGCACCAGCGGATGCCGAACCACATCCTTCTTTGTGAGATACGAAATACCAATGTCCTCTACATTGGCAAGAATCGCCACAGCCTCGCGTAAACCGGACTTTTTGCCCTCGGGCAGGTCCACCTGGGTCAGATCGCCCGTGATAACCGCTTTGGAACCGAAACCGATACGGGTCAGAAACATCTTCATCTGCTCTGATGTGGTGTTTTGAGCCTCGTCCAGCACAATAAAGGAGTTGTCCAAGGTCCGCCCGCGCATATAGGCCAGGGGCGCCACCTCTATAAGGCCGCGCTCCTGGTTCTTTTGAAACGAGTCGTGCCCCATAATTTCATGCAGGGCGTCGTATAAGGGACGCAGGTACGGGTCTACCTTCTGCTGCAAGTCGCCCGGCAGGAACCCGAGTTTCTCGCCTGCCTCGATGGCCGGACGCGTCAAAATAATACGGCTTACGTCGTTATTTTTAAACGCTGTTATCGCCATTGCCATGGCAAGGTAGGTTTTCCCCGTTCCGGCCGGCCCCACGCTGAACACCAGCGTGTTCCGCCGTATTAAGTCCACGTAAGCCTTTTGCCCTACGGTTTTCGGCTTTATAGGCCTGCCGTAAATGTTAAGGCAGATTTGGTCGTCGCTTATTTTTTCTATGTTTTTGAAGTCCTCGTCTTCCAGCGAGGCAATCAGGTAGTTGACTGTCTGCTCGCTGATGTCCTCTCGCTTTTGCGCGAAGGCCGCAAGTTTGTTAAGTACCTGGGCCGCTTTTTCAGTGTCCCGGCCGGATACCAGGACACTTTCCCCGCGGTTTACTATTGTGACTGAAAACGCGCCCTCTATTTTGCGTATGTTTTCGTCCAGTTTTCCGAAAACCGCGCCTATCAGCCGAGGGTTAAGCTCTATCTGTGTTGTGGATGACATTTATTGCATTACTCCTTTATTGATGATTTTCCGCCAAAATAACCGTCTCGCCGATCAGCTCGATTGTGGCCACAAGGGCCGTAACCTCCAGGGCGTCCTCGCGCTCGGCGTATTCAAAAAAGCGCTCCGTAACTTCAGCGGCAGGGTCAAACTCCCGCGCCAGGCGGCGGCTGACGAGGCGTTCGGCCAGTTCCTTCGCCTGTTCCACAGAGCGTGTTCTTATTTCAGGGAAAAATTCGCGGTACTCCTCTGTAATAATCACAAACGGCAAAGGATAATACTCCCCCAGCCGGACTTGCCGGCGTGTGATGATTTTATCATAATTTTTATATGTATTACCACTAATAAATAAATTTATTTTTCGACCGAATATACTGAAGGAATATTTTTTTTCCATACGGCCAGTATATTTTTTTTCCTCATAGTTAAAGGCCACGTCCAAATTTATTTCGTAATAGAGCTTGGCGGTTACGTCCGCCGCAGCGTGCACATAGGCGTAGTCCCGGGGCTGTCCGGTGGCCTCGTCTGTTACCTCCAGCCTGCCGCTTACCAGCGTGCCGCCCTTCCGCACTACGTCACTAGGCTTTACCAGGGGCGTGCCGGCGCTTACCACCACGCTGACGATAAGCCCGTCTTTCTTGGCTATGATGTCGCAGGGCGCGTCCCTGTCGATTATTTCCTGGCGCGGAATGGTTTCCTTAACGCGCACAGCCGCTGTTGTGCCCTTTATATAAATATCTATCCATGCAATATCCTCAAAGCGGTTAAGCATCCTTTTCTCCAGCTGCTTTGTGTTTATATTACGCTTAAAAACACCGGCGCGCAACCCCTCGGCGCTTAAGGCGTCCAGCAGTTCGTGCCGCGGGAGCCGCTGGGTTCCTTCGATATTAATAAGCCAGACAAAGGAGGAAAGCGCGTACATGGCCGCCACAAAGAGCACTACACCTGCCGCCAAAATCTTCCGCTTACGGTATTTGTAAATAAAAAAGGGCCAGCCGTGTTTACCCCTTATGCGCATATGACAGCCCGTCTTGCGGCCGCAGCCTTTGAGCAGGCGGAACGCCCGAGCCGAAACGCTCATTGTCACGCCTTTGTCAGTATAAACCACGTTCCAAATATAAATACCCCTGTGCGCGGCCAGGTTGACGAACCGCTCCACGGAAAACCCCCACACTTCTATAACAACATAGCCGCGCATATAATTCCACAGCCAAATAAGCATTGCAACCGCCCCCCGCGAATTACATCAAATATTCCAGCCTTGTAACAGCGCCGCTTATCGTCATCATTTCGGCGGTTATCTGTTTCAGCAGCAGCTTACGCCCCTCTATACGCAGCACGCCGCAGGATGTGTTTATCCTTATCCGCTCCTCCGAATATTCTATTACGCCCTTATAATTCTCTACGCTTATTTCCTCATTGCCTGTAATTGTTATAAGCGGCAGGTTAAGCACAATCTCCCTTGGCAGTTCGAACAGCGCCGTCACCTTATTCTTTATGCCACGCGCCGTGACTTTAGGCGCGCTCTTTCCGTTATTCCTAGTCATACCGGCCTCCTGGTCAGAAATGGTTGAGATGCGGGCGAACGCGGTTCGTCCCTGCCGTGAACGGCAAGTTCACGAGTCTTAAAAATACTATTCTTCGCAAAGGCAGAATATACTGCGGATAGTCAGAAAAGCCGAAGACATTGGCGCGTATATAAGATTCTGCCGCACCGCGGGAGTATTTCTCACCGTCAAGCACGCCGGAATCGAGGGCTCTATAAAGAACGCGCCAAAACAAACGAGTAATAGACAAGTTATACTAAGGCGCGAAAAGAAATGCACTTTTCACGCCGGTTGTTGGTTGCTCACACACGAAAACACTGAAAGATTTTTAGAAGATGTTTTCGTGTGTGAGTATAATAACATATCGCGAGTACAACTTGATTTTACTAAAATTTCTTGCTATAATCTTAATAAGATACCGCATACGAAAATTCCGAGGAGAATAGAAATGAAACTGCAAGAAATCGCGAAGGCCGCCAATGTTTCTCTGACAACTGTCTCGCTGGTATTGAACGGGAAAAAAGGCGTTGGGGACGATAAGCGTACATTAATTGAAGAAATGCTGACGGCAAACGGCTATGCGATACAGCAGCCGAAATCGGACGCGCGTCTCTCCCGTACTATTAAGTTTATTAAATATGTGCGGCACAATTTTGGAATCGATGGGAATCCGGGCTTTATTACGCAAATCATAGACGCCGTTGAACGGGAATGCAGGAAAAACGGCTTCAACCTGCTGATGACCTCTGTTGAAAACATTATTGACATGGAAGCCACAGTTAAGGCCCAGCCTCTTGACGGCGTCATAATTCTCGGCACCGAATTGGACAATAATGACACTGGGGTTTTGGCAAAATTTGATCTGCCCTTGGTTATGGTAGATAATCATCTCCCTCTGCTTCCTTTTAACTGCGTGACCATGAATAACCGTGAGGCCATTTTTGCGGCTGTAAACCACCTAGCCGGCCTGGGGCATAAAAATATCGGCTTTTTGGAAAACAGCGTACCTGTTAATAATGACAGAGAGCGCAGGGACGCGTTTGAACAAGCGCTCCTCTATTATGGCCTGAAGTTTAAACCCAGCCTGATTTACGCGCTTCATCCGACTATGGACGGGGCCTATGCCTCCATGCTTAAGCTGCTGGAGAAGCACACCATATTTCCGTCGGCGCTGTGCGCCAATAACGACAGCATCGCTATTGGCGCGATGAAAGCGATGAAAGGAAACGGTATATCTATCCCCCGGGACATATCTATCGTGGGATTCGACGGCATTCCGTTTTCCGCCGTGTCCGAACCTCCGCTGACCACGATGGCCGTGCCTTGCGAAGATATTGCAATGCAGGCTGTACGGCTGTTACTAAACAGGATAGAAAACCCTGGCGCCGCAGTATGTAAAATACGGGTTAATCCTATACTGAGAAAGCAGGCCAGCACCGCGGTGTGCCGTCATTCGGAATCCTAACGGTGGTTTGTCCGTTGCGGTGATTTGTCCGTTGCGGTGATTTGTCCGTTGCGATGATTTGTCCGCATAGGCGCGAACTTAAGAAAAAGACAAACCATCCGTTTTATTGAAAAGTTGTCTCCTGCATAAGAATGCTGCACTTGATGCACACAAGAAGGTGTCTGGGGATAAAATCCCCAGCGGGGTTTGGGGCAGAGTCCCTAACGGTGAGCTGTCCGTTGGTCTTAATCTTTTGACCTTTCCCAAGCCTTAAGTTTGCACGTATGTGATTTGTCCGTTGCGGAATGTCGTAAATGACATTTACGATGTTCCGCAACAACCCCTGTCCGCTGTAGAAAAACCAACAAAATTCTTCAGGCTATACTAAGGCGCGAAAAGAAATGCACTTTTCACGCTGGTTGTTGGTTGCTCACACACGAAAACACTGAAAGATTTTTAGCAGATTTTTTCGTGTGTGAGTATAATAGCCGAGCTTGCGCGGCGCTCAAGAGAAAACCGCGCAAAAAAACTCTTTAGCGCGGGCGAGACCCCACTCCCATTCCGGTTGGCCTGTGTACCAGAATTCCGTAACAAAACGCTTTACGCCAATTTCTATCGCCTTATCCGCGACAGACTTAAAATCCACATACCCATCGCCATATGGCACTTCGCGGTATATCCCGGGCCTGCTTTCTTTCATATGAAACGCGGCGGTATGCCCGCGTCCGGACTCGATGTCGGCGAGTACGCCATTAATCCCGTGTCCGGCGGCGAGCGCGGCGTTGGTGATGTTGCCGGAATCCGGATATACCGCCAGATACGGCGAGCTTATCCGTTTCACCCAATACATGGCCTTTTCCACCGTGTTCAAAAAATCCGTTTCCATTGTTTCAAAAGCCAGCATCACACCGTATTTGGCGGCGCTATCCACAGCGCGGACGAGATTTTTTGCGAAGAACGCGCGCGTCCGGTCGTTTGACGGCTTGTAATAAACGTCGTATCCGGCGATTTGGATAATCCTTATGCCTAAATCCCGCGCCAGTATTATGGCCTTTTCCATTATCCGCGCGCTTGTGTCCCGCGTGGCGGTGTCCTCGCTGCCAAGGGGGTATTTGCGGTGCCCGGAAAGGCACATCGACTCGAAGCGCATCCCCGCCCGGGACATTAG
Source organism: Clostridiales bacterium (assembly GCA_031297485.1). Taxonomy (GTDB): domain Bacteria; phylum Bacillota; class Clostridia; order Lachnospirales; family JAISYE01; genus JAISYE01. The sequence continues at coordinate 10,162 of JAISYE010000273.1, forward strand.
CGTCAAAACCTCAAGCCGTTCGGTTGCGCTCATATCAAGCCGTGAAAGCTTTTCATCGGTTTCATCCACGCTCATCTCCACAAAGTCATATCCAGCTGCCTTGGCGCATTTGAGTTTTTGCTCCCAACTCAAAAAACCGGGCATGGCTTTTTCATATAAACCTAATCGGATGTCTTTCATAATATCATTTCCCGATAGTCGAGCTTGCTGCCGATAATTTCCGTATATCGTCCCAAAGCGGATCAAGCGCCTCTATGACTCTTTTGTAAATCCTGTATCTGCCCTCGTAGGCGGCGGAACGCTCCGGCGCGGGCATGACGGCTTCCCTGAATGCCGCCATGCGTTTCACGGCCTCGGCCAAATCCTTGTATTCTCCAGCGGCTACGGCAGCGGCCATCGCGCAGCCCAATGTCCCCGCTTCGCCGTGTTCGGCGGCTTCCACCGGATAGCCGGTTATGTCGGCGAACATCCGCGTCCAGACCTTGGAGCGCGACGCGCCTCCTGCAAGCCGTATGCTTTCCGCAGGGGACGGACGGCTGGCGGTGAGTTTGTCCAAATGATAGCGGTGGCAGAAGGCTATGCCCTCATACACGCTTCTTATAATGTGCGCCCGCTTGTGATAGCGGCTCATCCCGACAAACACCGCTTTGGCGTTGGGATGTACGTTGCTGGCCATCAAAAACGGCAGGAATATCGGGACAAATTCATCCACCGGAATAGACTCCGCTTCCTTGTCACAAATATCGAATATGGTCCGGCCCTGGGCGTCCGCTTGTTCTTTAAGCTCCGGCAGCAGCGTGTTTATGAACCATTCGTAGTTACCCGCGGAGGTTGCGCTGCTTTCCTCTATCAGATAATAGCCGGGTATACAGAAGATTGAGTTCATAGCGGCGCTTCCGTCTGTCACGGCTTCGCGGCGGATATACTCGTTGATGCTCCAAGTGCCGGCGATCATGCATATCTTGTCCTCGCTCACGACGCCCGCGGCTATGGCGCACGCGTCGATGTCAAACATTCCCCCGGCCACCGGCGTGCCTTCGGCAAGACCAGACTTTTCCGCGGCGTATTTGGATACGTGTCCGCAGACTTCGGTCGAAAGGCACAGCGGCGGCAGTTTATCGAATATTTCCTCAAGGCCGAAGAGCCGCAAGAGTTCCCGGTCGTATTGTCTTGTTTTAAGATTTAAAAGATTCGCGCCGGAATAATCGGTGATTTCTCCCCTGGCCTCGCCTGTCAAGCGGAAACGGATGTAATCCTTGCACTCGAACACCCATTGGATGCGCTTCTGTATTTCCGGCTCGTGGTCTTTAAGCCATGCCAGCAAGGACACGGGCTGGCAGGCCATTATATCTTGACAGGACAATTCAAAGACTTTAGCGGCTGTGCCGTCCGCCTTCCATTTAAGGGGATATTCCCAGGCGCGGCTGTCGGCGGAGAGTATTCCGGGACGGACCGGCCCGCCGTCCTTTCCCCAGATATAAAGCCCCTTTCCATGCCCGCAGCAGGCTGCGCCCGCGATATCGGCTGGGTTTACGCCAGACGTGTTCAAAACCTCACGGATTATTTCGCAGTTTGCCTCCCACATGGACTCCATGTCACGCTCCGCGAAACCCGCTCCCACCCGCCCGCCAGGGCTTGGTACGAGCATTTCCGTTTCTTTTTGGCGGACGCAAAGCTCCTCGCCGTCTTTTGTGTAAAGCGCGGCCTTCGTGCTTGTGCCGCCGTTGTCAATGCCGAGATAATATTTCATGGCCAATAGTCGAGCTTGCTCGACGCGCCTCCTTTCTTAAATATACTTATGAACGAATACATTTGCTAAACATGAAAACCTAAAACCTTGGGGATTTCGCCCCATACGCGCGAACTTAAGGTTTGGGGAAGGTCAAAAGATTAAGACCTTGGGGCCAACGGACAGTTCACCGTTAGGCCCCAAACCCCGCTGGGGACTTCATCCCCAGACCCCTTCTTAAGGGCGGAGAGGGCAGCGTTTTTCTGTAGGGGCGAACTGTGTTCGCCTGATTTCAAGAAAAGGGATTGGTTGCATTTTTTCTTAAGTTCGCGCCTATGGGGACTCGTCCCCGATAGTCGAGCTTGCTCGACGCCGACCCCTTCTTAAGCGCGTGAAGCGCGGTGTTTTCAATATGGCAAATCTTAATATTCGTGAGTATAAATTTAAATTTCTTCCAGCCAGCCATGCGCGCGCACCCCATGCCGCTCGCAGTATTCCGCGAAGACAAGTCCAGCCGGCAGCGTTTTAAATTCCTCCAGCAGCACCAGGCGTTTGGTCGGATTGTCTTCCTCCTCAGCCTTGCGCAGCAGCGGCGTAGGTTCCAGCAATGCGTGCAAAACCGCCGCTTTTACTGTCCGCGCGCCTATGACAGAGGCGGCTATACGGTTGATGCTGCCGTCGAAGAAATCAGTCCCGATGAATGTCCGCCCGAAGGCGTCACAGCGCTTTATCTCCTGCATAATAGCCGCAACTTCATCACTCATGACCGGCACGTGGTCGCTGTCCCACCGCACAGGCCGGGAGATATGCAGCATAATCCGCTGCCCAAAGGCATAATAACTGGACAGCTTGGATGACACAGTTTCTGTAGGGTGATAGTGACCGGTATCCATGCAAAGGATCGCTTTTCCGGTGGTGGCGACGTAGTTGGAATAAAACTCGTGGGAACCGGTGGTATAGCTCTCACAGCCCAAGCCAAACAGCTTGCTTTCGAGAGAATCAATATTTTTCGGAGATTCCGGCCTCGGTTCGCCGTTAGGAGTTCCGTCCGCGGGCGCGGCGAATATGCTGTCCAGCGAGGCGCGGAGACGCTCCCGCGGACCCAAGGTATCCGCGCGGGTATCCTTTGAACCGTCAGGTATCCAGTGGTTGGTTACACAAGGCATATTCAGTTCGCTTCCCAGGTATTGGCCGATACGGCGGCAACGGACGCCGTGTTCAATCCAGAACGCGCGCACGGACGCGTCCGGGCTGGAAAGGGTCCAGCCGCTGGCGGCGCGTGGATGCGAAAAATATGTAGGGTTGAAGTCCAAGCCAATCCCTTTCTCTTTCGCGTACTCAGCCCAGCCTGTAAAGTGTTCCGGTTCCAGCCGGTTCCGAGGAATCCGCCGTCCTTCCGTGAGGGCGTATATACTGTGCAAGGCCAGCTTTTTGGCGCCGGGGACCAAGGCCAGCATTTTATTCATATCCTTAAAATACGCTTCAACGCTCGCAGGCTTGCCAGGCGCGGCACCTGTCGCGGCGAGCCCCCCGCCCGGCACGGCGTTAAAATCCTCAAAGCCCGTCAAGTCGTCCAATTGCCAGCAGTTAATGGATACTGGGATTTCATCCATTTGTTTAAGCGCTTTTTCCGTGTCAATTTCATACGAAGCATATACCTCTCTGGCAATATCATAGCTTTTACTCATCTTTTTTCCTCCTCTATAAGCCTGTAACGGTAATCATAGCCCGCGCGGGAACACTCGCGTCCACCCGTGTGTATTCGCAGAATACGGGAATATCGCTCTCTGCAATTAACGCATAAGGGGTATTCACCGGCAGTTTCACGCCTTCCGGGTTCACAAGGGTATCCAGCCGGATATGATTGGTGCGCCGCGCCCGGCATACAGCTTCAAACCCGCCCGCAGGCTCTTTGTCCTCGTAATACGCGGTAAAGGCTATATGCGCGTCCCTGTCCGACGGGTTAAGGAAACATATCGCCTCATGGCTGACGCCATCCGAGGTATCCGGCATGAAGGTGTCCGGGTAAAACCACCTTTCTTTTGCTCCATGACTATCTTGAATCAAGTTGTACCGCCCCTTCTGTTTTACTAAAATAATTTATTATATTTAGTGATAATCATTTTATCTATGACGCACAATATTGTCAAGATAAATATCATAAAAACAAATGAGGTTAATTATTGCAGCTGTTATATGAAAATTTGTTGGTCCGCTTTATTCTGTCTGGAATTCTATGGTTTTGCGCAAAAACTGAATTTCAAAAATATTGATGAGCATCATTGTAAATAAAGAGAAAGCATTTTTTTGTTAAAATAATTCAAGTTTTTAATATTATCCTCGTCATTCATTATACATAATAGCTGAATTCCTTATGGCAAAATAAGGTTTTAAAAGTTTTTACGGCAGAGTATTATATGACAAAAAAATTTATTTTTATATATATTTTTTTGTTGACGCTACTTGACATTATATTATCTTTTAGTTAAGATAAATTCAGAAATAAATCTGTTAAGAAATTTTTTTAGTAAAATATCAATCAAAGAGGAGATGTTATGAAAAACAGGCAAAGGGTCGCAAACACGGATATTGAAATATATCCAATCATTCTCGGCAGTGTTGGCGCGGGAAAGGAATTCGATGAGAAGGCTGCCGCGGCTATCATCGAAAAGTATCTGGACCTGGGCGGCAACGCGCTGGATTCGGCACGTCTTTACGCTGACGGGCGTTCGGAATGGGTTATCGGCAACTGGCTGCGAAAAACAAAACGCAGGGGTGAGGTTATCTTAATCACCAAAGGCGGTCACCCAAGAATGGACACAATGGACATCGGGCGAATGTCTTTGGCTGATATGCGTAAGGACCTTGAAGAGAGTCTTGAAGCCCTGGGTACGGGCTATATAGACATCTATCTGTTCCACCGCGATAATCCGCGGCAGCCGGTGGAAGAAAGTGTTGGTATCATGGAACAGTTCGTCAAGGAAGGTAAAATCCGCTATTACGGATGTTCTAACTGGACTGTCCCCCGCATAACCGAGGCCATTCGCTACTGCGGCGGCCACGGCCTGAAAGGGTTTAGCGCCAACCAGATGTTATATAATCTTGGTTCCGACAACATGAATCCTTTCCCCGACAAAACGATGATCAGCATGGACAGTCAGATGAAAGAGCTTCACAGAAACAATCCAATCCTCGCGATGCCATATTTCGGCGTATGCGGCGGATTCTTTCATCAATACGCGGCCGGCGGGGAAGAGTCGGTCAAAGGCAGCCCGTACAATACGCCGAAGAACCTGGCGCTGGCGAAGCGGGTAATCGAGCTGGCGGCCAACTATAATGCCGGCATTACTCAGGTGGTTTTGGGCTTCTATTTGCGGCAGGATTTTCCCTTGTGCCCGCTCTACGGCGCGACTGAGCCGGAACAATTGGATGATTTGGCTGGTATCTTGGAAACACCCTTTACTGCGGCGGATTTTATTTGCTGACGCGTTTTTTATTTAATAGTCGAGCTTGCTCGGCACAATCATCAATAACCCGAACATGCGGGTAAAAGGAGAAGTTTAGTATGAAAAAACATTCCGCCTTATTCTTGGTTCTCTGCCTGACGCTTGGCCTATGCGTTTCATGCGGGCAGGCAACGAGCGCCCCTTCCGCCGCGCCCAGCGGCGAAGCGCCCGTTGTGGAGACGGACAGCGCCGGTACGACGCTGAAGGTCGCGCTTACTAATCCCTTCAGTGGCACGAGCGCTATCAACATATCTAATCCCTATCGTTACGCCACATTCAGCCAGGTTTATGAAACGCTTATAGCCTATGAAGACGGTAAATATGTAGGCATCCTGGCAAAGGAATGGAAAAAACTAGACGACTACACCTGGCAGGTTACTCTGTTTGATGACATTAAGGATTCACAAGGCAACCCCTTTACGTCCAGTGATGTAGCCTGGTCTTTCGATGGGCAAAAAACAGCCGGCCATGTTTTGAGAATCTATTATGAGTTTGGAGCTGTCGAAGTGGTTGACGACACCACGTTCAAGCTCACTTTAAATACGGACTCTGACGGCGCTTTCTATTTGTTGGGGGTTCAAATGCTGTTATGCACACAAAAAGCCTCTGACGACAGCCCCGACCAACTGGCAACAATGCCTGTCGGTACCGGCCCATATCTCTGCACCAAGTATGTGGAGGGCAGTTCGTGTACGCTGACCAAGCGGTCCGATTACTGGAAGAAGGAAAACCTGCCCAAAGCCTCGTTGGCCAATGTGGACACAATTGAGATCAGCTATGTGCCTGAAGCGGTGCAAATGTTGGGTACCATCGTGAGCGGAAATGTACAAGTGGCCGGAGAGGTAGACATGAGTATTTCCAAGGATGTGGACAGCGCCCCCAATGTGCTTACCAAGTATATTTCCAACGGCACATACAACGGGCTGGCCTTTAATATGAAGGGGCGCGCCGTGTCCGATAACAAGGCTCTCAGAGAAGCCATCAGCTATGCCATTGACCCTCAAGGCTTGATAGACGCCGTATATACCGGCCATGCCACAATCATGGATACTTATGGCATGGCGACCGCGTCCGACTATAACCCCGCGTGGGTCAGCGGCATCAGCTATGACCCCGAAAAGGCGAAAGAGAAACTGACAGAGGCAGGTTACCCCGACGGCATCACCATAACATTGGTGAGTAACAATGTAGGCGAGGACGCGCAATTATCAGAACTGATCCAAGGCTACTTGGGAGCCGCAGGCATTAACTGCGTTCTTGACTATGTGGATCCCGCAAGCGGCGCCGCCAGGCTCGCGGAAGGCGAGTGGGACATCACTCATTCCGGCGGTATAGGCGTCTTGGATATGTCCTTATTCTGGGGCAATATATATAACAAAAGCGAGACAGACATGTCTATGTATTTCCATAACGATCCTGCCTTGTATGAAATTTACGACGCGTACAAGCTGGCCGGCGGCAAAACCGCGGAGAATCTTCAAAAGCTGTATGAGTATGAGTACGATAACGTAACTTGGCTCCCATTGTTTAACAAACACGTGTTTTTCGCTTTATCCGGCGGCTACAAAGACATCTACCTTAACGACTGCTATATGTCATTGCCGTACCTGGGCAGCGTAACCCGGTAAATAAGGAGCGGGAAGCCGCCCTGCCGCGAAGGAGGAGCCGCAATGGTAAGGTATATTTTAAAACGGTTGCTGTTAATGCTTCCTGTCATATTGGGCGTGATTATAGTCGTATTTACGCTGCTGTATATTTCGCCGGGCGACGCGGCGTCGATTATTCTCGGCACCAGCTATACGGCGGAATCAGCCGCTAGAATACGGGAAACGCTCGGGCTGAATCAACCCTATCTAGTTCAGCTCGGAAAGTATATTTTCAATTTGTTCCGGTTCGATTTTGGGGATTCTTGGGTGTCAGGCGTTTCCGTTTCGTCGGAACTCATTACACGGCTGCCGCGCACACTGTTAATCGGCAGTTTAAGCATCGTTATAACCGCCGTGTTTGGTATCTTACTGGGCGTGACCGCGGCCGTTAACCAGAATAAATGGCAGGATTCGCTGTGCATGGTTCTGGCGCTGCTGGGCACGTCGCTGCCCGGGTTCTTCTTCGCGCTGCTGCTGGCGCTGGTGTTCGCCTTCACGCTGCAGTGGCTGCCGCCCTATGGCATGGGCGGCCCGGAATACTATATCCTGCCTGTTGTCGCGAATGCCCTGGGGGGCGTCGCCATGTTGGCACGGCAGACGCGCTCCAGTATGCTGGAGGTTATTCATTCTGATTTTATCGTTATGGCCAAGGCGAAAGGGCTCCGGCGCAGGGATATTATTTACCGGCATATGCTTCCCAACGCCCTTATTCCCGTGCTGACGACCATCGGCATGCAGTTTGCCGGCGTCCTGGGCGGGAGTATTATCATAGAAACCGTGTTTGCGCTCCCTGGAGTCGGGTATTATCTGGTTACCGGCTGCAATAATCGGGATTACAATGTCGTTATGGCTTGTACAATTATCATTTCCGTGGCGTTTTCTCTTGTAATGCTTCTGGTGGATCTGCTGATGGCTATGGTGGATCCCAGGATAAAAATACAGTTCTCCGAAGTAAAACATGGAAGGGGGAAATAATCATGCCTGAGTTATCAATGGGCATAGTTTCGGAACCGGCTTGGAAAAAGCAGAACTTGTTTGTGGAAGTGATTAAACGGCTGTCTTTGAACAAATCAGCTATGGCGGGCATGATTATTTTTATTTTTGTCCTGTTGATCGCCATATTTGGAGACATGCTGGCCCCGCAGGATTACGCGGCTATTAACCCGTCGGAAGCAAACCAGTTCCCGTCGTCCGAGCATTGGTTCGGTACGGACAATATGGGCCGCGACCTGCTCAGCCGCGTTCTTTCGGGCTGCAAGTGGTCGGTGCTGATTGGCGTGGGCGCGCAGTTGATAGCCTGCGGAGGCGGCATCATACTGGGGTGCGTATCGGGTTTCTTCGGCGGGAAAACGGATCAGTTAATCATGCGCTTGTGTGATATTGTGCAGGCCATTCCCGGCGTGCTGCTGAACATTACGCTGGCCGGTATCCTGGGCCGCGGCATACCTAACACGATCCTTGCCTTGGGGCTCAGCGGGATAACGGGCGGCACGCGTTTGATGCGTTCATCTATAATGGCTGTGCGGAAGAATGAATATCTTGAGGCCGCCAGCGCCATTAACTGCTCCAATTTCCGTATAATTACCAGACACGCGCTGCCGAACGCTTTCGCGCCTATGATTGTGTCCTTTACCATGAGCATCGGCAGCGGCATCATAGGCGCTTCGGCGCTGACCTACCTGGGCCTTGGCGTGCAGGCGCCCAACCCCGAATGGGGCGCGCTGGTCACCGCTGGGCGCAATTATCTCATAAGCGCGCCGTATATGACTATTATCCCCGGCCTTTGTATTATGCTGGTCGTTCTTTCGCTGAATCTATTCGGTGACGGCCTGCGCGACGCGCTGGACCCCAAGCTGAAGAAATAGGTGATTATGATGAAAAGTGACGGCGGTGATATTTTCCTATCTGTCAGAAATTTGACGGTTGAATATGTCACAAAGCAAGAAACAGTGCAAGCCGTAAATTCAGTTTCTTTCGATCTGCATAAGGGAAAAACGCTGGGCTTGGTAGGGGAAACAGGCGCCGGGAAGACCACAATCGCCGGCGCGATTCTGGGTGTTCTGCCGGTTCCGCCGGCAGTGACCAGAGGCGGCGAAATTCTGCTGGACGGCGAAGACCTTATGCGGCTGGACGAAGCCACCATGTGCAAAGTGCGCGGCAAACGCGTCACCGTAATTTTTCAGGACCCCATGACCGCCCTTAACCCCGTTATGACCATAGGCCGCCAGATAGCGGAAGTAATTGAATTGCACGACGCTGTTTCAAGAAAAGAAGCTCGCGTGCGGGCCGAAAGAATGTTGGAAATGGTAGGTATACCCGCCGCGCGGTACGACGAATACCCGAATCAGTTTTCCGGCGGAATGCGCCAGCGCGTCGTAATTGCCGTGGCCTTGGCCTGTAATCCCGAACTTTTGCTGGCCGACGAGCCGACGACGGCCCTGGACGTTACGATACAGGCCCAGGTGCTGGATTTGATACGCGAGCTGAACAGCGCCAAAAAGACATCCATGATCCTGATTACACATGACATGGGCGTTGTGATGGAAATGTGCGATGATGTCGCCGTTATCTACGCCGGCGAGATTATAGAAACCGGTACGCTGGAAAATATATTCGAGCATCCGGCGCACCCTTACACCATCGGGCTGTTTGGCTCCATTCCAAAGATCAACGGCGACTCGGAGCGTTTGAGTCCCATTGCGGGGCTGCCGCCAAACCCGGCGGATTTGCCCAAGGGCTGCAAGTTTCATCCCAGATGCCCGCAGGCGGCGGAAGCGTGCAAATCAGGCGAAATACCTGTCCGTGAGATTTCAGCGGGGCATTTCTGCAAATGCCGGGGGAAGGCAGGCGAAGCGTGACATGGCTGAGATGGTAAGAATCGAGCGCCTTAAAAAATATTTCAGCGTCTCCAAGGGTACCTTGCACGCGGTGGACGACGTTTCATTTACAATTGAGGAAAAAAAGACGATGGGCATAGTAGGAGAATCCGGCTGCGGCAAGTCCACATTGGGCCGGACTCTGGCACATTTAGCTGAAAGCACGGACGGGAAATTCTATTTTGAGGGTAAGGACGTTACCCGCCTGAATAAAGGAAGCTTAAGGGCATACAGGGAAAAAGTTCAGTTTATCTTTCAAGACCCATATTCCTCACTTAACCCCCGTATGACGGTGGAAGATACCCTCTATGAAACACTGTTGCTTACCGGCAAGTACAAACGCGCCGAGATTATGAACAGGATTACCCAGGTACTGGATATGGTCGGCATAGATAAACGCCTGCGTTTATCCTACCCCCATGAGCTGGACGGCGGAAGGCGGCAGCGTGTGGGTATCGCGCGGGCGCTGGCGCTGAACCCCAAGTTTATCGTTTGTGACGAGCCGGTTTCCGCCTTGGATGTTTCCATTCAGGCGCAGGTGCTGAACCTGCTGCAGGACCTGCAGGAGGAAAAAGGGCTGACATACATGTTTATCACCCATGATCTGTCTGTCGTGCGGCACATTTCCAATGACATCTGCGTGATGTACCTGGGGCAGTTGGTTGAAACAAGCCCGTCTAAGGAATTGTTTAGGACGCAGTACCATCCGTACACAAAAGCGTTGCTTTCCGCGATACCCGCCATGGACATACACAATAAAATGAAGCGGGTTATATTAAAGGGCGAGATTACATCGCCCATCAACCCCAAACCGGGCTGCAGGTTCGCAAACCGCTGCGTTTACGCTGCGGAGCGGTGTCTTGAACCGCAAAAACTGGAGGAGATAGAGCCGGATCGTTTTGTCTCGTGCTGCAAGGCGCGGGAAATAAACAACGCCTTGTAGAAACAGGCGAACTCTAACGGTGCATTGTCCGTTGCGGTGATTTGTCCGTTGCGGTGATTTGTCCGGTTGCGGTGATTTGTCCGTTGGTTCGCCCCTACAGTTTGCCCGCGCATAAGCCGGAGTCCGGCCCCATAAGCGCGAACTTAAGAAAAAAATAAGCAATCCATTTTATTAAGGCGTGTTTGAAAATTCCTTAGAGCGTGAAATTTCGAATAAAATCGATACCATTTCGCGCTGGAATCCAGTTTTCAAACACGTCCTAGAAAATTGTATTCTGCATAAGAATGCTGCACTAGCCGCCCTTAAGAAGGGGGCCAAGTGGCGAAGTCCCATAAGCGCGAACTTAAGAAAAAAATGACCAATCCCTTTAGAGAAAAGGCTGTACCTGCATCAAAAGCGCTGTACTCGCCGCCCTTAAGAAGGGGTCTGGGGATGAAATCCCCAGCGGGGTTTGGGGCAGAGCCCCTAACGGTGAATTGTCCGTTGGTCTTAATTTTTTGACCTTTCCCAAGCCTT
>JAISYE010000274.1 GCA_031297485.1 Clostridiales bacterium
GGGTCTATTTTTTTATAATTTTTAGCGACCTCAAGTTCCGCGCGGACTATCCCTACTACGCCACCCTGATGTACCACCATCGTATTTGTTAAATCAAACCAAACAGCCATTTAAATTTCTCCTTTATACAAATTGTTTATATACTCGTTGTATTTTTCATGAACTTCTTCGGGTTTTCCAAATTTTTCAATAATGCCATCTCTGAGCCAGTAAGACCGTTCACAAATTTCCTCAATCTGCCCAAGGGAATGAGATACTATTACAAGCGTAACGCCATTAGATTTAATTTCTTTCAGTTTATTAAAGCACTTTGTCTGAAACGCAGCGTCACCAACGCCCAGGATTTCATCAATCAGCAAAATATCGGCATCAACGTTAATCGCTACGGCAAAGGCAAGGCGCATGTACATTCCGGATGAATACGTCCGCACAGGGTTGTCCATGAACTCCCACAATTCCGAAAAATCTATTATCGTTTGTATGCGCCGGTCGGTTTCTCGCTTTGTAAGCCCGAAAATCGACGCGTTCATGTAAATATTCTCCCGACCGCTCATATCTGGGTGAAACCCCGCGCCAAGTTCCAGTAGACTCGAAACTCGACCCTTCATCTCAATTGAACCGCTGTCGGGATACATTATTTTTGTCATAAGCTTCAGCAGTGTGCTCTTTCCGCATCCGTTTCTGCCAATAAGCCCTATTGCTTCTCCTGCCGCAGCTTGTAGGCTTATCCCCTTCAATACCTGCCGTACCTCATGCCGGCTACGGTTTTTAAAAAGCAACCGTTCCTTAAGGCTTTGGGCTTTATCTAGGAACACTTTGAAGTTCTTTTCAACATCTGTTACCTGTATTACGGTCTCCATATCCACTACCTTCTTTTACAGCTACAGTTCTTCCGCGAAATGCCGTTTCAGCAATCCGAATACAATTAACCCAACCACAAACAGTAACACGCCTAATACAAAAGCACGGGCTAATGTTTCTATCTTGGGAATTTCCCCGTTGTATAAAATATCGCGATACGCGGCAATTACCGATACCATAGGATTAAAATCATATATACCTTGATATTCTTGTGGTACGGCTTCCAAAGGGTAAACAATCGGCGTAAGAAACATCAGCGCCATGGAAACAATACCAAGAATGTGCTCCAAATCACGGAAATATACCGTAATCGCGGATGTTATTAATGCAATCCCAATTGCTAGAATGTATTCTACTGCCATAACTATTGGCAGATAAAACAACGCCAATATGTTTATGCGAGTTCCCGAAACAATGATCATCGCGAATACAATGACAAAGCAATACAGCATATTCACAAAACTGCTTGTAACATAGGCAATGGGCAACACTTCCCGCGGAAAGTAAATTTTCTTTACCATACCTCCCTGTGCGAGCACGGAAGTGGAACCAGTCGTCATGGATGCTGAGAAAAAGCCCCAAGGCACAAGCGCGATAAATAAATACAAATAAAATTTTTCAATATTTGATTTTAATATTGTCGAAAACACAAAGTTGTATATCAACAGTTGAAACAGTGGGTTTATAAAGGTCCACAAAAATCCAAATACTGAACCCTTATATCGTCCGCGTAGATCTTTATGAATTAACGTCACTATCATCTGGCGATAGTCGAAAAGCTCCTTAAATACAGCCATATATTATCCCCTAATTAACGCAAGGTCATTCCTCACCATACGCTCCACCAGTTCCTCAAAGCCGATTTCCCGTTTCCAGCCAAGGTTACGCTCCGCTTTAACCGGACTGCCAAGCAGCATTTCCACTTCCGCCGGTCTGAAAAAAGCGGGATTAACTTTTACCACGGTTTCTCCGCTGGCCTTGTCCCTTGCGGATTCGTCCATACCCGCGCCGCTCCATTCCAGTTCTATTCCAGCGTATTTAAACGCCAGGGCGGCAAATTCGCGGACAGTACGCGTCTCTCCTGTGGCGACCACGTAATCGTCTGGAGTGTCTTGCCGCAGCATAAGCCACATTGCCCTTACGTAATCCTTGGAATGGCCCCAGTCCCGTTTAGCGTCCAGGTTGCCAAGCTCCAGGCACCGTTGCGCTCCGGCCTTTATCCGGGCCGCGGCCGCAGTTATCTTCCGCGTTACAAACTCCTTGCCTCTGCGTTCGCTTTCGTGGTTGAATAAGATTCCTGAACAAGCGTACATATTGTAACTTTCGCGATAATTTACCGTAATCCAATGGCCGTACAGCTTGGCCACGCCATAGGGACTGCGGGGGTAAAAGGGCGTCTTTTCCGTTTGCGGCGTTGTCTGCGCAAGGCCGAACATCTCCGACGTGGAGGCTTGATAAAACCGCGCCCCCGGCTTAACTATCCGTATTGCCTCCAGCATATTGGTTACGCCGGCCGCGTCTATGTCTGTCGTAGTCAGCGGCTGCTCCCAGCTTGTGGCCACAAAGGACTGCGCCGCCAGGTTGTACACCTCGTCGGCCTGGGAAATCTCCATTGCGGCTATAAGCGAGACTACGTCAGTCATGTCGGCGTAAATGAACCGGATTCTATCCTTTATATGCTCTACGTTCCCATAGTCAATAACGCTCTTGCGCCGCCAAACCCCGTAAACCTCGTAGCCTTTCTCAATCAGCAGTTCCGCCAGATACGACCCGTCCTGCCCTGTAATCCCCGTTATAAGCGCTTTCTTCACCGTATACCAGCTCCATGTATTTGTCGTAAACCTTGCTTAAAAATTCTTCCATTGTAAAATTCCCTTCAACCCGCCGGCGCGCGTTAACGCCGTATCTTTCACGCAATCCGTCATCATCCGCAAGCAGCTGTATCGCTTCGTTAAGCTGTTCTATATTTCCCGGCTCTACAGTTATCCCTGTTTCGTTATTGACGCTCACGAACGGCACGCTTGTGGGCAAGGCCGTATTAATCACAGGCTTGCCGCGGGCCATCGCCTCAATCTGCACCAGCCCGAACGCCTCGCTTGCCGCCACTGACGGCAGCACAAGAAAATCGCAGTCCGCGTAAGCTTCTTTTAATTCACTGTCCGATAACCTGCCTAAGAAGTGAATTTTATCCTCTATGTTTTCAGCATGGACGTACCTCATAACTTCTTCTTCCAGTATTCCTGTCCCCACAACAAACAGTTCCGCGCCCCGTACTTCACGGAACGCCCGCGTAAGTACGCCGATACCCTTGTAATACACAAGCCGTCCCACAAAGAGGACTTTTTTATTAGACTCTATATTCAGCCTCCGCCGCAAGTAACCGTTTGCGCTCTGACAGCCGCCCACCGGCAAGACAGCGCCATAGGGCACGGTAACGCACTTGTCCCTGTAATCCTTTAAAAACTCTGAATTATCCGCCAGCACATCCGATGATACGAAAATAACATCCGCGCGTTTCAACGTGCCGCAAATCCACGGTTTAAGCAAGGCCAGCAGCTTCTTTTGCCTCACAATGCCGCTGTGCCACCACACAGCCAGCTTGCCCTTGTACCCCGAAAAAAACAGCGCTATATCCGCCAATGGAAACGGCAGATGAATATGTACTATATCCGAGCGCTTCGCGTACCGCGCGAATTCAAATATATAGGAAAACGAAACCGGCATTGACAGCTTTATCCCCAAGCTGGAACAGCGGATTAATCTGACTCCGTTGTATACTTCCTGTATTCCGCGGCCTTTTCCCTGACATACCAGCACTGTCATTTCAGTTTCGGCGTTAAGCCCTTCCGCTATGTCCTGAACCACTCGCTCCACACCGCCAATCCAGGGGGCGTACAGCTTATTTGTCTGCAAAACTTTCAGTTTCCTCATTGCGTAACCTCCGGGGCCGGAACATTCGGCGGGGCCGGAACATTCGGCGGGGCCGGAACTTCCGATCTGTAAATCTCCATAAGCCGTTCCGCTGCCGCGTCCCAGGAAAACTTTTTCGCCTGTGTCAATCCCCGTTGGGATAATTTCTCACGTAACCGCGCGTCGCCATACAGCTTCTCTAAACCGCCCTTAATGTCCTCTACAGACAGCGGGTTCACAAATAATGCCGCGTTACCCGCCGCTTCCGGCAGGGATGCCGTATTTGAAACCAGTACCGGTGTGCCGCAGGCCATTGCCTCCAGCACAGGCAGTCCAAAGCCTTCGTATAGTGACGGATAGCAAAAGGCTAAAGCGCCGCTTAAGAGTATGGGCCTTTCCCTTTCGCTTATATATCCGGTTAAAATCACCCGGGGCCGGAACTCCCGGTCCTCTGTCAGCGCCAGACGTGTTACCTCACTTAAAATACCCTTGCGCATCCAACCTGCCGCGCCCGCTAAGACCAGCAGCGGAGGGGTTTCCTTACGCTCCGCGAATTCCGCGTATGCGCGTATTAACCGCTCTATATTCTTGCGGGGCTCAAGCGTACCCATATATAAGAAATACTCCCGCTCTATGCCATACTTACTTTTGACTTCCTCAAGCAGCTGTTTGTCCGTAATCTTTTTAAACACTTCATGATTTACCGCCAGATATACTGTTTCTATTCTTTTCTTTAATTTTGGATAATACTTCAATATCTCATTCTTGGTAAACGCGGAATCCGTTATTATGACATCCGCATACTTTAATGTCTGCCAAAACAGCAGTTTCAAGGCAAGTTTCGTTTTAACCCTCATGGTTTCCGGGCATGCCCGAAACGCCATGTCGTGGACCGTTGCAACGCGCTTTCCCGGCACAAAGGGCGGAATGAAATAATTGAAAAAGTGATATACTGCCGACTTCCTGCCAAAGAATAACCAGTACGGAACCGGAACAAGCACCCGCAGCAGCTTATACAGCCCATTTGAAAACCACCCGCAGCAATTGACCCGGCAGCAGGGGCCGGAACTTCCGGCGCCGCGCAAGAATGGCTCTATACGCCGCGCCTTTTCGGCTTTGCCGCGTAACGCGAAATACTCAAAAAAATAGTTATTGCCGCTGTACTTCTTTGTAATCGCGCTGACCAGTTCTGCTTCGCAATATCCGACGCCTGTTTTCTTTTCTGACAGTAATGGATGAACATCAAAGGCAATATTCACTACAGCAACTCCGTCCTGGCCCTTAGTTTAAGCGTTTCAACAACCTTCTTAACGCCTTGGCTGTTGTCTTTTTCGCAAATTAACAGCGCGTCGTCTGTATCCACTACCACCAAGTCCCGGACTCCTACAGCCGCTATCAGTTTCTTGTGGCCTATAAAGACGGAGTTCTCAGTATCCACCACTATGACATCCCCGCTGCTTTTTACTACATTGCCGTTGACGTCAAGGCTGTTAATGCGTTTCAGCGCCGCCCAGCTGCCCACGTCGTCCCAGCCGAAGGACCCGGGCACGGCGTAAATGCCTTCCGCTTTTTCCATAACTCCAAAGTCAATGGATTCACCCTTCAGCTTTGGATATATTTCCTTTAGTTTAGCGCCAAAATCGTTTGTGCCATATACCTTCGCGATTTCTCCTGCTTCCTGATATGTTTCCGGCAGATATGTACGAAAGTTTTCCAACAAGACGGAAACCTTCCACACAAACATACCACTGTTCCACAGATACTCTCCCGAACGTACATACACCTCCGCCCGTTCCTTATCCGGCTTTTCGACAAACCTCTCCACTTTAAGCGCCCCTGTCTCTGCCGGCGAACTGTCCGCACACTTTATATATCCGTAACCTGTCTCGGCGTAAGTTGGTGTTATACCTATTGTTACAAGATACTCACCCGCAAGCGCGGTATTAATCGCGGTTCTTATTGTGGAAACAAACAATTCCTCGTTCTCTATCAAATGGTCGGAAGGCAGTACCAGCATTACCGCGTCGCCGTATCTCTTACGGATTACATGGGCGGCCAGCCCAACGCACGGCGCGGTATTGCGCCCCACTGGCTCGGCTATGATGTTTTCCGGCGGCATGTTCGGCAGCTGCCGCTTTACAATATCTACGTAGTTCTCACCGGTTACCACGAGAATATCTTCCGTCGCAACAAGCCCTGCAACCCTCGCGGCGGTCTTTTGTATCATCGTGAGGCCGTCGTCTGATAACGACAAAAACTGCTTCGGAAAATTGTAGCGGCTCTTGGGCCAAAACCTCTCGCCTTTCCCGCCGGCCAAAATTACCGCCGTTACTTTCATATAGCCACCATTCCTAATTTATTGCGCATTTAATGTGGTTCTAAATAATACATACAAATACAATGCCTTTTAAGAACACTTTAAGTGGTCCCGAGTTTAAATTTTCGCGAAGTAATCTACTTCATGAAGATTTTTTTGAAAGCCGGATGAAATAAGGATTTGAGGCGGGTAATAAAGGATTTTGACCAGATTTTTGACGGCGAATAGAAAAAAAATAGGCTTTGCAGCCCATTATAAATATTATTATATCTCCATTAAATAATGTCTATCTCTTTTTTTCTTTATATTTTATTTTCAGATTTTGACTAGAATTTTGACGGCGAATAGAAAAAAAATAGCTTCCAGCCCATATTTTTTTGTTAAATCGAATGCTTTGCAAAAGCCCCTCAAAGCCGCTGTTTATCGGTATTTGGACCTTCCAAGGCACAATTAAAAACTTGAAAAAATTACCTTTGACAATTTGCGAGCTTGCAATTATTATAATCAAAGAAAGTTGATTTTTCGGCATTCTTAGCACTTTCATGAAGTAGATTACTTCATGAAAATTTTGATGTTTAATTTTTGTTTATTGCCCTTAATTGACATTGCTCTACCATTACGACCACCATCAAAAGACCGTGGAGATTTCTCCGCGGTTTTTTATCTGTAATCTTCCCACGGTCCTAGGCTTAACACAAACTGACTTTCAAAACAATATGCCGTAAAATATTGACACAATAAACCCAATGCCTTATAATACGCATGTTTGACAATTATCCACTACCCCACCCCCCGGACTAGTATATTGACAAGCATAATATTAAACTGTGGGCCGGAACTTCCGGTAACCACTCCCTGCTGAACTAGGAGGCACATTATGAGATCGACATACATCACGAAGCCATATGAAGTGGACAAAAAGTGGTATGTAGTTGACGCCAGCGGGCACACGCTGGGACGCTTGTCGTCGGTAATAGCCGGCAGGCTGCGCGGCAAGCACAAGCCGATATTCTCGCCCAGCGTTGACACGGGCGACTATGTAATTGTGATAAACGCGGATAAAATAAAAGTGACGGGCCATAAGCTGGATCAAAAGCTGTACAGGCATCACACGGGACATGTGGGCGGGCTTAAGGAAGTTACGCTGCGCTCGATGATGAGCCGGAAGCCCGCCGAGGTTATTATCCACGCGGTTAAAGGTATGCTGCCTAAAAATACCCTTGGCCGCCAGATTATTTCCAAGCTGAAGGTTTATGCCGGGCCGGAACATGGGCATCAGGCTCAGAAGCCGGAACCGCTGGAAATTAAGTATTAATTAAAAAGGAGAGTTTCAATGGACGTTGCAAGGTATTACGGAACAGGGAGAAGAAAAAGCTCGGTGGCAAGAGTATATCTGGTGCCGGGCAACGGCAGAGTTACCATAAATAAACGCGACATAGACGAATATTTCGGTCTGGAAACCCTGAAGCTCATACTGCGTCAGCCGCTGGTGCTAACAGGCATGGATTCGCGTTTTGATGTACAGGTCAATGTGTTTGGCGGAGGATTTACCGGCCAAGCCGGAGCCATCCGCCACGGCATTTCCCGCGCGCTGCTGGACGCGGACCCGGATCTGCGGCCGGCGCTGAAGAAAGCGGGCTTCCTCACACGGGACCCGCGTATGAAGGAACGCAAGAAATACGGGCTTAAGGGCGCACGAAGGGCGCCGCAGTTCTCCAAGAGGTAATAAATTACCTGATAAAAAACTCCTGAAACTCTATGTTTCGGGAGTTTTTATTCTATCTGCCAAACGTTTACATTTGTACTCGTGAACAGATACATTCTCCAAATGTATTCACAAATAAATATGCAGGGGCTAACTGCCGTTGGCGCGAACTTAAAGAATAGGGAAAAACCCTAAAATCAACGGACAGTTCACCGTTAAAGGCCTAACGATGGTTTGTTCGTTGGCCCCAAGCCCCGCTGGGGATTTCATCCCCGATAGTCGAGCTTGCTCGACGCAGACCCCTTCTCAAGGGCGGCTAGTAGAGCGCTTTGGATGCAGGTACAACCTTTTTAAAAAAAATGGACTGGTTATTTTTTTCTTAAGCTCGCTCTTATGGGACTTCGCCCCCAGACCCCTTTGTGCGCTTCGCGCGTACTCATTTAAGAACCCGACGAACAAGCGCCTTGCACCTCTGAATAGACACCGCAAGTACAATCAGCCTGAATAAAAAATCATTGAAAGAATGGCCGATATAATATATATTGATTAAGTCACAATAAATTTTTTAAGGGGTGGATAACATGACAGACAAGAATCAACCAGATAATAGCAGCCGAACAAACAGCAAGCGGCGCGTAACAATGGTCGTCGCACTATTATTCGTGTGCGGCGTGTTGGGGGGGCTGATGTTTTTTAATTATACGCGCGACAAGCGCCTGGCCGAGAATGAGCCTGCCGCCGTCTCGCCCACACCCTCGCCCGAACCCACACTGACGCCCGCGCCGTCCGCGACACCCGCGCCCGCGGCGGATACGCCCGCGCCAACAGCAACGCCGACGCCGACGCCCAGACCCATGTCAGAGGAAATTCTCGCTCTGCGCAGGGAGTATAATAACGATGACATCGTGGGCTATCTCCGTATTCCCGACTCGTCCATAAATTACCCTGTGGTCTATTACACGGACAACGATTTTTATCTGGAACGGGATGTTTTTAAAAATATCAATTCTACCGGTTCTATCTTCATGGACTGCGAAAATAACGTCGAGCGCGACGAAAAAAACTTTGTCCTTTATGGACATAATATGAAGGCCGATATAATGTTCCACGCGATCCGCTATTACAACGATAAAAATTATTTTGAAAACCACCGCTATATAACCTTTAACACGCTGTATGGGAATTATACATGGGAAGTATTCTCGTTTTATAAAACAAATATTGATTTCAACTATATTAATGTACTGTTTAAATCTGACGAGGAGTTCGGCGAACTGGTGCGAGAAATGAAGCGGCGGTCGCACTACGAGACAAATGTGGACGTAACCCAGGACGACAGGGTTTTGACACTTTCCACATGCACCAACCAAGAGGAGGACACGCGCTACGTGGTAAACGCGAAACTTATCCGGCAGGATTCATAGTTTCAGCCGCTTCATAAAACAGCCCCGCATCCGGGGATGGAAGGGATTAAATAATGAAAACTACAATAGGCATCGACCTGGGCGGCAGCACTACAAAAATTGTCGGCATAACAGCGGGCGAAATAATCAGCCCGCTGCTTGTGCGCGCCACAGACCCTGTGGCCTCGCTGTTCGGCGCGTTTGGAAAATTTGTGGACCAAAACCACATAGCGCTTTCTGACATTAAAAAAATCATGATAACCGGAGTGGGCGCGTCCTATATAGGCAGGCCCATATACGGGCTTCCTACAGGACACACGCCGGAATTTCTGGCAAACGGCCTGGGCGGGCTGCATTTATCCCAAGCAACTAGTGGAATAATAGTAAGCATGGGTACAGGTACAGCACTTGTCAAGGCCACTCCTGACAAAATCGAGCATATAGGCGGAACAGGCATAGGCGGGGGAACAATTCTCGGGCTGGCAAGCAGAATGATAAACATCCGCGACATCGACCTCATAATAAAGCTGGCGGAGGAAGGGACCCTTTCCAACGTGGACCTGATGGTAGGCGACATCACTAAGAACGCGCTGCCCAACCTGCTGCCGGAGACAACAGCCTCCAACTTCGGACGGATCAGCGACGTAGCCACAAAAAGCGACCTGGCGCTGGGTATACTTAACATGGTATTCCAATCTATCGGAACAATGGCGGCTTTTGCGCTGAAAAACTCCGGGCTTAACGACGCCGTGCTTATAGGCAACCTGACCGCGCTGCCCCAGTGCCGTACCCTGCTGGTTCCCCTTTCCAAACTGTTCGGCGTTAATTATATCCTGCCGAAAAATTCGGAATACGCTACGGCTGTGGGCGCTGCACTGGCATACGAATTGGATGCGCTGTAAACAGCACCCTCAAATAAAAACCTTGGGCGCCGCCCCACAGGCGCGGACTTAAGGCTTGGGGAAGGTCAAAAGATTAAGACCTTGAGGCTCTGCCCCAAGCCCCGCTGGGGACTCGTCCCCAGACCCCTTCTCAAAAGCGGCGGATGCGGCGTTTTTGCTGTTGGGCAGACTCGGATTCTGCGTCCGGGCGAACCGTGGCCGGAACTTCCGGCAGTTCACCCCTAAACTCCGACGCCCTGCGGCAATGCCGCCCAACGTCCAGCCAGGCCAATTGAAAAGGCCACACCTGCGCCAAAAAGCGCCGCACTCGCCGCACTTAAAAAGGGGTCTGTGTCAGGGCAATTTCATAATTTCCATAATTTATAATTACCATATTATTATACAATATAGGACAAACTATCCTATATTGTATAATATCCCCGGGTTTATGTTGTAAAAATTTTATTATCATAATAAACCTATAGTGAAAACTTGTGCTGCCCATTTCTTGAATAATGGGAAAAAATAGTGG
>JAISYE010000275.1 GCA_031297485.1 Clostridiales bacterium
CGTCGTCTAAAACGGTCGGGTATGCGTTGGAGTGTAAAAGGCGCGCAAGCGGTTTTAAGTTTATGCGCAAAAAATGCAAGTAACCTCTGGGGCAAGGTAGCGACAACCCTGAGCGCATAACATAAACAGTTTAAAGCCAAGCGAAGGCTCATGGAGACATCGTTAATATAAAAAAATTTTTTCTATGCTAATGTTTCTTCCATGGCCTATTGGCTTTAAACTACATTTTTGTATACTGTTGGTGCAATATTAATTTGCTACACCCATTTTGATTTTTTGTTATTAACTTGAGATACAGTCATAGCCAACAAAGCTAAAAATAAAACAAAAAAGCGAATAAAAATATTTTATCAATTTTCATAATTGCCCTGCCACCCTTAAATCGGCAACGCCTTGATGAAATCAAAATCTTCTTTTTTCACATTAAAGCAAACGTCCTTTTTCCTATGCGAACACAAAACCATAGTTACAGATAGAACACCGTTAGTGTCGTTGGGGATAATTTGTTCTATTTTTAAGGAATTAAACATGGAATCGTCCATATAGTAGTAGTCGTTATTTCTCGTATAAACAAATCTGTCAAACGGGACAAATGCAGTTGCCTGAATCAATATCGCCAAAGCAATGTCAACTCTGTCGGAGAAGAATGAAAATACGCACAGCAAAGAGGCGGCGACAAGTGTAACAATTGCAAAACCTAACCCCCTGTCAGATATTAAACGCGAAGTACTACAATTTTGGTGTTGGATATTGTTTGCTTGCATTCTAAACAACACCTTGTATATGCACATAACAACACCTATCGAAAAAGCCAAATAGACTAGCCCGAACAAAGGACTCTCTAAGATAAAACGTACAGGAGAAATGTTATCAACCACACAAACCACACAAAGCATAACGATATAGACAAAGACACTCAATATAAAAAAAACACCCTTTAACCGTTTCATAGTTTCCTCCTATTCCACACAAGAGAAAAATGGGACGTAATCATATGATGCAACAGAAACCCACACTACTTCTTACGTCCCATTAACACTCTCTTTAACGATACTTAATATCGTTCGAAAGGATAACGCTATAGCAGCAACCCCTCCAAGAATAAGCGGGGCAACAGCTTTAGCACAAGCAGCAGCTGCGCCAACCGGACCGCCAACGCAAAATCCGACTGCAGCACTTACGCCAATGGCTACAATTCCCAACCCTACGGCAATGATGCCGCCGATAAGGACGATTTTATCTACCCCGCCATCTGTATACAGAGTTTCTTCATAGCTAAGCTCACGAAAAACGGGAGCAAAATTAACGACAGAATTTTCCATGACGCGCCTCGTTTTTATTGATCACCAATTTCCGGCAATGTATTCAACGCTGCGCGCAACTATCACACCGCCGCCCGCAACAGCACCTACTTTGACCGCAGCCGCACCAATGGCCGCAGCACCCGCGCTACTGGTGACCAGCCATTACTGCTGCCCCTACGGCAGCAACGGCAACCGGGAAAGCAATAACGGCAATGGCCGCACCTGCCCCAATAATTACAGCACCTATAAGTGCTTGTCCCCACGTAAGACCGCCGTCCACCAGATACATCTCCTCCGAGGAGAGTTCCTCAAACCCCGCAAAAGCAAAGGGTTCACGTTCAATTGTTAAAGTATTCATGTTTTGTCCCCTTCAATTATGATATGTGGTAAATTTGGGGGTAATTTGAACTCTCAAGCAAGTGTGAAGCCCTTTGAGATTTCAAGCGTTCTCATCGTCATTTCCTTCCTTTTCTTCACCTCCCATTGACCGCCCTTCCCGCCGCACAAATTTATTATATACTTGCGAACGCCCCGATTTGCCGTAGTGATGGGGGCAACGGGCAAATCACCGTCAGGTTCGCCCCTATACTTTCTCCGCATCCGGGGCCGGAACTTCCAGTCGTTTGTCGAGCAAGCCCGGCTATCTTGGAAACTGTATTCGTTCGCGACTTTCCATCCCGGCCAACCCTTACTGCGCGCGCACGTCCCTGCCGGTTACATCGCGCAAGTACTGTGTGGGCGATATTCCCTCGACTTTTTTAAACACCTTGCTGAAATAGAAGGCGTTTTCAAACCCTAGGCGGTCGGCCACCTCGTATATTTTGGCGGAGTCTTCGACCAGCATCCGCTTCGCGGCCGCCACGCGCAGGCTTGTTATGTACTCTACGAAGCCTTTGTCCGTGTGCTTGGCGAACAGCTGCGAAAGGTAACTGGGGCTGAAATTAAACACCGCCGCTACCTCGTTAAGGCTGAGACGCTTGTCCAGGTTTCGCGCAATATATTCCTGCACCGGAGCGATTACACGGCGCCTGCTGTCTTGGCGCCGCGCCAGAAGCACGCCACGGCATTCGTCCCCCAGTCGTTTGAGCCAATCCATAGCCTTGCCCACCGAACGCAGGCGGTACAACTTGCGATACCCGTCCGGCTCATGGGCGAAAACCCGCTCGGCTATGGATTCGCCGTCCTCCAAAGTGTCCATCACTAGGTACAGTACATTGGACGCCGCATCCAGAGCACCTACCAACTGGTCAGGATGTTCCTCAAAAAACGCCGTTATCTGTTCAATTGCCTGGACAAGGACCTCGGCGTCGTATTCTCTAAAGGCCCGGACTAAAGCTTCCCGTACATCGCCGAAGGCAAACGCGTCCGCCGCCGCATTCCAGGCAAAAACCACCGGACTGTCAGGTCCCCACTTGTCAGCCAGTCTAGCGGCGGAAACGTAACTGGCGCGCAAGTCCCGGGGGTTTGGCACAATAACGCCCGCGGCGGCATAAACCGGCGCTCCGAAGTAACTGCGCGTAATGTCCGCCGAACGCCGCAGAGTATCCTCCAATTTAAGCCGCGTCTCAGCCCCGTCGGACCCGGGCAGGCCGCAGGTGATTATAAAGCGCCGCGGGTCCGGCAGAGACGGCGTAAGGCAGCACTCGTAGGTTTTCGACAGAGCCTCCCTGAACATGCGCATCGCGCTGGCGCGCAGCGGCGGGTTTTCCGCGCCCCCGCCCACAATGCCGCAAACCACGGCCGCGTACAGCGGCGCGCCGAACTCTATGCCCAAGGCCGCGCGCTGGCTTTCGTAGCTTTCTTCGTCTTCAAACAGGTCGTTGTACAGCTGGGTAAAGAACTTGTCATGCGTTACCTGACCGCCGCCGTTTTCCCCGTAGCGCGCCAAAGCGTCCACAGCTTTTAACACCGCTTCCTTAAGGCTTTCGGGTGTTAGTTCCAGTTTAATCAGATAATCCACCGCCTGGAGTTTAAGCGCCTGACGCACGTAGTCGAACTCCTCGTAACTGGTCAGCATTATAAACAGCGGCGGCTTCCCGTAGGTTTCCGCGCATTCCCGCGCCAGGTCCAGCCCGCTCTTGACCGGCATCTTTATGTCGCTTATGACTATGTGCGGCCGCAGCTTACGGATAAGCTCCGCGGCCTGGCCGCCGTTACGCGCCGTCGCGGCTATTTCTATATTCATCTCGGCCCAGGGCAGCATGGAGGATACTCCCACGCATACCAAGGGTTCGTCGTCAACTATCATTAATTTGAGCACATCCTACACCTCACTTGCCTTTAATCTTTTGACCTTGCGCCGCCCTTTGCCGGTACGCGCAGTTTCATAACCGTGTACCTGCCGACCCGGCTGTCAATGGTTAGACCGTAGTCGCGGCCGAAAGCCAAACGCGCCCGCTGGGAAACGTTCGCCAACCCCAGCCCCAGCATACCGGACTTGCTTTCGCTGGTCAATAGTTTTTCTATCTGGTCCGCGCTTATGCCCACGCCGTCGTCAGTCACGGTTATAAGGGCGTCGTCCCCGTCGCGGATAGCCGCGATTTCCACACTGCCGCTTCCCTTCGGCTCGACTCCGTGGAAAATAGCGTTCTCCACAAGGGGCTGCAGGGAAAAGCGCGGTATGGGCGTATCCAGTACCTCTGGCGCGATGGATTTTGTGAACCTTATACCACCGCCGCTTCGGTACCGCTGTATTACCAGGTAGTCGTCCAACAGCCCCAATTCCTCGCTTAATGTCACCTCCTTCCGCATGTCCTTTGACACAGTCCGCAGCAGCCTTGAAAGCGATGTGGTAACCTCCGCTATGCCTGTGGCGTTTTGTATTGTCGCCATCCATTTTATGGAGTTAAGCGTGTTGTACATGAAGTGCGGGTTTATCTGCGCCTGCAACATGCGGTACTCCAAGTCCTTGCGGTTCTGCTCGTCTTTTACTCGGGTTTCCATCAACGCCACCACATTCTTTGACAGATTGTTTATTCCACGGCCTATTATTCCCAGTTCGCTGTCTATCTCCAGGCTGGTGTCTGGCGAAAAATCCCCGGAAGCAATAGCGTCCAGCTTTTTCCTGAGCCGCGACACCGGCAGGGATATGTAACGTTCCAGCCAATATATAATAGCCACGGCCGATAGAATAACAACAGCGCATACCCCTGCCAGCAGGGCTGTCCAGGCGCCTATGGCCGGTATAAAACGCGAACCCTCCAGCGTTTGCGCCAACACCATGTCCTCGCCGGCAACGCACCCGACTAGGGTAACGGACTGGCCGGCTTCAAGGTCAAGGGCCGTGACAAAAGTTTCCTCCCCAGGTCTGACAAACTCCGAAAGGGCCACGGCGTTCTCGACAGGAAAAAATTCACCCCTGTCATCTATAAAAAAGTCCGCCCCCAAGTTGATATACATCCGCGAGTCTTCCGGCAGGCTGTAGCTTGCCAGCTTGTCCGTAATAATGGATGCGGAAGCTTCCATAAACACCGTGCCGATAACAGTACGGTCGGTTACATTGTACACCGGGCAGAAAAACGCGATATACTGGTCCTGGTCCACCTTTAGGAAGGGGTCGCCGTTAAGCAGGCGCCACTCGTATGGGCTGCCGGACTTTAAGCCGTCCATGCGTCCCACGGTCCAGCGCGTCACGGGCAGGCTGGCGGGCTGAAATCCTCCGGTTTGCAGTATCCGCCCGCTTGAATTGGAAACAACTATAATCCTCTGAATGTACCGACTAACGCGGCTGTTGCGATATTCCTCCTGCAGACGGTCGAAGGCCGCCAGACCTATGGCCTTGGCCTTGGGTTCCCGGGTTTCGGTGAAATAGCTTGTTATCTGCGCGCTGTTGGCGCAAAACGCCGCTAACTGCCTTAGCGCGCGCAGGTCCACCGCTGCCATGTCGGACATGAGCTTTAGGTTATACTGGGTGGCCTGAATTACAGTTCCCTTTTGAAACGAATAGGACAGATAAAAGGAGAACGCCGTAACCAGCGTCGTGACCGTGGCCGCGAACAATATCATGAACATTAGCAGCTGACGTTTTACGGTCTTTATTTTTTTCGACACCATTATCACCATCCGTATTTTTTTCCTTATTATACTGCATAACCTTTACCTATATCCAGCGAAAATTATATAAAAAAAATACATCAAAAACTAGATATTTTACATTTCAATTCCGACAGGAAGGGTTAAAATAAGACAACAAAATAAACAAGGAGGTTTTATTATGAAAGCTAAAAATTTAGCGGCCTTGCTTCTGGCCGCCGTACTAAGCCTGGCGGCCTGCGGACAAGTGCCTATTGAGAACCCTGACCAGGCGCCCGCGGTCACCACAATTAAATGGGCCTTATGGGATTGGGACGCCACCGTGTATTATCAGCCCCTTATTGACGCCTACACCGCCAAAAATCCCGAGGTAAAGATTGAGTATGTAGACCTGCTTTCCCAGGATTATCAAACCGTGCTTTCCACACAGCTCTCCGGCGGCGCTGACCTGGACGTCCTGACTATTAAGGACATACCCGGGTACGCTAATCTTGTAAAACAAGGGTTTCTGGAGCCGCTCTCCGGCTATATCAGCGCGGAAGGCATTGACACAAGCCTGTACGGCGGCACTGTGGAGCAGATAAAGG
>JAISYE010000276.1 GCA_031297485.1 Clostridiales bacterium
ATGGTTTTAATATCCACGCCCTGCTCAAACAATTTAGTGGCGTAAGTATGGCGCAAATTATGGAATTTGCGGTATCTTACGCCGACAGCCTTTAACAGGCGTTCCCACGCGTGGGACAGATTTGTGCCGTCAATGTTATTACAAAATTGCGTTGTAAATATTAAGCTGTCATTTGTGTACGGCAGGCCGTTTTTTAAATATTTTGCCTTCTCTTGCGCAATGTGCCGCCTCAGCGGTACTATTACGGATGTGGGGATTGGCACAACCCGGGCGCTGGTTTTAGTTTTAGGAGGCTTTACCACAGTGGCGTATGTGTGGGAGCCGTCTCGTTCTATTTTCCGCACGCGCTTCAGCGTCTTGCTGACCTTGAGCGTGCCGGCGTCCAAATCTATGTCTCTGTGTGTCAGCGCGAGCAGTTCCCCCTTGCGCAGCCCTGTCGCTAACGCAAGCTGGCACAGCACCTTCACGTCCATGGCGGATGGGCGGGAGTCTGCGGCCCCGTTTAATATTATGCGGACTTCCTCGTCCGAAAATGGATCCACATTGCCGTCCCCATCAGATGGCGGGTGGGCGGGAGTTTGCGGTATTTTAGTTTTGCCGCACGGATTGAAAAGCGTGTACCCGCATACAATGGCGTATTTGAAAAATGCCTTGAGCAGTTTGTGCAGGCTGCGTATAACCGACTCCGTTTTTCCGGCCTCGCAAAGGTCATTATAATACCGCTGCACTGCCAGCGGGCCTATCTCGTGTATTTTCATGGCGGCCAGCGGGCTCGTCAGCACATATAAACGATAAATACTCTCGTACCGGTCCATTGTAGCGTCCGCCAGGCCGGCGCGTAAAACCTCAAACAGCCATAACCGCATTAAGTCTTTAAGCGCCATACCTTTATAATCCGCGGCCAGGCCCGCGGAACGCGCCTTTACGTACTCGTCGCGCTTAGCCTCCGCTTCTTTCTTCGACGCGCCGTAAAACTCCTTTTTTGCACCGTCAATGGTTTTTGACACACGGTAGTATTTGCTGCCGTTTTTCTCGTAATTTGTTTTTCTCATTGCGCTATCCCCTTTAATGCACTTTTAATGTAAAAAATCTGCGCCAAATCTATTGAAATGTATACGCCCCTTCTATTATACTTAAATTACATCGTATATCAAGAATGGATGTGAGAAATATGGCTGATGGAATAGCGTACCAAAACAAAGACATCCTGTTCAAAGTGCTGTGCGACGAATACAAAAGCAAGACTTTTAAAGTATATGGCTTGGACTTGCCGCCTATTAAGGAAATGCTGCCGGCAGACCTGCCCATGATTACAGCGGACGAACAGCGCTGCGATAATCTGTTCCTGCTGGAGGACGGCTCGCTGATGATTATTGATTACAAGTCAAGCTCGAGCCTGGGCGACATCTTTCAGTTAGGAGCCTATGGATTCCGGGCCGCGGACGCTTATTTCACGGGTAAGGCGGGCGGCGTACAGCGCAGATTAAATCTTGTGGTTATTTACACCGGTAATGTGGAATCCGCGCCGGATCAATACGATATGGACAGCATAGTCATAAAGGTTAAACAAGTATTCTTGTCGAAATTCGACGGGGACGCCATATACGAGGATTTAAAGCTCAAGGTGACAGCGGGGGAACCGCTGACCGACGAGGATGTCATGCGCTTTATAATACTGCCCCTGACAGATAAAAAAGGCAGCCCGGCGCGCGTGAGGGAAATGATGGAGCTGGCAAAAAAAGTTAAAGCGGATCGCCAGCAGATATTTATAATCGCCGGACTTTTAACGGCGACAGACAAGTTTATTGACAGGGAATACGCTGATAAAGTAAGGGAGTGGTTAAAGATGACAAAGGTCGCTAGGTTGTATGAAGAGGAGAAGATTGAGGCGTTGACGAAAGTTGCAAAGTTGTATGAAGAGGAGAAACTTGAGGCGTTGACGAAGGTCTCAAAGTTGTACGAAGAGGATAAACTTGAGGCGTTGACGAAGGCCTCAAAGTTGTATGAAGAGGAGAAACTTGAGGCGTTGACGAAGGCCTCGAAGTTGTACGAAGAGGAGAAACTTGAGGCGGTAATAAATACTGAAGCCCAAACCCGCCGGCAAGTCGCCCAAAATCTCCTTAAGGGCGGCGCGGGCATTTTGCTGATAATGAAGGCAACTGGTCTTACCCGCAAGGAAATTGAAAGCATGGGGGATGACGCGAATCGTGTGAGTAACGGAACCCAGGCACTTTGAGAACATCGAAAAATACGGGCGAACACAGTTCGCCCCTACTCCCTATCCCCGGATCTGATTAAGCTGTATGACGCCTCTTTGCGTTTTTTAACAACCTTAAGCCGCGTAAACTCATCCCGTTCGCGTTCCTCCAAGATTTCGGCAATACTCTTAACCAAGGCTTCGTACTTGGGGATGGTAACATTTTTGAGCGCGTTGGCGCGTTTTTGCGTTTTTTTAATATTTACCGCCAGCCTGTAGGCGGCATTTTCAATAGCGGACAGGCGCATAATCAAGTCCTTTACTTCGTTAAATTTTAAGAACGCCTTATCCATTGCGGAATTTGTCCGGGCAAGGCTGAAATTAGGCGTGCCGCGCATAGTATTGTCATAGGTAACAAGGGGAATTTCTACCCCCATGATGCTTCGTGACTTTATTTGAATGGATTCTTCATAAGGCACGCCGAAAATTAAGCGCTCCACAGCGCTGATGCCCATTTCAATGTTGGCCTCCTGCAAGGCGGCGTAAGCCTGTCCAAAGACATTGTCAATACTCTCCTGTATTTCGGACGCCTTGCTGTTAAGTTCCATTATTTCCTTTATGAGAACATTGCGCTTTTTGTCCAGCAGTTCATAACCCTGGCGGGAAAGCGCGAGCGTAGCCTTTACGAGTATCAAGTTGCCCTTTGTGGGAAAAGTGTTAAGGTCCATGTCAACCCCCGACCGCCTTTTCCCCCGCGCGTTTGAAATATTTATCCAGGAACTCCGGTTTTACCCTGTCCAGCTCTGACATTGGCAGTGGTTTGAGAATTTCCCAGCCAAGCCGGATTGTATCAATAACCCTGCGGTTTTCCTGACGCGCCTGGTTCACGTATTGCTCCTCGAACAGCTTGCCGAACTCCATGTATTTTTTATCCGTGTCAGAGAGTTCGTCTTCGCCAATAACCGAGGCCAGCGCGCGCACATCCCCAACATGGGCGTAAGCGGAAAAGATTTGGTTGGCCAGGTCAGGGTGATCCTCACGGGTATAGCCCTTTCCTATTCCGTCCTTCATAAGGCGGGAAAGGGACGGCAGAATATTAATAGGCGGGTATACCCCCTTTTGGTTAAGCCTACGGTCCAGCACAATCTGCCCTTCCGTAATGTACCCCGTCAGGTCTGGCACAGGATGGGTAATGTCGTCGTTAGGCATGGTCAAAATAGGAATCTGTGTTACCGAGCCTTTAGAACCCTTTATAATCCCAGCCCGTTCATACAGGGACGCCAGGTCCGAATACAAATAGCCGGGATACCCCTTGCGGCTTGGAATCTCGCCTCGGGCAGACGAAATCTCCCGCAGCGCCTCGGCGTATGCGGTCATGTCCGTTAAAATTACCAGGATATGCATATCTTTCTCGTAGGCCAGGTATTCGGCGGCGCAAAGGGCGGCCCGCGGCGTTATTATACGCTCCACAACCGGGTCGTTAGCCAGGTTTAAGAACATTACAACCCTTTCGATAGCGCCGCTTTCTTCAAATGAACGGCGGAAGAACTCCGCAACGTCATGCTTTACGCTTATCGCGCCGAACACAATGCCGAATTTTTCCTGGCCGCCCTTGGGAAGGGACGCCTGCCGCACAATTTGAGCGGCCAGCTGGTCATGGGGCATGCCGTTGCCGGAGAATATGGGAAGTTTTTGCCCGCGTATCAGCGTAGCCAGTCCATCTATGGCGGAAATCCCAGTCTGGATAAAATTGCGGGGATACGACCGCGCAACCGGGTTGATGGGCTTTCCGTTCACATCGCGCCGGCATTCCTCGTAAATTTCGCCCATTCCGTCTATGGGACGGCCCATACCGTCAAATACGCGCCCCAGCAATTCCTCCGAAAGTTTAAGCTCCATTGGCCGGCCTGTAAATTTGGAAACCGTAACAGCGCCGTCTGCGGACGGGTCGCCGTCTGCGGACGGATCGCCGTCTGCGGAAAGCGACAAGCCCTCCGTACCCTGAAACACCTGTACTACGGCCACGTCGCCCAATATCCGCACCACGCGGCCCAGTTTAACGCGGCCGCCTGTCCTTAGTTCCACGATTTCCTCATATAACGGATTCTCTACGTGTTCGAACACCACAAGCGAGCTGTTTATTTCGCTAAGGCCAATATATTCCACAATTATGCTTCCTCCCCTACCCTACGCGTGCTTCGCATACAGCTTGTGATAGAATTTATCCGCCGCCGCGCGATAGTCCTCCAGTTTGCCAAGCTCGTCGTTACCGACCTGGTACTTCATGCCGGTTACTTTGTCAAAGATATCCTCGGCCTTTAAAACGCTCATGGGAATCCCCAGGCTTAACAAATCCTTACATTTATCATGGAGGTATAAAATAATCTCCATCATCCTCATCTGTTTTTCAAAGGGCACGTAAGTGTCAAAGGGATGGTACGCGTTTTGCTGTACAAACCCCAGGCGGATAACCCGGGCAATTTCCAAAATAAGTTTCTGGCTGTCCGGCAGAACATCCGCGCCAATCAGCTTGACTATTTCCATCAGTTCGCTTTCCTCCTGCAAAATTTTCAGGATAGAAAACCTGTGGGAAAGGAAATCCGGCCCCACATTGGCATTATACCATTCGGACAGGTCGTCCAGATACTCGCTGTAACTGGTAAGCCACTGTATGGCCGGAAAATGCCGCGCGTAAGCCAGCGAACGGTCCAGGGTCCAAAAACAGCGCACAAAGCGCTTTGTATGCTGAGTGACCGGCTCGGAAAAATCGCTGCCCTGGGGAGACACCGCCCCAATAATAGTTATGGAGCCTTCTGTGCCGTTGAGATTCTCCACGTAGCCCGCCCGTTCATAAAAAGAGGAGAGCCGCGAGGCCAGATAGGCCGGGAACCCTTCCTCCGCAGGCATTTCCTCCAAGCGGGCGGAGAGTTCGCGCAGAGCCTCGGCCCAGCGGGACGTGGAATCCGCCATTATAGCCACGTGGTAGCCCATGTCGCGGTAATATTCCGCAATAGTCACGCCTGTGTATATACTGGCCTCACGTGCGGCCACGGGCATATTGGAGGTATTGGCGATAAGGGCTGTGCGGTCCATCAGCGGGCGGCCGGAAACAGGGTCGCGCAGGTTTGAGAAGTCCTCCAGTACCTGGGTCATTTCGTTGCCGCGCTCGCCGCAGCCAATATACACGATAATATCCGCGTCCGACCATTTGGCAAGCTGGTGCTGGGTCATTGTCTTGCCTGTGCCGAACCCGCCGGGGATAGCTGCGGTCCCGCCTTTTGCCATAGGGAACAGGGTATCTATTACGCGCTGGCCTGTTATAAGCGGGCTGCGCACGGTTTG
>JAISYE010000277.1 GCA_031297485.1 Clostridiales bacterium
TGCTGCTTATACCAGTGCTCTACTTGATGCTGCATAATTTAAGGAAGAAACTGAACACGGATAAGGTGAAGCTGTAAGGAATGACGAAAAATAAAGACACTAAACTTTTTCGGAAATAGCATCGGGCGGGGTCAGCACCATAGGCGCGAACTTAAGGAATGAGAAAGGTCAAATGGGCTCCGCCCCAAACCCCGCTGGGGACCTAACGATGGTTTGTTCGTTGGTCCCCGATAGTCGAGCAAGCTCGACCGGGGCCGGAACATCCGGTATCGCACTCGCCGCCCTTGATAAGGGGTCTAGGGACGAGTCCCCAGCGGGGTTTGGGGCAGAGCCCCAAGGTCTTAGGCCTTAGGTTTTAGGTCTTAGGTTTTACGCCTTAGCCCTTACGCGCTTAAGAGCCCTAAAACCCAGGGGCAGTTCACGCAATTTTTGAAGCCGCCGCCTTGTCCATAACCACGGTAACATCGCGGTGCAGCTGCAAAACAGAGGCGGGCACAGCCGAGGTTATGGGGCCGTTCAGCATGGCGGATACTGCCTCCGCCTTTTTTTCGCCGCTCATGATAATCAAGATTTTCCGCGCGAACATTATTGTCCGTATACCCATGGAAATCGCCTTGCGCGGCACGTCGGAGTTGCATTGAAAGAAACGCGAGTTGGACTCGATTGTGGTCTCGCTTAACGCCACAAGGTGCGTGCCCTTTGGGAAACAGTCCGAGGGTTCGTTAAAACCTATGTGGCCGTTTACTCCGATACCTAGCAGCAATAGGTCCATACCGCCCGCCTGCTGGATTTTTTTTTCATAGGCAGCGCACTCGCCTGCCGGGTCCCTGGTTTCGCCGTTTGGTATATTTATACGTTCTGGTTGTATATTTACATATTTAAATAAATGGTCCTGCATAAACTTGTAATAGCTTTGCGGGTTTGTTCGTTTAATTGGATAATATTCGTCAAGGTTAAAGGTTGTAAGACGCGAAAAATCCAACGAGCCGTTGTTGTACATTCTTATCAGCTCACGATACAAGCCCACAGGCGTCCAGCCGGTAGCCAGACCTAATACCCCTTCTGGTTTCGATTTTATTATTGACGCTAATATTTCCGACGCGCGGCGGCTCATTGCGTCATAGTCATCCAAAATATGCGTTGCGAAATTTGTGGCGCTCATAGTGCCCTCCTTGAAATTGTAGTTAGTCTTAGTTCCCCCTTGGGGGCTGTACCCCAAATAGTATGGCGCTAAATCTTTTTATTGCCGCGACTTTATACAGTATATCAGGAACAGATATAAATCCGCAAGACTGTTTACAAGAAATTTGCGTCTGTTTTTAGTATAGGTTAAAATTGATTGTAATATTATATTATTTAAGGCGTGTTTGAAAATTCTTTAAAGCGCGAACTTTCAAATGAAACCGCTGTAATTTCTCGCTGAAATCCAGTTTTCAAACACATCCTAAGGAAGGGTTTGTTATGTCAGCCAACGAAAAATTATGTCAGCTTAGGGAACATATGTCGCGCCAAGGTATTGACGTGTACATTATTACGAAGAACGACCCGCACCAAAGCGAGAACACGCCGGACTACTGGAACGAGGTGTGTTATATGACGGGGTTTACGGGCTCGGCGGGCACGGCGGTTGTAACCGCGCGGGAAGCTGGGCTGTGGACCGACGGGCGTTACTATATCCAAGCCATGCTCGAGCTTGCTGGCTCGGGTTTTAAGCTGTATCGGGCGGCCGAGCCTGATGTTAAGGATTTTCCCGTCTACGCGAAGGACGCGGCGCCGCCTGGCGGGACAATCGGCTTTAACGGCCGGACCTTTTCCGTGGCGCAGGCGTTGAATTTATCCAATCTGGTACGTTACAAGCGGGTCACGCTGAAATCCGACTGCGACCTTGTGGGGGAAATATGGCAAAACCGGCCGGCGCTGTCCAAGGAGCCGATATTTGACCACGACGTAAAGTTCTGCGGCGCCAGCCGGGGTCAGAAACTAGAGGCTCTGCGCCAGAAAATGCGCGAACGGGGCGCTGATATTTATATACTTTCCTCTACGGACGATATTGCCTGGCTGTATAACCTGCGAGGACGCGATATGCCGGGCAAGGTTTTTTTTGAGGCTTTCGCGAGTATAGATTACGAACGCGCGGTTTTATTCACTGACCTGGACAGGACTGCGGAAGTGCGCTATATTCTCAGCCGGGATGGGGTAATATTAAAGCCCCTGGACGAAGCGCGGGGGTATGCGGAGGAGTTTTGCCGGCAATGGCGGGATGGCAAGCCTGTTGCGCTGCTTAACCCGGAGAAAACAGGCTGCGGTTTTTTACAAGCGCTGGCTGGCTGCGACATACAGCACTGTACGCCGGACCTTACCGCTGAAATGAAGGCAGTGAAGAACGAGACCGAACTGGCGAACCTTACCCTTGTCAACATTCGCGACGGGGTGGCGATGGTGCGTTTTGAAAGATGGCTGCGGGAAAACGTCCAATCCGGAAAGGTTACGGAGTGGGACATAGCGCGCAAGGTATCGGAACTGCGCGGACAGGGCGAGAATTTTTTCGAGCCTAGTTTTCCGACCATAGCGGCATACGAGGCCAACGCGGCTATGATGCATTACACGCCAAAGGAACAGGGCTGCGCGGTTATAAAGCCGGAAGGGTTTCTGCTGGTTGACAGCGGGGGCAGTTATTACGACGGAACAACGGACATTACCCGCACCTACGTGCTTGGCGCTGTTTCCGAGAAGATGCGGCGGGACTTCACCTTAGTTTTAAAGTCTCACATAGCGCTGGCTAGGGTTATATTTCTTTACGGCGCTACAGGCACGAATCTGGACGTTTTGGCGCGTGTGCCCATGTGGGATAACTTGATGGACTACAAAAGCGGCACGGGGCACGGCATAGGCTTTTTCCTGAATGTACACGAGGGGCCTTGCGGTATAAGTCTGCGGCCCAGCGGCGCGCCGCTTACGCCGGGCATGATTATCACAGACGAGCCGGGAGTGTACATTGAAGGCGAATACGGCATACGCACGGAAAACACCCTTAAAGTGGTGGAGCACGTAACAAACGCCTTTGGGAGGTTCTTGAAATTTGAAGTTATTTCCTACTGCCCCATTGATTTGAACGGGATTGACGCGGGTCTGCTGGACGAAGGGGAACGCCGCTGGCTTAACGACTACCACGCGCTGGTTTACCAAAGGCTCGCCCCGCATCTCACGGCTAGTGAGCAGCTTTGGCTGGCTGAAGCGACACGGGCGATTTAGGCGTTAGCAAAACCTTGGGGCCAACGAACAAACCATCGTTAGGCCCCAAACCCCGCTGGGGACTTCGCCCCCAGACCCCTTCTTAAAGGCGGTGAGTAACAGCGCTTTTTGATGCGGGTAGAGCCTTTTTAAGGAATGGGGAAGGTCAAAACCTTAAGACCTTGGGGCCAACGAACAAAACAGCGTTAGGCCCCCAACCCCGCAGGGGCCCTAACGAGGGTTTGTTCGTTGGCCCCCCATAGTCGAGCGTGCTCGCCGAAGAACCCATCTTTTAG
>JAISYE010000278.1 GCA_031297485.1 Clostridiales bacterium
GTCAACACGCTTGTTCTCACATAGCGACCAATATTCGATCCCTTTAGATACATTTTTACGAAGATAAGCCATGTAGGTACAACTCCAAATAATTTATAATAAACGCATTTTAGCATAAACAGCATATAAAATCAATTATTTTTTAATAAAATTGTTGTACCTACATTTGTTGCATCGAAAAAGGCTTTACAAGCCGTTTTTAACACTTCCTTTTTTTAAAGTCTTAAACTCCCGCTAGTGCGCCGTGCATGGCGCGCCTTGACATAGATTTCCTGTTTTATATCGAAAACTGCGGCAGAAGGTTTTGCCTTTACTTCTGTCTGCGGAACACGTGACTAAAGACTCCAGACTACACGGCTGTCAAGGGTGGGGTTTCCCTTGACAGCCTCAGAAGCCCAAAACCCTTTTACCAGGGGTGCGGTTTACCCGCACCTCTGCCTCCCGGAGAGGGCCGGGGTTTGGGGGCTGCGCCCCCACAAGAAGGGGTCTGGGGATGAATATCCCCAGCGGGGTTTGAGGCCAACGAACAAATCATCGTTAGGCCCCAAGGTTTTTTCCCTTGGGCTGCTTTTGCCCTTATGCTAACAAGACATTTTCTCGCGATAATTTTGTTACATTTATGAGATTTTTTCAAAGTTATTGACATATTCTACACCATCAAAAGACAAAAAGCGGTAAAAGTGTCAAAATTGCCCCACTTGCCCTCTGTTCTCTGGATATATCCGTCGATATTTTAAATAAATATTTTTGGCCGGCAGTTGTAACCACTAATGCCGCAGTACAGCAGGCGAGCACAGTTCGCCCCTACAAAGGAATTTGCTGGTAGTGGCGAACTGTGTTCGCCCGCAATATCATAAAGGTATTCCGCATATTCGCCGAGCAAGCTCGACTATTTGATTAAAAAGGCTTGCCGTCGGATAAAATGTAATATATAATAATTAAGAAATGAGGTAAATAACATGAAATACAAAAAATTGGGCGGCTATAAAAATATCCACTTCATAGGCATAGGCGGCGTAAGTATGAGCGGACTGGCGGAAATTTTACATAGCGGGGGATACGCTGTGACTGGTTCGGACATAAAGGAGTCGCTGTTTACAAACCGTCTGAAAGCCTCGGGCGTGACGGTGGCAATCGGCCATGACGCGGGAAACATCGCGGCGGACACGGACCTTGTGGTGTACACGGCGGCGGTTAAACGGGATAACCCGGAGCTGGCCGAGGCTTTGGCCCGAAACGGGTTGCGCGTCATGGACCGGGCACAGCTGCTTGGCACCTTAATGGAGGACTATACCTTTCCCGTTTGTGTGGCGGGCACCCACGGCAAGACCACCACAACCGCCATGCTGGCGGAAATATTCCTTGCGGCGGGCAGGAACCCCACAATTTCAGTAGGTGGCTATTTGCCATCTATAAACGGCAATTTTCGTTGCGGCGGCTCGGAATATTTTATTGTGGAAGCCTGCGAATATTACGACAGCTTTTTGAATTTTAACCCGCATACTGGTATAATTCTAAATATCGAGCCGGACCATTTGGATTATTTCCGCGACTTGCGGCACATTCGTGAATCCTTTGCCGCTTTTATTAAAAACATCAGGCCAACGGGCAGCCTGGTCGTATACGGCGGCGTTCCCGAACTGGAACGCCTTACGGAGGGCTCGCAGTGCAAGGTTATTACCTTCGGGGCCGGAACGTCCGGCGGGACCGGAACGTCCGGCGGGGCTGGCGAATGCCTTTGGCGCGCTTCCGGTATAACCTTCGGGGACGGAGCCTCCGGCGGGGACGGAGCCTCCGGCGGGGACGGAATTGACCGCGGGCCGGAGGGCGCCGTATCTTTTGACGTGTGGCGGGGACACGAGAAACTTCTGCGCCAGACCCTCAAGCTGCCCGGCGGGCACAACGCCCTTAACGCTCTGGCGGCCTGGGCCGCCGCGTTCGAGCTAGGGGTAAGCCCCGAGACAATCGCGGGGGCGCTGGCGGGTTTTGAGGGCACGCGCAGGCGGTTTGAGCGCAAGGGCGAGTTTGGGGGCGTAACAGTAATAGATGACTACGCGCACCATCCTACTGAAATAAAGGCCACCCTAAAGGCGGCGAAGAACATCAGCCACAATAATTTATGGTGTGTGTTCCAGCCGCACACATTTTCGCGCACAAAGAAACTGTTTAACGAATTAAGCAGAGCGTTCGGGCTTGTGGATAAGCTGGTGGTGACTGATATTTATCCCGCGAGGGAGCGGGATACGGGCGAAGTGCATTCCAGCCGTCTTGTGGAGGCGCTGCGGGCCAACGGCGTGGACGCGGTGTACTGCGATACGCTGGCGGCGGCGGAAGAATATATATATAAGAGATGTATCAACAGGGATATGTTGATAACTATGGGGGCGGGAGACGTGAATATAATTGGCGAGCGGCTTATCCGACGCGAGTTATCCACATAATCCACAGTTTCCGGTGCATAACTCTACGATAGGATGGAACAAGGGGGGAAAACAGAATGCCAAGTATAAAGATCGGGCGTAATAGTCTGACAGATTTTACGATAATACCGAATGCGTTTATTGATCGTTACATGCCGGACGCGGCGGCATCCTATGTGGTGGTGTATTTGTTTTTCGCGCGGCGGGCGGGGGAGGCGCTTACCTGCGCCGACGCGGCGGGCGTGCTCAGCTTGTTCGAGCCGGAGGTGTTCCGGGCGTTAAAGTATTGGGAAAAGACAGGGTTGATAAAACTTAACGGCAGCGGCGGCGAAGAGTTTGAATTAGAATTTCTGCCTATATCAGAAGCGCCGGCTCCGCCGCCCCAACCGGATGTTCCGGCCCCGCCGGACGTTCCGGACACGAAGGAAGCTCTGGCCACGAAAGAAACTCTGGCCACGAAAGAAACTCCGGCCACGAAGGAAGCTCCCGAACCGGCGCAGCGGGCGGTAATAATGGAAAAGCGGCCGCAGTACAACTTGCAGGAGCTTGAGACCTGCAAGAAAGTAAACAAGGATGTCTCTCACTTGTTCGCGTACGCGGAAAAAGAGCTGGGCAAGCTGCTGCAATACAACGACCTTGACACCCTCTACGGCATGTATGATTGGCTGGGGCTGCCATTTGACGTTATAAAATTCCTGCTGACCTATTGTGTGTCCAATGGCCACAGGAATATGCGATACCTTGAAAAGGTGGCCATAGACTGGGTAGAAAACGGCATACACACGGTAGAGGACGCGAAGGAATACGTGCGGCTGTTTAATACGGATTATCGCGAAATAATGAAGGCGTTTGGGATAGGGAGACGGGAACCCG
>JAISYE010000279.1 GCA_031297485.1 Clostridiales bacterium
ATTTTCGCTTCGCGAAAACGCGGCTTCGCCGCCAACGGACAAAGCCTAACCCTTAGTTCCCGCCCTTTTTTCTCACTACAAGCCCGAAACCTGACTAAGAGCCTATCCCTTAATAGACAGGAATGCTGATTTTGCGCCATTTCTGTGTTTTAGTAAATCCAGTATTTAAGCCCTCCTACTTTATTCAGGGATAAGCCCTAAATAGGGCTTTTCATGAAATGTGTAGCGCAAAATAATTTGCGCTACACATTTCATACATCCTTGAAAATACGCGGTTTAATGCGTGTAGTAAGAATGTTTGCGGGAACTATGCCTAACGGTAAATTATCCGAGGGTTATTGTTAGGACGTGTTTGAAAACTGTATTCCAGCGCGAAGCCTCGAGCAAGCTCGACTATCATTGCAGCGGTTTTATTCGAAATTTCGCGCTCTAAGGAATTTTCAAACAGGCCTTAGTTGGATTCTTTTTTGAAAGACCCTGTTTTATTTAAAAAAGCAATTACAAAAAACAATACTGGATAAAAATATAGAAAATAGTTTAAAAAAACATAATTATTTTGTTGATTGTATCCAAACTAGGCAAGTGCTATACTTTTTTCATTCCTTGAAAACGGAAAGCGGGGTGCAAGAATGAAAACGCGGAACGGGCCTCCCACCCACCCGCCATACCGGGCCGTAGCCGGCGGATGGGCCTATTTTTGGAGAAATCGTTATCTGTATCTGCTGCTGGTGCCGTGCGTGGCGTACTTCATTGTCTTTCACTACGCGCCAATGTATGGCCTTATTATCACATTTAAGGATTTCAAGTTCGCCAAGGGTATACTGGGCAGCCCATGGGTAGGCCTGGATAATTTTCTGTACCTGTTCTCCCTTAAAGATTTTTACCGCGTACTGGGAAATTCTTTGTTCTTAAGCGTGCTGCGCCTTGTCGTTTGCTTCCCCATACCCATTATTCTGACGCTGGCGCTTAATGAAATACCCTTTCTTAAATACCGCCGCGCCGCCCAAACTATGATATACCTGCCTTACTTTATTTCCTGGGTTGTTATCGGCGGTATATTGGTTAACCTGCTGTCCCCCTCCTGGGGTATTGTTAATACCTTCATTAAATCCCTGGGGGGCGAGCCTGTTTTTTTCCTCGGAAGCGCGAAGTATTTCCGGCGTATTGCTGTTGTGTCCCATATATGGAAAACAGCGGGTTGGGACACCATTATCTACCTGGCCGCCGTTACATCCATTAACCCGGAGCTTTATGAGGCGGCCGTAATAGACGGGGCCTCGCGCCTGCAGCGCATAAGACACATTACGGTCCCCGGGATTAAGGGCACAATTGTCATATTGCTGCTGCTGGCCATAGGCAGCTTAATGAACAACGGTTTCGAGCAGATTTACGTGCTGCAAAATTCCAGCAACCTGGCGGTAGCGGAAGTGTTTGAAACCTACACGTACAAGCTGGGAATAGTTAACGGGCGGTTTTCTTTCGCCGCCACTGTCGGGCTTTTCAGCTCTGTGGTCGGGTTTGTCCTGCTTATGCTCGCCAATTTCGGCGCGAAACTAATGGGTGAGGAGGGGATATTTTGACAGGCAATAAAGAACCCGGCGAACAAGCTAAACTCGTGAACGTTGAGATTTGCCACATTAAAACCGACGCGCTTCATGCGCTTAAGAAGGAGTCCGCGTCGAGCAGGCTCGACTATCGGAGACGAGTCCCCAGCGGGTTTGGGGCCAACG
The DNA here is from genome assembly GCA_031297485.1 of Clostridiales bacterium. Taxonomy (GTDB): domain Bacteria; phylum Bacillota; class Clostridia; order Lachnospirales; family JAISYE01; genus JAISYE01. The sequence continues at coordinate 1,731 of JAISYE010000279.1, forward strand.
AACAAACCATCGTTAGGCCCCAAGGTTTTAGGTCTTTGTCAAATGTATTTGCGCGCAAGCATAACAGCGGTGTGTCCCTTGGGCGCGGCAACGGACAAATCAGCGGGGCGGGCAAACCATCCTTATGGCGGCAAAAATTCCGAAAAACGCGCGGCTTAGAGGATTGGGCCTTGCAGGCGGCAAGCCTCGCTATCGTCACATTGTTCGCGGCCTGCTGTCTGGCGCCGTTTCTGTATGTTTTTTCCGTCTCGTTTATGTCTTATGAGGAATATCTGACGGACCCGCTGCGCCTTATTCCATCCCGCCCGGATTTAACCGCGTATAAACAAATATTGGATTACGCGCTGATACACTCCGGTTACAGGGTAACGGCGGCGGTTACGGTTATGGGCACGGCCTTAAGCGTAATGCTGCTGGTTATATCCGCCTATCCCCTTTCCAAGAAAGACCTGAAGGGCCGTGGGCTGATTATGGGAATGATTATTTTCACCATGTTCTTTAACGGCGGAATGATACCCAACTACCTCCTTGTGCGGGGCCTGGGCATCCATAACACGGTGTTCGCGCTGGTGCTGCCCGGTTGCGTCAGCGCGTTCAACCTTATCCTTATGAGAAATTTTGTAAAAACCTCCGTTCCTGTTTCCCTGGAAGAGGCGGCGAAGATTGACGGCGCCAACGAACTGCGCGTGCTGTTTTCGGTCATGGTTCCCCTTTTAAAGCCTGCTATTGCCACCATGACTATTTTCAGCGCAGTAAATTATTGGAACAGTTATTTTTCCGCGATTATGTATATTTCCGACAGGAAACTTTGGCCGCTTATTTTGGTGCTGCGCGAACTGGTAGTGGAAAACACTGACGCCGTTTCCCCGGTCACGGCCATGCTCACCGCCCAGGCCAAAAGCCATCCATTTACTATTAAAATGGCGGCTATTGTCATTGTCATTCTTCCAATTTTGGCTATTTATCCCTTTATGCAGCAATATTTTGTCAAAGGTATTTCACTTGGTTCTGTTAAGGAATGAAAAAAAAGGAGGAACATGAAATGATTAAGAAATGTCTCGCATTGTTAGTCGGGCTGGCGGCAGCCGTGTCCGCCCTGGGTGGGTGCGGCGCGCCCGCGGAATCCGCGGGAGGCGGGGCGGCTGCCGCGTCTCCGGCTCAAAACGCCCCTGCCGCGGAGACTGCCGCGCCTGTGGAAATTACGGCGGTCCTGCAGCTGAACCCTGAGATTGTGCTGGAAAATAACCCAATGGTCGCGGCCATTGAGGAAAAATTAAACATCCGCCTGCAAATTGAGGCGCCCCCGCAGGACGGTTACGGTGACCGCGTAAAAATGCTGGTAAGCACGGGGGATATGCCGGACCTGGTGCATTACGGCGCGGACATTTTCGCCACCCAATGGTCTGAGGAAGGGCTCACCCTGGATGTAACCGATTTAATCGCCAAATATCCCAACCTTTCCGCCAATATTTCAGAGGAACAATACGGCGACTGTGTTTTTTTGGATGATGGGCGGATTTACGGTATACCCAAGCCGAACAGCTACGACAAGTTTGGCTACGTAATCAACAAAAAGTGGCTCGACACCCTTGGCTTAAAGGCACCCATAACTGTCGAGGAATTTATAGAGGTTTGCCGCGCCTTTACCTTTAACGACCCGGACGGCAACGGTCAGGCCGACACATTCGGCGCCAGCTTTAACGCGCAGAAGTCCTCTATGGATTCCGGCATATGGCATTTGCACAATGACTTTCTTTCCATGGCATACAGCATATCCAGCTGGCACGCCGGAATGCCGGACGCGGACGGCAGCGCCAAACTGCGCTCCCTTAAGTCCCTGTATCCCGATTATATTCAGCTTATCCGCTCCCTTTACGAGGAAGGCATAATTGACCGGGAATTCATTACCCACGGCGCGGAGGAAAATTATGAAAAATTCGCGCAGAACCGTGTGGGTATTGTGGGCGCTTCTGAAAAGAGCTATGTGACAAATTTACTGGAAAAATATTTATTGAATCTGGACGACTATGTATATTGCCCGCCGCTTGTGCTTAAGACGGGGGACAAGCCGGTTTACGCCATGCCGCCCTCCAACTGGATGGCCTATTACGTCAACGCCCAGTCGTCGCCCGAAAAGCAGGACGCGGCCCTTCGCGTGCTGGACTACGCCAACAGCGAGGAAGGGTTTGTTCTTATGCAATTGGGCATAGCGGGCGCGAACTACAACAGTTACGATATTGAGACGCGCGCGGTGGAGCGGACTGACGAGCAATTTGAGGCGAGCCGGAAGGTAACAAGCAATATGTTCGCGATGGCGAACGCTTACCGTAACGCGCCGGTTATACAGGGCGGGTCTACCCCCGAAGGCACGGCGAAATGGCTTGTAGAGGCCAGGGCAGCTGACGCGGCCACGACCAAGTGTTATTTTGCTTTTACAAAGATGCTGGACGAAATAGGCATCCGGTTCCCTGACGAGGTTACGGCGCTGAACAGTCTGGAAGTGCGCTACGTAACCGGTGAGGCGCAATTTTCAGAACTCGCGGCCTATATAAACGATGTTTACGCACCTGCCACCGCCGACATTGCGAAGGCTTTCGCCGATTACATGGCGGACAATCCAGCCCGGTATGTGGACTAGCGGCTTGTTAATGGAGGATGACTATGAGTAAGCAGTTTCAGATTGGCATTGTGGTAGACGTTGTGCCCTTGGAGAAAATAAGCAGGGGCTGGGAATATTTTGAGGTGCCGGCAAGTATCCACGGCAGCGCGATACTTTCCGATAAAGAGTGGCTGGCATACAGGAACATGTACGAGGCGGACGGGCGCCCAACGCCGGTGACAAGCCATCTGCTGGGTCCTGGCAACACGTGGCGCGGCGCGAGCGGCGAATATTATGACCGTGAGCTTCTGGCCTTTTCCCTGGAACGGACCATCCGCCGTATGGCGGAACTGGGCGTCCGCTGGCTGGGCGCCTGGGGCGGACATTTCCGCGTGCAGGAGGGCTTCAGCCGCGCGAAGGCCGTTGACCAGGCGATTAGTACCATTAACCTGGCGGCCGATTTCGCGGCCCGTTACGGAATGGAAATAGCGCTGGAACCCGAGGCCGATCCGGATACACTGTTCCCGCGCTACCTGGAGGGCGTCGCCTTCGCTAAAATGACGGGACGCGGCAATGTGAAGGTCATGGCGGACTTAAATTACTTCCTGAAATTGGAGCAGCCGCTTACGGACATTCTTAAGGAACCCTCCTATTGCCTTAATGTCCATATTCAGGGCGACGGCGGTTCCCAGCCCAATGTGGGAAACCGGAAGGCCATATTGAGCGATTTGTTTGCCGTTTTGCGCGAGGCGGGTTATGACAAGGGCGTTTCGGCCGCCTGCCCCTGGGTTGTTACAAACGGCGCTCCGGCTATTGATTATAAATATGAAACCGACACTACCCTGGCGTACCTGCTGGAACTGCGCGAGCAGGCATACCGGTAAAGGCGCCCCGGAGGGATGTATTTATGAGCCTTGGAATTAAAGCGGCGGTGTTGGTGGAAAACCACCCCTACGACGTGGCCGGCTTTCAGCATATGCTGAATTCTTTCACCGGCTGCGCGTGTTATGTCCAACCGGTGGACCTGTTTGTGCGGGACGATATAAACAACATGAATTACGACACGGTTTTGTGGTACAGCATGAATTGGGACCCGCCCGCAGAGGACAGCCCGCTGGATAAGTATATGCGTCTGCGCCTGGGAACCACCCGGCAGGGGATAATGCTGCTGCATCACGCGCTGCTGTCCTTTCAGAAGTGGGAACTGTTTACGCGTGTGTCCGGCGTGAGAGAACGCGGCGCCGACGGGCTGTTTCAATATCATCAGGACCAGGAGGTACGGACCTTTGTCGTGGGCGAGCACCCCATCACCGCGGGAATTACGGACTTTACCGTTACGGACGAAACATACACTATCGGGGAACCGCTGGAAAGCGGCAACACGCCGGTTCTCCGCACGGACAACGCAACCAGCATAAAAACTATCGCCTGGACCCGGCAGTACGGCGAAAGCCGCGTATTCTGCTACGCTTCCGGGCACGACAACAAGGTATACGCCAGCGAGAGCTTCCGCCGGGTGGTCCGCAACGGGCTGCTTTGGACAGCGGGACTGCTGTAAGGTGGCTTAGGCGAAAAATCCCGCCGTGCGCAAACACGGCGGTTTTTTTATGTCTTTGCCATTTTTTAACGCTCATCCATAGCTCTGAAGAATAAAAATATCTCATTTACGAACGCGTGCAAAACATCTTTTCATTAGAGGATCATTAATGTAGAGGATCATTAATGGCTATTGCGTTAACAAATTTATAATTTGACTGTTTTGTGTATTATTAACTGATATCGTCCATTTTTTATAGAAAATAATTTCAACAGGATATTATCATGAATTAATAACAAAAATGGATAAACTTAACTCTTGACTTTTCGGGGGGGGGGGTAGAATAATTTAGTAAATATGTAACATTTCAAAAAACTACTTATCCTGGAGGGACACTAAATGTCAAAAAAACGAATCGCTTCTCTACTACTTATTGCGGCGTTGGCGTTTGGAATTAGCGTGCCAGGCATGGCTGCCGCCACGGCATCGCCGCTAATCCAAATTGATATGAACGAAAACACGCAAATATATGGCCTTACGGCTTTAACCAGCTTAGGGAAAAAGACCGGAACCCTTGAAGAATTTGCGGCATCGCTGCCGATTCCTGCCGAAGCGGATTACTTGTGTTTTCCGGCTAATTTTTTTCAAGCGTATGATGATTTGGCGATTATTGG
>JAISYE010000280.1 GCA_031297485.1 Clostridiales bacterium
CATCTTCCTCGCGCAGGTAAATTTTCGGCACGGAAATCCGTTTCAGATACGCCGCGTCGTCGGGGCTTAACGGCCGGGCGCCCATTTCCACCCATGCGTCAAAAGCAGAGCCATGTTTCCAGTTGAGAACACGCTCCCTTATGACGCATTTTTTTGCCGGCAAATCGGTAAGCGTAAGCGATACGTTCAGCTTGGCCAATTTCAAAAATGGGGCGTAGCGTTTTGTGAACGACATATCAAAGGTTTCGCCGCTTGCGAACAGATGGGAAAAATGCTCGTAGTTGTACAATATTATTTGTATATGACCGTGAGACTTTGTTATGAAAAAACCGTCGCCCCGCTTGACTAAACGGTCTCCCAAGCGGTTTAAAAGGGTAAACACGTGATAACTCGCCTTTTTTATACCGCTGTGCGTCAGCAGCCCCAGCCCGCCGTGGAAATGCTCGTTGCTCGGCTGCGTTTCCTCTATAAGGTCGGTCAGAGACCAATGCCCGAAGCTGTCCATGGCGTCGTAGTTCTCCAAAATATTTTTGGCAAGGTAGCATGCCTTAAAACACGTGTCGTTAAGTAAATTGCGGTGGGAAACAGTCATGTTCCACTCCGTAATATAAATGGGCAGGCTGCCTGCCCCAATCGCGTCAAACATCGCGCGCATAGCGGGTATCGCGTTTTTGAAGGCATTTTCGTTGCTGTTCTGCCTGAACTTCTTCATCAATAGTTCCGCGTCATAGGACGTGGCCGTTTGGTGCCGCAGGCTTTGAAGCTCATCATAGTCCTCGTCCGAAAGGTCGTTGTCGTAATAATGGAGATTGCAGAAATCCGGCATACAATTATGGCGGCGGCACATATTAAAAAATTTCGCCGCCCATTCCTTGACGCTGGAGTCGTAGGCAAGCGCCGGCATTCCGAACATAAGCCCTTTATGGACGCGCTTAACAGCCTCCCGCGTGGATTTGTACAGCTCGAAAATTATGTCTGCGCCGAAGGAGGGGGGGGGGGGTCCAAATTATGAGATTCGGCTCGTTCCACACGCAAAACAGCCATTGCTTAACCGCGTTAAGCCCGTACCGTTCAATAAAATGCTCGGTAACAGCTTTGATGAGTCCCTGCCATTTGTTCAGGTCCTTGGGCATACTGATGTTAAAGGGAGAAAAAAACAGCGTTTCGTCTTTGTCGGACGCAAGCCGTTTTGGCATAAAGGAAAACTGCACAAGCGGCTTGAGCTTTATGGACATTAAAAAGTCTATAGCCTTGTCTAGCATGACAAAACTATACCGCGCCTCGCCCTTGTCGTTTTCACCGTATAAAAGCATATCGTCCGACAATATACCGTGAAATTTAATGTACCTAAAGCCTATCTCGTTTTGAAATTCCGCAAGCATTTCCTGCACGTCGGCGTAAAGCAGTTCCTTAGCGCGGCCAACGGACGTAAACGCGCGGAACGTGTGCTTCAGAGGGGTTCCGCCAAGGACGCTGATCTTGCCGGCGTCTGCCCGCTTTTCTTCGGAGGCCGGCATTTTACTGACAGGCAGCTGATTTTGCGGCGGGGGCAGATATTTGGAAAGCGTGTAAAGCCCGCTTTCATACTCGGTTCCGCCTGCAGGCGGCGCCATTTCTTTGCGATAGGCGCTGGGCAGTAGTCCGTAACGCTTCTTGAAAAGCGCGACAAAGGAGCGCACGTCAGTAAAGCCATGATTGTGCGCGATGTTCTCTATCGGCTGTTCCGAGGATAAAAGCTCGCTGACAGCGCGTTCCAGACGGAAGTCGTTATAATATTCCGTAAAGCCTACGCCGAAGCAGCGCTTGAAAAACGCGGAAAAATAAGGCACCGAAAAATTCTGAGACCGCGCTAAATCCTTCAGCGTAACGCCCTCGCGATAATGAGCGTTTATTTCGTTTATTATGCTCTTTATCCGGTCCGCGTTTTTTGCCGCGATTGCCGCGCCGGTGTTCTCCTTTACAGGGAAAAATTTCTGCAATTCCGACAAAATACTGAACGCCAGGGCATTGTTAAAGAAAATGTTATTTTCCGTGCCGCCCGAGTTCTCTTTCAAAAAAGTCGCGCAAAGGTGCTTTAGCGTATAAAAGGCAGCTTTATCCTCCGCCTTGCTTGAGTCGCAGTCAAAGGCGGGCTGCCCGTCCGCGCCGCCGAGCGCGTCCAGACCTATGTACAGCATCAGCGCGCCGCAGTCCGTCGAGCGTATTTCAAAGACAGCGTTGGGGTTTATAACGATAATATCCTCATCCCTCAATAGCGAGCGCGTTTCGCCTACTATCACCTCGGCGGCGCCCCAAATCACCAAAAACAGGCATAATTCCTCGCGCCAGGTCTTGCCGGACTCTGGCGGGTTCAGCTCGGACAGCCGCATGGGAAGGGGCCCTTTAGAATTTATGAGTTCGCGGTTCATTTCCATACCTCTCTATGCTTTGTGTTAAATCCTTGCAGTGACAGTACAAGCATATGGTAAATTTACCTTTTTGTCAATAGATTCCACACAATTGCTTAATATTTTTGTAAATTTAATGCGCGGAATTTTCATATGACTTGTCCGCCGGTCAGCCGCGCCTCAAACAATATATTAAAAATTTGCGCAAAAGAGGATAAGTATTGCCGTTGTCTCTTTCTTTTTTGTAGGCTATTATCTGAATATAAAGGTTTATAGCACAAATTTTAAATTAATTCCCCGGAAAGGAGGCGTGACCTTGGGCAGTAATTCACAAAACAGCCCTGCGCTTGTTGAAGTCCGCGGACTTGTTAAGACATTCGGCGTGGTTACCGCGCTTAACAAAGTAAACATCCAGGTGCGGCAGGGAGAGGTGCTGGGGCTTATCGGTGAAAACGGTTCGGGCAAGTCTACCGTCACGTCAATCATAGCCGGTATTCAACCGCCCACTTCGGGCGAGATGTTTTTTAAAGGCAGGCCTTGGCGGCCATCTTCTATGACTGACGCACTCAACAGCGGCGTTGGCATGATTGTGCAGGAGAGCGGCGTAATAGCGGGCATTACCATTGCCGAAAACATCGCGCTGGGTGAGTTGGGCAGGTTCGGTAAGTTCGGATTTTTGACCAAGGGTCAGATAATCGCCGAGGCGGCAAAGGCTTTGCGTTCCATCGGCGTTGACGACATCGACCCCAGCCTGCCTGCTTTTACGCTGGACTTGCAAGACCGCAAGATTATCGAAATCGCCAAAGTCTGGGCGAAACAGCCCGAGGTTTTTGTGGTGGATGAAACCACGACAGCTGTTTCCCAGCGCGGCCGCGGTATTTTGTACAGTCTTATGAAGCGTCAGGCCGCGGCGGGCAGGTCTGTTATATTCATATCCCACGACATAGAGGAGGTAATGAATGTTTGCAGCCGTTTAACCGTCTTGCGCGACGGAAATGTTATCCGCTCGCTTGAAAAGGAAGAATTCAGCCTTGCCGCTATAAAACTTCTGATGATTGGCCGCGAGCTGCAAGGGGATTACTACCGCTCGGACTACGGCGTCAGCCGCTCGGAGGACGTTGTATTGTCCGCGCGGCATTTGACAGGCCAGTCCCTTAACGATTTAAGCCTTGACTTGCACAGAGGCGAAATTTTGGGTATCGGCGGTATGTCACATTGCGGTATGCATCCGCTGGGCAAGGTACTTTTCGGCTTTTTGAAGCCGGACGGCGGCGAGGTTGTCACTGGCGACGGCGCACATATAAAAAATGTCGTCACAGCCATGAAACACGCGATAGGGTATGTGTCCAAGGACAGGGACAGCGAAGCGCTGGTGCTGCGCGCGCCAATACGCGACAATATAGTGTCGGCTGGGCTTAACAAAATATTAAAGGCTTGGTTCTTCATTCTTCCCAAGGACGAAAGGGCTTATTCGGAGAAGCAGGTCGCCGGTTTCCAGATAAAGTGCTACTCGGACAGGCAATTGGTGGGGCAGCTGTCGGGCGGCAACAAGCAGAAAGTCGTCTTTGGCAAGTGGGTTGGCGCGGACAGCAAGATTATGATTTTGGATTGCCCCACGCGCGGCATTGACATCGGCGTAAAACAGGCCATGTACCAGCTTATGTACAGCCTGAAAAAGGAAGGCGTGTCTATAATAATGATTTCCGAGGAACTGGCGGAACTGATAGGCATGTCCGACCGCCTGCTTATAATGAAGGACGGCAGGATAGCAAAAGAGTTCGAGCGGTCCGAGACATTGACAGAAGCTCAGATTATTGACTACATGGTTTAATAAGGAAGGGATGTGCGAGACGTGAGGATAATCAGCAGGCTTAAGCCCGCGCTCTCTTTTGCGGGCCTTCTGTTATTGACTGTCATATATTTGTTTGTGGTGGATTTCAAGCCGACGGCGTTCCACATACAGACAATAATAAACCAAGCGGCGGTTATGGCGGTTATGTCAACAGGCGCGGTGTTTATTTTCTCCTTAGGGTCCTTCGATATCTCACTGGGCATGGGCGCGGGCGTTTCCGTCTGTTTGGGCATTATGGCGTATAACGCCGGGGCAGGCGTGCTGGCAATGTTTATGGTATGCCTGGCGGTGGGGCTTGCCGCTGGGATTATTAACTCCACGCTTTCGGCGGTGTTTAAAATGCCTGTGTTTATTATGACAATGGCCATGATGGCGGTACTGACCGCTGTGCTTCAAATCCTGATGAATGGCCGGACAAGTTTGCGCGTGCCCACGGAAATTGCCGCTCCGGTAAAGGCGCTTGACAACGTTTGGCTGAGGCTGGCGTTTATGGTGGTATTCTTTATAATTTGCGCTGTTTTGTTCAACTACACTAAAATAGGCAAGCAAAACAAAATAATCGGCGGGAACCCGAAAGTTGCCGCGCAGACAGGTATATCTGTCGCAAGGCAGACGATAATCACCTTTGTTATTTCCGGTATGGCGGTTGGTATCGCCGCGTTCCTTATTATTACGCGGTCGCTGTCTGTTTCAAGCGAAACAGGCACCTCGCTGGGCATGGACGTTATGATGGCTATTGTGTTCGGCGGTATGCCTCTGTCAGGCGGGGCGTACAGTAAGATCACGGCGGGCGTTATCGGCTCGTTTTCAATGGTGCTGTTTTCACAGATACTGACCATGCTGGGTGTTTCGGCGGGATTAAGCCAAGTTTATAAAGCGGTGCTGTTTTTGCTTGTGGTGTTTGTGGCGTCCTTTTCTTATAGGGAAAAGATGCTGTCCCGGGCGGAGATGTTTTAAGGCGTGGGGGAGCGGGTCCCATAGGCGCGGGCTTAAGAAAAGATAAACAATCCCTTTTATTGAAAAGGCTGTACCAGCGCCAAAAAAGGCTGCACCCGCCGCACTTAAGAAGGGGCCTTCGCCGAGCAAGTTCGGCCGGGGCCGGCTGCGGGCCGGAATATCCGGTATCGGGGCGAAATCCCCGATAGTCGAGCTTGCCCGACGCAGCGGGGCCAACGAACAAACCATCGTTAGGCCCCCAACGGTGAAGTGTCCGTTGGTATTAATCTTTTGACTTTTCCCAAGCCTTAAGTTCGCAGGTATGGGGAATCGGCCGGCAGAAAAAATAAAAATCAGGAGGAATTTTACTATGAAAAGATTTAAAAAGTTAATTGCCATTGTGCTGACAGGCGCGCTGTGCGCCGCGGCGGCGGGATGCGGCGGCTCGCAGGAACCCGGCGCGGCAAGCGGCGGCGGCAATGAGATTCAGGACGACGGCCGCAAGTATGTTATTGGCGTTATACCATTCAGCGATACCGCGGTAGAACAGATTGAATGGAACAACTATCTGCAGCAATACGCAGGGCCGGCGCTTAACATTGATTTTAAGTTTGTCCCCGCCCCCGGACTTGACGCGGAGGCTGCTGTAACAGCTGTGGAGGAATTGAAGCTGGCGGGCGTCCAGGGCATCTTGGGCATAGTGGATACCCCGGCCGCTATTGAAAAAGCCAACGAACTAGGCGTTTGGTATGTCCGGCCCAGCGGGTTGTCAACAATGGCGGATTATGAGCAGGTTAAGAGTCTGCCCTATTATTTAGGGACAATGGGTCCGTCCCTTGAGGACGAATATGCGGCCGCCCGTTCCGCAACGGAATTTTTCCTCGCCGGCGGCGCGAAGGATATATTGGTGTTCGGCGCTTTGCTGGGGCTTTATATACCCTCGGACATGCACGTCCAGCGCTTTGAGGGTATCAGAGACGCGCTGGTAGAGGCGGGCGCGGTATATACTCCGCCGGAATCCAACAGCGTCGTTACGGGGCCGGGCATCGGCGAGTTCGCAAGCGGCGCGTCGGGGCTTAACATTACGACTATTTACGGTTTAAACGGCTATGAGGCTCTGGACGCCACGTTTAACGACAGGTTCACCCAGGCGGTAAGCGGCAAGACCTTCGATACCGTTCTTATAGGGGCGGAAGGCAGCCAGGATGTGAACACCCTGCTTAACGGCATGGGCATACAAGGCGCGAAAATGAGCGAGGTGGGCGCCTTTACGCCAACCACTAAGGCATCCTTCGAGGCCGGCATTTTGAGCTTTTTGGCCGGGAAATATCCCTCCAGTCTTGGTCCTGGCGTGGCAGCCCTGATGAACGCTATAGACGGCCACGCGGACGTAGTGCGCACCGCGGACGGAATAGGCCCGCGCCTGCCCGCGCCTTTTTGGACGGCGACGTCCCTTGAGGAATTTAACGAAAAAGCCGCTTTGGACGACCTGGCGAATCCCGCCTTTAACAAGGCTTTAATTGAGCAGTACTTGGTTAGACTTCATCCGGAGGTAACTAGGGAGAGTTTCGCGGAATTTGCCGGCTTCGGGTACGAGGAATTGAAAGCGCGGCATCAATAGCAAGCGCGAACTTAAGAAAAAAACAAATAATCCCTTTTACGTCGGGCAAGCTCGGCTATCTGACGCGCGAAAGATGGGGTAAAGGGGCGAAGTCCCTTGCGGGGTGGGGGGCAGAGCCCCATAGGCATGGGCATCAATAGACAAGGAGGTTCCTGTTATGAACCGCGCTTCTCACGGCAAAATCCGGGCGTTCCGGCCCCGTTTGTTAAAAAATATAGGATTAACGCTTATTATCCCATGTTTTACGCTGGCGGTTGTGCTCGCCGCCTGCGCTGTTAACGGCGTTTCCTTTTGGGCGGCCCAGGGCGGGTTAAGGGCCTTTTTGTACTCTGTCACAATATCGGTGTTTTCCGCCTTTGCGCTGGGCCTGCATCTGTTTGCGGGGCGGTTCGACTTCTCGCTCGGCTCTGTCGCTGTGCTGGCGGCTGTAATTGGCGGCAAAGCGGCTATAGCCCTTCAATGCAACTGGGCTTCCATGCTTGTTGTGTTTATTGTGACAGGCGCGGTACTGGGCGCTGTGTCCGGCCTGCTCTACCTATTGTTTAATTTGCCGCCGATGATAACCTCGCTGGGTGTGGCGCTGGCATACGAAGGGCTTAGCTTCGCGCTTTCGGGAGGCAGCGGGGTAAAAATTTCCCTTAACCCCGCCTTGTTGGGCGGCGCGAGCGTAGAATTCATGTTTGTTTTATTGGCGGCCGGCTTGGCTGTTATGTACGTGTTGCTTAACTATACGCGGTTCGGCTTTAACTACCGCGCCATACAGTTTGGACAGAAAATAGCGGTGGACACAGGCTTGAACGAAAAAAGCAACGCCTTGATTTGTTACGTGATTTGCGGCGCGTTAATAGCTGTTGTCGGTTTCTTAAGAATATCTTACAACGGCAGCCAATCCCCCCAGTTGAACCTTTCCACCTCTGGCGCCATATTCAGCGCTATGCTGCCGCTGTTTATCGGCGGGCTTATGTCTGGGTTTTGCGAACAGAATATCAGCATTGTGGTGGGTTGTTTAACGTCGGCCCTTATTACCCAGGGATTGTCAAGCGTCGGCGTTTCACTGCAGGCAAGGTCCCTGATGACGTCATTCCTGATGATATTGATACTGATGTATTCAACAAACGGTGCGGCAATCAGGGGATGGCTAAAAGCACGCATGATTTTGGAGAGGAGACAGATAAATGAAGATTGACTTGGCGGCAAAGCCCTTCGGCCTTGACGCGGAAGGCGCAAAGTGGGTAAATGACACGCTGGCCGGCATGACGGAAGACGAGAAGATAGGGCAGCTTTTTTGTCTTGTTGCGTACAATGACGACGAGAATGTACTGAGGCATTTCGCCGAGGATTTACACGCGGGCGGGCTGATGTGCCGGCCAATGGCGGACAATGAGGAACTTATTTCCACCGTGAACTTGCTGCGGGAATACTCTAAAATTCCAATGCTTATTGCGGCAAACCTTGAGTCTGGCGGCGACGGAATGACCGTCAGCGGCACAAAGGTTGGCACGCAAATGCAAATAGCCGCCACAGGCGATGCGGGATACGCCCGGGCGCTGGGCGAAGTGGTCGGCGCGGAAGCCTCGGCCTTAGGCGTTAATTGGGCCTTTGCCCCGGTTATTGATATTGACTGCAATTTCCGCAACCCCATCACAGCCACGCGCACATACGGCTCAAACTTCGAAACAGTGCGGGATTTCGGCGCGGAATATGTGAAGGCGGTGCAGTCCCACGGCGTCGCGGCCTCGGTCAAGCATTTCCCTGGCGACGGGTGCGACGAGCGCGACCAACACCTTGTCACGTCAATCAACTCACTTTCTGTTGAGGATTGGGACAAAACTTACGGCGAGGTCTATAAAGCGGCTATTGCGGCAGGCGCGTTAACGGTGATGGCGGGGCATATTATGCAGCCCGCTTATTCAAAGGCCCTTAACCCGGCGCTTAAAGACGGGGAAATTCTGCCTGCCACACTGTCATATGAACTGATAACAGGGCTTTTGCGCGGGAAATTGGGCTTTAACGGCATGGTAGTGACTGACGCCAGCTCAATGAACGGTTTTATGATACCGCTGCACAGGAAAAAGGCCGTACCGCTCAGCATTGCGGCGGGGTGTGACATGTTCTTGTTCGCCAAGAATTTGGAAGAAGATTTCGAATATATGCGCGAGGGTATAAAGGACGGCGTTATTACATGGGAGCGGCTTGACGAGGCTGTAACGCGGATTTTAGCGGTAAAAGCGGCCGCCGGGCTTCACAGGAAGCCTGCCGCTACGGGCCGGGCGTCGGATGTGGTTGGCAGCGAGGAGCATAAAGCTATAGCGCGGGAAGTGGCGGACAAGTGTATTACGCTTGAAAAGAACATCCAAGACTTGCTGCCCATAAGTCCGGAAAAACACAGACGCGTGCTCTTTTATCCTATAGACCCGACAGGGTTCAGCATGTTTGGGAATAGCCGCTACAACGAGCTTTTTGTCAAAAAATTGCGCGAGTGCGGGTTTGAGGTTGAGGTATTTGAGTCTAAGCCAGCCCTTGAAGGAATGTTCGCGAGTTATTCCGAAATAGTTGACAAGTATGATTTGCTGATTTATTCGGCCGAGCTTGCCACCAAGTCCAACCAAACCTCCGTGCGTATCGAGTGGGCGCAGCCAATGGGGGCGAACGTGCCCATGTATATTAACGCCGTGCCGACGATATTTATTTCGCTGGAGAACCCGTATCACCTGCTGGACGTACCGCGCGTAAAGACGTATATAAATACGTTTGGGGCGAGCGATGTTGTGCTTGACGCGCTTATCGGCAAGCTGACCGGCAGGTCCGAGTTTAAGGGCAAAAGCCCTGTGGACGCCTTTCTGGGACAATGGGACACGCGGCTGTAAGGGAACCGTTACCTACCTGTTGCGTTAGCGGCAAGTGCGGAAGGCGGTGAGCTTATGGTTATTAAAGGTATTATTTTCGACTTAGACGGTGTGCTGGTGTTTACCGACAAGTTTCACTATAAAGCGTGGAAACAAGTAGCGGGTAGGATTAACGCGCCGTTTGACGAAACCCTGAACAACTGTTTGCGCGGCGTGTCCCGCATGGAGAGTCTGGACATCATTTTAAGCAGCGCCGGGCTTGATTTGACGGCTGACGAAAAGGTGAAGCTCGCCTTTGAAAAGAATGAAATATACCGGTCTCTTTTAAGCGGCCTTACTCCCGAATCTGTTGAGGCGGGCACGCGGGAAGTGCTGGAGGCGCTGCGGGCCGGAGGCTTAAAATTGGCCATTGGCTCGTCCAGCAGAAACGCCAATGTGATACTCGCGGGCACAAAGCTGGCGGGTTACTTTGACGCTGTATCGGACGGCAACAACATATCGCGTTCAAAACCCGACCCCGAAGTATTTTTGAAGGCGGCGCAGTTTATCGGCTTGCCGCCGTGCTCCTGCGCCGTTGTGGAGGACGCCGCGGCGGGTATTGACGCAGCCAAGGACGGCGGATTTTATGCTGTTGGTATAGGCCCTGCCGCTGGTTACGCCCGCGCGGACTTGAGCATTTCGTCCTTGACGGAATTAATCGGATTGTCGGTGCGGGCGAACGCAGTTCGCTCCTACAGAAAAAAATAAACAATTCCTTTAGGACGTGTTTGAAAACTGGATTCCGATAGTCGAGCTTGCTCGACGCGGCGCGAAGCGTCCAGCAAGCTCGGCTATCATTGCGGCGGTTTCATTCGAAATTTCGCGTTTTAAGGAATTTTCAAACACGCCTTAGCGAAAAGGGTGTACCCGCGTCAAAAAACGCTGCGTCGAGCAAGCTCGACTATCGGGGGCCAACGAACAAACCATCGTTAGGTCCCCAGCGGGGTTTGCGTCGAGCAAGCTCGACTATCGGGGCCAACGAACAAACCATCGTTAG
>JAISYE010000281.1 GCA_031297485.1 Clostridiales bacterium
GAACTACGGAAGAAGACGGAGACGGAGAATCCGGCGGAACTGCGGAAGAAGACGGAGAGGAAGAATCCGGCGAATCCACGGGAGAAGACGGCGAGGAAGAATCCGGCGGAACTACGGGAGAAGACGGCGAGGAAGAATCCGGCGGAACTACGGGAGAAGACGGAGACGGCGAATCCGGCGAATCCACAGGTGAAGACGAGAATGAAGAATCCGGCGAGGAGGCAACTGAGGAGGATGCGGAAAACAGTGGCGATGAGGCGGCTGAAGACGGTGAAGCGGAAGACTCGGAACCGACCGAAGACCTGGAACTTGCTGAACCTGTCATGATGTTTGGCGCGGAGCTGTTTCAGATGATGCCGGAATTCATAGAAGCGTCTCCTTTTGAGTTGGACCTTACGAATTTAGACGAGGCCGAAACCATGATATATACGTATCAGCCTTCCGGCCAAGGGTTTATACTGAAGCTGAACCAGGGGATGGACTACTTGCTGCGGGGCGCGCGGGAAGGACTGTCCGTAGAAATAGACGCGGATACAACCGTTAAACTGGAGAATGTGATAATCGGCAACAGCGGGCCGGATTCGTATGTAGACGCGCCTGCGATAAAAATTCTTTCAAGTAACGTGTCTATTGACATCACAGGTGATTGCGCCCTGACCGCCTATGACTTCAACGCTGGCATAGAGGCGGTGGGAGGCGCTGTAGTCACTGTGGACGGCGCCGGCACGCTGACTGTTAAGGGCGGAAGCGGCGAAGCGGCTATAAAGGGCAACATAACGGTGGGAAACGGCGTCACGGCCTTGGCGTTTTCCGACCAGCAGCCGGCTGTAGCCGCATTGGTTTCTGGGTTTGACTTAAACGCAGGGTTTGACGGGCCTGTGGATATGCTGGCCGAATTTGGGGAGCCGGGCGCCGAGATGACGCTGGCCTATGGCGATGGCTCCGCTGATGTGACTTTTGCTTATCCGGCGGATTATTTGTATTTTGCTTTAGCCGCTGGTAATATTGCCGGCAAATACCTTACCGCCGCATACAACGGTATTACGCGTAACATAATAGATATAACCGATGACAGCAACTATAAAGCCAATATTACAGGAACGGGACAGAGACTTCTCGCGTTTGGCTATAGGGTGACTTACGACACTAACGGCGGCGAAGGAACATTGCCTGTAGATGACAAAGGCTATGTAAGCCCCGCCCCTGATAATGCTGATAATGCTGATAATACTGATAATGAAGTGACAGTGCTGGAGGCTGATGGCCTAAGCATGGAGGGTTTTGTTTTTGAAGGATGGACTAGGGACAGTGAAGGAACAGGGGAAGTTTATGCCGCGGGCGATAAGTTTGAGTTGACCGAGGCGGAGGATGTGACTTTGTACGCAAAATGGGCGGCTGAAGCCGGCGAACCCACGCCAACCGCGACGCCGACCCCAACGCCAACGCCGACCCCGACGAGAAGGCCAACGCCGACCCCCACACCGACCCCAACGCCAACCCCAACGCCGACCCCAACCCCAACGCCGACCCCAACGCCGACCCCGACCCCAACGCCGACCCCAACGCCGACACCAACACCAACCCCGACGCCGACCCCCACATCGACGCCAACCCCGGCCATGATTTCTGCGTTGACGGATACCCCAACGCCAACCCCGGATAATGCTGGCGCAAATATGAACAATGGTGATCTTTCGGCAGGGCTGGGCACGGGTTTCGAGCCGGCGCCGCCGCCTTTTGAGAGCGCGCCAGGCGGGGAAACCCTGTACGAAGTTCCGGAGACGCCCCCGGTCGAGACGCCGGCCGAAGCCTTGCCAGAAACCCTGCCCGAGGGTATGGAGCTGACAGACATACCAGATGTTTACAGGCAGATGTCCGCAAGCGGAGAATTTCTGGGTTATTATTCACCGGTGCGGGCGGATGATGGAAGCACGAGCTGGATAGAGGTCGATGAAAACGGCGTGCCGCTTGGCAATGTCAGCGTGCAGCCTAAAACAAACCCGCGCACAAGTAACGGCGTATTGATATACGTGCGTATTGTTATGCTGATTTCAGGAGCGGGGCTCATGGCTATTCTGCTGAAACAACGGGCCGCGCTTCGCAAAATGACATGAAAACGACCTGAAAACAAAAACCCCCGTCCAGGGGGTTTTATTTTCAGGCAGGCTTATTCTTCAGCAGTTCACGGCAATTTTTGAGGTTTCCACATCGACTAATATGATATCCTCGCCGATCTGTTTCACCTTGTCCCAAGGTATGTGGTATTCCTGTTCGACGCCGAAGAACCCGAAAATCTTCCCCGGGCCCGGCACAATCAGTTTTTCGACGCAGCCTTCGTCCGTGTCGATAACAAGGTCGCAAATAAATCCAAACCGGCAGCCGTCCCTGATATTTATGACTTCTTTCTGACGCAAGTCGTACATTGTCGCATTCATCGCAGTCCCTCCACGCGATTTTTACATTATATGCCTTTGGCTAAATATTATGCAAATTGGGTCCTTTGTGTTATACTTATAAAGGATACGATATGCTATATCCGCGAACGAACAACAGAAACCCGGAACAGGTGATAACTTTGTCAACAAAACAAGTGATGCAGCTTGCGGTGCTGGCGGGTCAGATAATGATGGAAAGCGGCGCGGAGACCTACCGCGTCGAGGATACCATGAAACGGATAATGAACGCGTCCACACGTTCGGGCGAGCCCTTCGCGCTGCCTACAGGGCTGTTCGCTTCCGCGGAGGATGAAACCGGGCAGGTGGTGACCTTGGTGTACAGGATAAAGAAGCGCTCCCTGCACTTAGGTAAGGTAGCTGCGGTAAACGACCTTTCCCGCGCCTATGTAAAGGGCCGTCTGACCTTGCCGGAGGCCATGGAAAGGCTGGCTGTCATAGAGGCCATGCCGCGTTACCCTGACGCCATTATCATGGCGGCTATGGCCGTGACCTCCGCGTGCTTTACCTATATGTTCGGCGGAGCGGCGGTGTCCTGCGCCGTGTCCTTCCTTATAGGAGGCGCGCTTGGCCTGCATGTCACTTTCTCCCAGGGTAAGGGCCTTGCGGATGTTTTAGTCAATATCGGCGGCGGCGCCATTATCGCGCTCCTGACCCTTGGCGCGTGCCTTGTCTGCGCGGGCGCGCGTCCCTTTTTCGATAAAATTATCATCGGCTCCCTCATGCCCCTGGTGCCGGGTCTTAAATTTACCAACGCGGTGCGCGACGTTATTGAGGGCGACTTCCTTTCCGGCGCCAGCCGCCTGATGGACGCGCTGCTGGACGCCGCGGCTATTGCGGCCGGTATCGGCGCCGTGCTGTCCCTTGGCGCCTACTGGGGGTTCTCGCTATGAGTGTCGTGATACAGTTCTTTATGGCGTTCTTCGGCGCGCTGGGCTTTTCAATTGTGTTTAACGCCCCGCGCGGCGAACTGCTGGTGTGCGGCTTGGCCGGCGGCGCGGGCTGGACCTTGTATATCCTGCTGGTACAAGTTGGCGTGCCTTCCTTTTTTTCCGCGTTTATTGCCACCGCCGCCGTAACCCTGGCCAGCCGCACATTGGCGAACCTGCGGCGTATGCCCCTTACCGTGTTCCTTGTGTCAGGCATTATCCCCTTTGTGCCTGGCGCTGGAATATATTACACAATGTACTACACTATTACCGGCGACACTGCCGCCGCTAGTCTCAAGGGCATTGAGACTTTTAAAATGGCCGGCGTTATAGGTGTTGGCATCATGCTTGTGCTGGCTCTGCCCGGTGAGTTTTTCGCCTGGCGGAAGTAGGGAAAGGCGGGATTTTATATGGAATATTGCGAAAATTGGGATAAAATACAAGAGCGCCATCGGGCGTTCTGGAATAAGGAGCTTAGCGGCCCGTGTCTTTTTTCGGTAACAGCGCCGCGCGACGGCGCGGTTTACGAGTCTTTTCCGCTGCCGGACCGGGCGGAGGACCGGACGCATTACTGGACGGACGCGGAGCAGGTTATTAAGCGGCACAGGAGCCATTTCAGCAACACATACTACGCGGGGGACGCGTTTCCCGTGCTGGTGCACGACCTTGGCCCGGCGGGGCACGCGGGATTTTTTGAGGGCGCGCGGTTCCGGTTTGAGGGGACGGTGTGGTTTGACGCTACACTGAAGGCGTATGAGGATTTACGGTTCGATCCCTCCAGTTTCCTTTATAATAAGACGCTGGAACTTGCCCGGGAGTACGCTCGGGACGCGCAAGGGGCCTATATAGTTTCCATGCCGGATACAGTGGGCGCGGCGGACGCCCTTACCCATCTCCGCGGGCCGGACCAGTTTATGTTTGACCTGTTGGACAGCCCCGATGAGGTAAAGGGAGCGCTTGTAACCGTACAGGCTGTATGGGAGCAGGTGATGCGCGGCGTTTATGACGCTGTGGCGGAAAACAATTACGGCGGAACCAGTGTCGGCTGGCTGTCCACCTGGGCGCCCGGACTGCACGGGCAGCTTCAATGCGATTTGTCCCTGATGCTGTCCCCCGATATGTTTGAGGAATTCCTGCTTTACGAGCTTGAGGCGCAGTCGCGGTTTCTCGACCACGCGCTGTACCATTTGGACGGACGGCAGCAGGTAATACATTTGCCGCACCTGCTGGCGATAGAGAGCATAGAGGCCGTGCAGTGGACAAACGTGGCGGGCCAGGCTCCGGTCGTCGATTTTATACCGGTGCTGCAAAGCATACAGCAGGCGGGCAAGAACCTGATACTGGACTGCTCGCCGGCCGAACTGCCTGTTTTGCTGGAGAACCTGTCCGCCAGCCAAATGTACGTGCGCACCTGGGCGGACAGCCGCGCCGAGGCGGACAGCCTTGTGGAAATGGTTAGAAGGTTTTGAGAGCTGGAGAATATATCCGCTGTAGAGCGAACTTAAGGATAAGGGAAGGTTAAAAGATTAAGACCTTGGGGCAGAGCCCCAAGGTTTTAAGGTTTTGACCTTTCCTAATCCTTAAAATTCGCACGTGTGCGGCCCGCCCCATATTGTTTGTGAAATTGTGTTTATAAAATATATCCGCTGTAGGGTCGAACTGCGTTCGCCCGCGCTATCAGAAGGAGCGCGACATGAATAAGGTATTGCTTGTAAGTTTTGACGCCGTCAGCAGCGGCGATTTTGACAGATTAGCGGCCCTGCCGAATTTCCGGCGGTTCGTGCAGGAGGCGTATGTTGCCCGGAATGTGCCCAGTATATTTTTGACAAATACTTATCCGATTCACACCTCGGTCGTGACAGGGGTAACGCCGGAGTTTCACGGGGTAATATCCAATACGCGTTTTAAGCCGGAAGCGGATTATCAGGAATGGGTGTACCGCAGCCGCAGTATCCGCGCGAAACCTTTGTGGCGCGCGGCAAAGCAGGCAGGGCTTACAACCGCGGCGGTCCTGTGGCCGGTAACCGGCGGCGCGTCCGAAATTAACTGGAACGTGCCTGAAATAATGATAAAGCCCGGCCGCGCCTGGCTGTTGCGGCAGGTTGCGGTCGGGCTGCTGCGGGGGAGTTTTTGGACGCAAATTAAGGCAATAGCGCGGCATGGCCGGATGCTCTCCGGAACAGACCAGCCGCGCCTGGATAATTTCGCTACGGCTGTAATGCTGGATATAATAGAGGAGCATCAGCCGGATTTATCACTCATCCACCTGACGGCCTTTGACACTTTATGCCATAAGTATGGCCGGGATTTCGACAAATTAACGCCGGCACTGGAATCGCTGGACAGAAACTTGGGCGCCCTGGTTTCGGCAATGCCCAAGGACGCCCTTATCATAGTTTTTTCCGACCACGGGCAGTTGGATGTCTATAAAACAATAAACCCCAACTTTGTTCTGCGGGAACTGGGGTTTGTAACGCTGCGGGAAAACGAGGCCGCCACAGGCAGCTACAAGTATTTCATAGAAAATTGCGGCGGTTCGGCCTTTGTACATTCCTTTGCGAAACCGGGAACGCCGGAGGAAATAAGCGTTATAAAATCCGCGCTGGAGAAAAGCGAGGGTTTCGGCAGGTTCCTGACCCCGGCCGAAATGCGCATGTGCGGCCGCGGCAGGCTCCCGCTGGGTTTCGCGGCGGCGCCGGGTTTTTCTTACGACACAAGCCGCAAAGGAGAGCGGGCCAACCACGGGTATCCTATAGACTACGACGCCTACAAAGTCTTCTACGCCGTGCGGCAGGGCGGCGCCCCGCTGAAACCGGCCGGAGAGCCTTCCCTGCTGAACCTCGCCGGGATTATAGGGCGTGAGCTGGGGTTGACTTCTTATAAAGGTTAAGGCTTGAAAATGGAGAAACTTGTCCGAGATGGATAAAAAGTATCGGTTCCTGCACTTTCTCGAAATCGGCTATGAGTCCTTTTACCTCATGGGCGATGAGGATATACTGGACGAATTGAATGAAATTGCAGAGGAGCGGCGCGCCGCGCAAACGGATGTTAATCTCATACTGTGATATACTGCGGGCGGCTTGCCTCCGCCCGCGTTTGTTTGTGAATACGTTCGGAAAATGTATTCCTTCGCGTGTAATATGTTGCGGGGATTGGGTTTCGGTATAGCAGCTGTTGAGGTAATTAAAAATGGCGGATTTAACAAGTTGATTTTGGTTTTCCATTCGTGTGGTTTTCACTCACTGTTATTACTTTTGTCGATATTAGATAAAATTTAAGGAGGTTAGCTGTGAACTTGATACATGGTGATCGAAATAGAATTGGCCGCAATTCTTCTTTCTTTAAAGATTTTATTAACACTGGAGTGCTCTATGTAGATAAGACAAAATTTATAGAACATGTATGCGCGCTTCCAGAGGAACAGGTAATGTTAATCACTCG
>JAISYE010000282.1 GCA_031297485.1 Clostridiales bacterium
TCGGCGTAAAAGGGACTGGTTATTTTTTTAGTTCGCGCTTATGGGCAGAACCCCCGAGTTCTTAATCTTTTGACCTTATTTTTTTATCCTTTGTCTGTATGCGGCGAGCAAGGCACAGGCATCAAGGAAATAGACGCTTCTCATTTTTCAGTTCAAGCTCCTTTTCTTCCCGCTGCATTTCGAGAAATTTATCAACGGTCAGAGAACCGCCTTTTGCTGTTCCGAGGAAGGGGAAGCTGTACTTTTGCCGGCGGATTCTGTTATTGGCTCAATTAATACGCCGATGTCAGCTTCCCGCCCTTATCCTGTTGGTCTTGAACATCACTGTTAAGAACGACGGCAACGCGCTTGTATTCATAATTCGGTCATAGTTCACCTCGTTCAGACGGTTCCGTCTGCGGCGTGCGTATTGAAATAGCTGTTCATCACGCTGTTGTCGTGGGGCGCGTATAAATCCCGGCCTTGGTCATAGGCCAGGCGGTAGGCCAGCACTTGAACCGCAGGCGTAATCTCCAGGCAGTCGAAATCACCGGCGGTAAGGTCCAGTTTTAAATCCTGTTCCCCCACCACGTCCGAGCCTATTACAAAGCCATTGCCGTAAATATCGCGCATCCACCGGGCCAAGGCCAGCCCCTTGACGCTGTCACGGCCGCCGTGGTTAAGCACTACCACGCAATGGTTGTGGTTATAGCCAAAATTTGGACCGTGCATGCCTTCTTCCAGTTCGTAACCAATGGAAATAATCTGCGGAATTTCCCATACCTTTACAGCGGCTTCTAGGGCCACGCCCTGCAAGGCGTCCGTCCCAGTGAAAACAACGCACTGGCTGCGCAGCATAGAGCGCTTTACCCTGTCCATCCAGGTCATGGCGGCGGACACTGTGCGGCGCTGGCTGCCTCCCACCGCGGCGGCGTTCTTGATATAGCCCGCGTAGGCTTCTTTCGAAACGGTTCCGCGCCTGCGCGCGATTTCTAAGCCAAGCAGCATAAGCGTAAACACTGAGGCGGAATATCCAATAGTGCGAGTGAGATACTCCTCTATTCCGCAGCCCATGTCCAAGCACACAGGGGATTCCTTTGCCAGTGGCGTTTCCGGGCTTTCCGTGATACTCGCGGTCTTAAAGCCCTTTTCGAGCATGGCCTTCTGCGCCTGACGCACAACGGAGGATGTGCCGGTCTGGGACACAAACACATACAGGGCGTCGGGGTTATAGGCATGGGTATGGTACAAAAAATCGTTGGGATATACGGCAATGGTGCGCAGCTTTGTTACCTTCTCAATAAAAAACCGCGCGGTAACAGACGCCGTATTGGAAGTGCCCGACCCGACCAGGACTATTTCCCGGGGGCCGCTTTCACCAAGGGAATCCAGCAGGGGCGCGAAATTACGCGCCCGGTCCGCCAAAATCCCGTCCAATAAAACGGGCGTGCGTTCGATACAGTCCAGCAAGGACACCTTCATGAGTATTCCTCCTTTATGTTTTGGCAAAAATCAAATATATCCGCCTTCGGGTCATAGGCGCGCAGGGCCATAAAGACCGCGCCTATTTCCGGTTCCCGCAGGGGCGCCGTGAGACGCCCGCCCGCCTTTGTCACGCGCTCTGCCAGCGGTGTCAGGATGCAATCCCCGGCTTTAAACAAGCCGCCGGAATAAGAAACCAGGAAGCCGGAGCCGTTATTGAGGCCCAGTCTGTCCGCCACGGCGGTTATGGCTATACATAATTCCTCGGCGGCCTCGCCGTAGATTCGCCTTGACACAGGGTCGCCCGCGCGGGCAGCTTTTTCCGCCAAAACCTGCAGCCGCGCCGTTTCGTCGGGTTTACCCGCAAAATCACGGTTTAACCTGTAAATAAAGTATATGTCGTTTGTGATCCCCAGCGCTTCCCGAAACATGGAGTACAGCGGGGTCTTGGGCTTGCGGCCGTCGG
This sequence comes from Clostridiales bacterium, assembly GCA_031297485.1. GTDB lineage: Bacteria > Bacillota > Clostridia > Lachnospirales > JAISYE01 > JAISYE01. Next base: position 1,928 of record JAISYE010000282.1, read on the forward strand.
ATTGCTTGGTGAATTCGGCTATTAACCGCCGGCCGATCCAGGAGCAGGAGCCTTCGTCGCAGTACTCGCCCCAGCCGCCGCTGCGCGCTGTTTGGCCGCGGGCGTTCGCGCCAAAACAAATGGACCCTGTGCCCGAAACAATGTTTACACCGGGCCCCATGGCTAAGGAGCCAGCCCAGCCCAGCCAGCAGTCACACGCGCAGGTTACGGGTACGCCGGGCAAAGCCCGGGCGCAAGCCGCGTCGATTTCGGACTCGTTGTTTTCCTGTTCCCCGTAACCTGGAAAGCCCAGGCCGGCCCAGGCAATATCCCCGACGGATATGCCCGCGGCCTTGCATACTTCCTCCGCACCCTCTGCGACCAGTTTTTCTATGCCGGACATCCCAAGGCTGAAAGCGCCCTGGCTTTTGCAGCGGTACCGGGCTTTTACCGTTCCCGAACTGTCGCACAGGGCGAAGGCGGCCTTGGAACCGCCGGCGTCAACGCCTAAAAAGAACATGCCTATACCTCGTTAAAAAATTTTGGTCTTTCAAAATTTGAGCGGGGCCAGGAGCGTCTGGCGCCTTAGTATTTTGCCGCCATCCCGCTATGATAATGATGAACCCTGATACGTAATCTATTAGGACGTGTTTGAAAACTAGATTCCAGCGCAAAATTGCGGCGGTTTCATTCGAAATTTTGCGCTTTTAGGAATTTTCAAACACACCTTAGAATGTGGATTAAAACAATCCAAAAAAACCCATCATTATTTGATGGGTATTTTGGCGGTTCGCATTCTTCTTCTTGATCATCTGGTTAGAAGCCAGATGTGAATAAAACAGGAAACAACTTTTATTTGTTATCGCGTGTGTTAAGCAGCAAAACAAAATATAATATCATAATCACCGCTGTTAGGCCTAGACTTACAAGCGTCCAATAGGTCGGCGGTGACGATACCCAGCCCTCCGGCTGGATAAAGTAATATATACACCCAAGGACGAATGAAACAGCGCTAAGTATTACTAGCAGCGCATAGCTGTGTCTTGTGGATAACTTTGTCATATAGATGCGCACCTGCCTTTCAAAAATCTTACAACCTACTAAGGCGTGTTTGAAAATTCATTAAAGCGCAAAATTTCGAATGAAACCGCTATAATGATAGTCGAGCTTGCTCGACGCTTCGCGCTGGAATTTAGTTTTCAAACACGTTCTAGGAACATTAGTATAATAACAAATAAACTTGTTGATTGTCAAGAGTGCTTTATCGTTCATTCAGGAGAAACGCGCCCAATTTTCACCGGACATTGATTTTACCGCATTGATGTCATTTTTGTTTCTCGGGTATTGATAAATCAAGGTTTCCAAAAAATTAACATGTTTCT
>JAISYE010000283.1 GCA_031297485.1 Clostridiales bacterium
ACACGAAAACACTGAAAGATTTTTAGCGATAGTCGGGCGAAGCCCGACGCAGATGTTTTCGTGTGTGAGTAGAAAAAGAAATATTCGTTATCAATTATGGCTGGGCGAAAAGGAGGCTGATGTTTTCAACAAGCACGTCAAGCGGAGCGTCTGTCCGGTCATCTTAAAAAAGCCGTATTGGGCAGCCGTCTGCATCGAGCCGGTGTGAATGGTGCGGAAAAGATGCACAGGATTTGGTGGTTCACTGGGTGGTATCCAGAGCATTGTTTCTTGTAATTTTAGCGGCATCATGCTATTATAATTACATGAACCTTGAAGGCTGAGTATTAGGCGGTTCGTCGAGCACGCTCGACTATCTGTGCCAAGAAATTTGCCCTTAGAACATAAAATGCTCAACTCGTAAGGGTTAGGGCTTATCCCTGAATAAAGCAGAAGGGCTTAAATACTGGATTTTAAAACATAGAAATGGCGCAAAATCAACATTCTTGCCTATTAAGGGATAGGCGTTTAATGTCGTTCGTCATTCCTTATTATGTTTTGTCAAAAAGCAAGACCATGAACACAACGGCCATTCTGGGATGAAGTAAGAAAAGCTTGACGTTATACTCACGAACGAATACATTTTCCAAAGGCGGTGCGGGCAAATCTCAACGTTTACGAGTAAACGCATAATAAAGGAGTGTAAAAAATGGGACTTTCGTATGAAAAAATCCCGAGAAGCGAGTACCCGCGTCCGCAAATGACGCGGGGGCAAGCCTTCTGCGGCGGGGAATCCTGGCTGAATTTAAACGGCCCGTGGCAATTTGAGTTTGATTTCGGGAAAAGCGGACTGGACAGGAAATGGTATGAAAAGGGCGGCTTTACAAAGGAGATAATAGTTCCGTTCTGCCCGGAGAGCAGCCTTTCCGGCATAGGCTATAAGGATTTTATACCAGCGGTATGGTACCGGCGGGTTGTTAATCTGACGGAAGCGCAATTAAGCGGTGAGGTATTGCTGCATTTTGGCGCGGTGGATTATTACTGCCGTGTTTATGTCAATGGCCGCGAGGCGTATTCCCACAGCGGCGGATATTCCTCTTTTACGGCGCCCATAACCGGCTTTGCGGTTCCCGGTGAAAATGTGATAGTCGTTTACGCCGAGGACGATACACGCTCCGGCAAGCAGCCCAGCGGAAAGCAAAGCGCGCTGTTTTATTCACACGGCTGCGACTATACCCGCACCACGGGTATTTGGCAGACTGTGTGGCTGGAATTTGTGCCCAAGCAATACATCAAAGGTTTCAAACTCACGCCGGATTCGGCCAATGAGGCTGTTTACGCCGAGGTATATATTGCGGGTGGTTCTGGTGCGCGGGCCTGCCTTAAAGGCGAGGCTTTCTTTGACGGGAAGGCGGTGGGGGCGGCGGAAGCGCGTGTAGAGGGCGGCTTCGCGGCGCTGAGGATTTCCCTGGCCGAAAAACACCTATGGGACCTAGGCGCGCCTAATTTGTACGGTCTGCGGCTGACCCTTGGGGCCGGGACCCCCGGCGGGGGCGGGGTGCTAGAAAAAGACGCTGGGGTAATTGACCAGGCAGAGAGTTACTTCGGGCTGCGCAGTGTATATCTGCGTGACAACGCGGTTTTTTTAAACGGCAGGCCGGTGTTTCAGCGGCTGGTGCTGGACCAGGGATTTTACCCGGACGGGATATACACGGCGCCCAGCGACGAGGCTCTTAAGCGCGACATAGAGCTTGCCCAGTCTTTGGGCTTTAATGGCGCGCGCCTGCACGAAAAAGCCTTTGAGGAGCGGTTCCTGTATCACGCGGACAAAATGGGCTATCTTGTATGGGGCGAGCACGCTAATTGGGGCCTTAACATATCCAGTCCGGAAGGGCTTATACATTTTCTGCCAGAATGGCTGGAACTGGTGCGGAGGGATTTCAGCCATCCGGCGGTTATCGGCTGGTGCCCGTTTAACGAAACCTGGGACGCGGCCAACGGCGCGCGCCAGGACAGCCGGATACTTCGGACGGTTTACGAGGCCACTAAGGCCCTGGACCCGACTAGGCCAGTTATTGACACCAGCGGGAACTTCCATGTTGTGACAGACATTTACGACGTGCATGATTACGAACAGGATGTGGCTGTGTTTGCAGGGCATTACAAGGGGCTTAAAAAAGGCGAAATTCACGAGACCATCCCGGAACGGCAGCGGTACGGGGGCCAGCCATTTTTTGTCAGCGAATACGGCGGCGCATGGTGGAACCCGGAAGCGGGGGAGGAAGACCTGCGTGACCTGGAGGAGGATAAGGCGAAAAGCTGGGGCTACGGAAACGCGCCTGACAGCGAGGCTGAATTCCTCAGCCGTTATATTGGGCTTACGGAAGCGCTGCTGCTTTCCGAAGGGATTTGCGCGTTCTGCTATACTCAGCTTTATGATGTGGAGCAGGAACAAAACGGCCTGTTTACCTATGGCAGGCAGCCTAAATTCTCAAAGGAAACCTACGAACAAATTAAAAAGACCAACGCCCAGCAGGCCGCTGTTGAACGCGGGGCAAGGACTGGGGCGGGGGATTAAACCTTGGGCTGCGCCCCATAGGCGCGAACTTAAGACCAACGGACACTTCACCGCCAACGGACACTTCACCGCCAACGGACACTTCACCGCCAACGGACACTTCACCGTTAGGGGAAGGGCAAAAGATTAAGACCAGCGGACAGTTCACCGTTAGGGCTAACGAACAAACCATCGTTAGGCCCTAAAACCCGCTGGGAATTTAATCCCCTATCGCACTCGCCGCCCTTAATAAGGGGTCTGGGTCGAGCAAGCTCGGCCGGGGCGGAACATCCGGTATCGTACTCGCCGCCCTTGACATGGGGTCTGGGGGCGAAGTCCCCAGCGGGGTTTGGGGCAGAGCCCCAAGGTCTTAGGTTTTAGGTTTTAGGTCTTAGGTTTTAGGTTTTAGATCTTAGGTCTTAGGTCTTGTCCGTTGGTCCGAACGGCAGAGCGTCAAGAGGACGACTCTAATTCCTAAAACTCTGAATCGGGGCGGGTACGCGGCCGCCGCGGGCGATAAACGCCTGGCAGGAGAACCGGCTAACCGGCATAATAGGCGCGGACCCAAGCAGCCCGCCGAATTCCGCGGCTTCGCCCACCCCCTTGCCTGCCACAGGGATAATCCTGACCGCTGTGGTCTTGCCGTTGACCATACCGATAGCCATTTCGTCCGCCACAATGCCGGAAATAGTGGCGGCCGAGGTGTCGCCGGGCACCGCAACCATGTCCAGCCCAACGGAACATACGCAGGTCATGGCCTCCAGCTTCTCCAGAGTAAGCGCGCCGCAGCGCGCCGCCTCAATCATGCCTATATCCTCGCTGACCGGTATAAACGCGCCGGATAACCCGCCCACATAGGACGACGCCATAACGCCGCCCTTTTTTACATTGTCGTTAAGTATCGCCACCGCCGCGGTGGTGCCCGGCGCGCCCGCGCGCTCCAGCCCCATTTCCTCCAGTATTTCGGCCACACTGTCCCCCATCGCCGGCGTCGGGGCTAGGGATAAATCTATAATCCCGAAGGGCACGCCCAGCATCCGCGACGCTTCCTGCGCTACCAACTGGCCTACCCTGGTAATCTTGAACGCCGTCCGTTTAATTGTTTCGCACAGCGTTTCAAAATCTGCGCCCTTGTTGGCTTCCAGTGCGCTTTTAACCACGCCGGGGCCGCTTACTCCCACGTTTATAACCGCGTCCCGCTCCCCCGCACCGTGGTACGCCCCAGCCATAAAGGGGTTGTCTTCCACGGAATTGCAAAATACCACAAACTTGCTGCACGCTATGGAATCCCGCGCCCTTGTGCACTCCGCCATATCCTTTATTATTTCACCCATCTTCCCCACAGCGTCCATATTTATGCCGCTCTTGGTAGAAGCCACATTAACCGACGCACATACCCGCTCGGTCTCGCTTAGCGCCTGCGCCAAACTGTCAAGCAGCGCGTCGTCGCTGGGTGTGCTGCCTTTTTGTACCAGCGCGGAAAAACCTCCGATAAAATTCACTCCGGTCTCCCGGGCGGCCCGCTCCATAGTCCTGGCCACTTCCACATAGGAACGCGCCTTTGTGCCCGCCGCCGCTATGCCCACTGGCGTGACGGATATGCGCTTATTTACAATTGGTATACCGTACTGCCGGGAAATGGCCTCGCCCGCCTTTACCAGCTGTTCCGCCCTGCGCGTTATTTTCTCGTATATCCTGCCGTTAAACCGTCCAAGGTCGGAATCCGCGCAGTCCAGCAGGCTTATGCCCATGGTTATGGTCCGCACGTCCAGGTTGTGCCGCGTTATCATGCTGTTTGTTTCCTCTATTTCGTATCTTGAAATCATCCGCCGCTCCCCTGCCATTAGCTATACTAAGGCGCGAAAAGAAATGCGCTTTTCACGCCGGTTGTTGGTTGCTCACACACGAAAACACTGAAAGATTTTTAGAGATAGTCGGGCGAAGCCCGACGCAGATGTTTTCGT
>JAISYE010000284.1 GCA_031297485.1 Clostridiales bacterium
GACAATTTTTGCGTCGGGTAAAGAGAGCCAATGTCAACAGGTTAAGCATACGAACACAGTTCGGTCGTGTTATACTTACGAACGAACACATTTGCCAAACATGAAGACTTAAGACTTAAAACCTAAGACCTTGGGGCTCTGCCCCAAACCCCGCTGGGGACCTAACGATGGTTTGTTCGTTGGCCCCCAGACCCCTTCTTAAAGGCGGCGAGCGCCTAGGGGCGAACTGTGTTCGCCGAACCTGCCTAGGACCTGTTTGAAAACTAGATTCCAGCGCAAAATTGGAGCGTTTTCACTTGAAATTTTGCATTTTAAGGAGTTTTCAAACACGCCCTAGCAGCAAAATGGCTGCGTCGAATTTGCTCGACCAGACCCCTTCTTAAGTGCATGAAGTGCGGTGACTTTAATGTGGCAAATCTCAATGTTCGCGGGTATAACTGGAAAATCCTTGCCCTATTGACATTGCAAATGGAGCCATTAAAAAGCCGCCGCTTTTCGGAGGCGCAGAGGGCGTCCGTATTCTGAAAAGAATTGCGCCGCAATATCCGAGGTGATACACTTCAAGAAACTACTGGCAGCAAAGGATGATTAACATGACATTCGACCCCATAGGACATATGATGGAAATAATGGAAGCCCAAGGCATCAGCGTACTGGTGCTTACGCCGCCCTACGACAACATAATCCTGTTTGACGGCGGCTTCCGCCAAGGGCTTTACCAGAACTACGACTACGCGGAAATAGTCCGCAGGCTGGAACGGGACTGCGCGCAGCCTGGTCTTTACCTAGCTTCCGACCAGTTTGAAATACAATATATGATACTTAGCCTGCCCGCGCCGGCTGGCGGAGAGGGGGGGGGGGTGAAACCTCATTTATTACCGCGGGGCCTTACCTGACGGCGAAACATGAACCGCCCGCTCGGGAAACAGAGAAGCGCGGCCAACCGCAGCCGCCGTGGCCGGAACTGCCGGTGGCCTCCAGACTGCCGGATTTTTTTTGCGGCATTCCCTATATTTCAAATTATCAGGCGCTGGAAGCCACAACCGCTATCCTGGCCAAATACGTCTTTGACGGCGGCAATTTTGAAATCGGCAGAATAGAGCTAAACATTGACCCGCCGGACTATGACGCGCAAATACTGAGTGAGCGCCGCAGTGCGTTGGCCCTAGCCTACATTGAGGAACGGTACCGCAACGAGGAAGAGCTTATGGACGCCATAGCGCATGGCGATTTAACGCGGGCGCTGCTAAGCGTAAGCGGGTTCAATAAATTTCGGATAGAACCAATCATTGCGGACGCTTTCCGTAGCGCCAAACACTTTTCCATTACACTGAGCACGCTGGCGCGCAAGGCGGCGCAGCGCGGCGGCGTACACCCCGCGCACATTGATTCCGTGTCGTCCTATTTTACGCTGAAGATAGACGCCGCAAGGGATTGGGACGCTTTAAAGGGAATCTGTTCCGAAATGCTGCACAAATACTGCCTGCTTGTGCAGGAGCGCGCGCTTCTGGGGTATTCCAGGCCGGTGCAACGGGCGCTGAACTATATTGAATTTCATTATACGGAGCCGATAAGCCTCGAAACCCTCGCGGATGTGGCCGCCATTAACCCTTGCAATCTTTCGGCGCAGTTTAAAAAAGAGACCGGAGTTTCAGTTGTGGAATATATCAATCAAAACAGGATACGGCGTGCCCAAACCCTGCTTTTAACTACGGATTTCCCAATTTCCAAAATCGCGGAAGCTGTCGGGATAGCGGACAATAATTATTTCACGAGGATATTCAAGCGTCTTAACGGTACGACGCCCAAGGAATATAGGCTGCGGCATGTTTAGCTTTACGCGCGCTTCGGATACAAAAATCATGCTGTTTATACAAAAAAAATGCTACCGCGCCGCCGGTGGAAGTATTATTATGGTAAAAGGCTGTTCCGGTAAGGCGGGCACATGCCGAAACAAATATTGAAGGGAGAATAACATATGGCTGCATTTCCGAAAGGCTTTCTGTTAGGCGCGGCGACAGCGGCGCATCAAGTGGAGGGCGGCAACATCCACAGCGACTACTGGGTAATGGAGAACCTGCCCCACAGTATGTTCACAGAGCCTTCATCAGACGCAGTGGACCATTACAACCGCTACGAAGAGGATATCAAGCTGCTGGCGGACGCCGGGCTTAACGCTTATCGGTTTTCGATTGAATGGGCGAGAATCCAGCCCAAGCCCGGCGAATGGGCAAATGAGGAAATAGAGCATTACCGCAAGGTACTGGAATGCTGCCGCGCCAACGGCGTTGTGCCGATTGTTACCATGCATCATTTTTCGAGTCCCAAGTGGTTAATTAGCCAGGGCGGCTGGGAATCGTCCGAAACCGTGACGCTATTCGCGGCCTACTGCGAACGCGTTGTTCAGGCATTAGGCGGGCTGATGGGGTATATATGCACAATTAACGAGGCGAACATGGGACTGCAGCTCGCGTCGCTGATGCGGGACATGAAGCGCTTCAGGCCGTCCGCGCGCTCGGAGACAGGTGATGTGCAGGTTGGCGTCAATATATCGGACTCCGGACGCATTGCGCTTTCCATGCAAGAAGCGGGAGAGGCGTTCGGGTGTGATTCCCGGGGGATTAACACATTCTTATCTCTGCGCACGCCGGAAGGGGACAAACTTATCATGCGGGCCCATGAAGCGGCGCGGGACGCTATGAAAGCCGTGTGTCCTCATTTAAAAGTGGGTGTTACTCTATCACTGCATGATTTACAGGCGCTGGCCGGTGGTGAAGAAGCCGCAGCCAAGGAATGGGACGAGGAGTTTTCCCATTATTTATACGCCATAAAAAACGACGATTTCCTTGGGGTACAATGCTACACACGCAAGCGGTTTAATGCCGTTGGCGCTATTGGGCCGGAGGAAGGCGCCAATCGCACCCAAATGGGGTACGAAGATTACCCGCTGGCTGTGGCTAATGTGGTACGCGCCGTAAGCCGGGTGTTTACGGGCGATATAATCATTACTGAAAACGGCATTGCCACCAGTGACGACGAACGCCGTGTTATGTTTATAAAAGAAGCCTTGGCGGGCGTTCAAAGCTGTCTGGACGATGGGCTTAACGTAAAGGGTTACATGTACTGGTCTCTGCTGGACAATTTCGAGTGGCAGCTCGGTTTCTCCAAAACCTTCGGTCTTATTACGGTGGACAGGGTCACACAGAAACGCA
>JAISYE010000285.1 GCA_031297485.1 Clostridiales bacterium
ACCCCCACCCGCGACTGTCATTGCAGCGGTTTTATTCGAAATTTCGCGCTTTAAGGAATTTTCAAACACGCCTTAAGGAAGGGAGGATTGTCATGGCGCTGTTGGAAGTCCAGCAGTTAAAAAAATATTTTGATACGCCGGCCGGATTTCTTCACGCGGTGGACGACGTGAACCTGGTGATAGAACGCGGGAAGACCTTGGGCGTAGTGGGGGAATCCGGCTGCGGCAAATCCACATTGGGCAAAGCGCTTATCCGTATGACGGACGCCACCGGCGGCAGGATATATTTCGACGGCCGCGAAATAACGCGCATGACGCAAAGGCAGTTTAAGAATATGCGGATGAAGATGCAGATGATTTTTCAGGACCCGTACTCGTCTTTGGACCCGCGTATGAGTGTATCCGCGCTGATTGCGGAACCCATCAAGACGTACAAGCTGGCGGGCGGCAGGAAGAAACCGGACGGTCCGGCCCCGCCGGAAGCTCCGGTCCCGCTTGAAAAAATGGTTTTTAACCTGATGGAGACAGTGGGTCTGTCAAAGCGGTTCGCGGGGGTTTACCCCCATGAGCTGGACGGCGGGCGCAGACAGCGCATAGGCATAGCGAGGGCGCTGTCGCTTAACCCGGAGTTTATCGTCTGTGACGAACCGGTTTCCGCTTTGGACGTGTCCATTCAAGCGCAGATTCTGAACCTGCTGATGGATTTGCAGCGCGATAAACAGCTCACGTACATGTTTATCACACACGATATGTCCGTGGTGAAACACATATCCGACGAGATATGCGTGATGTACCTGGGGCAGATTGTGGAGATGTGCGGCAGCAAGGAACTCTTTCGGAATACGCTGCACCCGTATTCTCAGGCGCTGTTGTCCGCGATACCAATACCCAGCCTGCATAACAGGAGGGAACGTATTTTGTTAAAAGGGGAGATAACCTCGCCCATTAACCCAACAGAGCGGTGCAGGTTCGCCCCGCGGTGCCCGCGCGCCTCCGACGGTTGTTTCACCGCCGTGCCGGAATTAAAGGAGAGCGCGGCAAAGGGGCATTATGTACGCTGCTTCCATTATGGTGACGGCGGACAAGGAATATAAAAAAATATAAAAAGGATGGTAATAATGAAAAAACAAATCGCTTTAGTATTAATCGCCGTGTTCATGTTAACGGCAATAACAGCTTGCGGCAAAGCAAGCGCTCCACCCGCTTCCGAACCGGACAGCGGCGGACCGGCCGCCGCCGATACCAGCGGGCTTAGCGACGAGATAATTACTGTGGCAATCAGCGCGGAACCAAATCAAATCGTGCCTGACATAGCCTTCGCCCATAATGACGTGGCGACAATCAACAGTCTTATCTACGAGCCGCTCCTCGCCTCAGAGCATAGCACCTTGGAGCCGAAAGAAACCGCCCTTGTCACCGTGGAAAAGATAGACGACACGCATTTCCGGCTCACCCTGCGTCAGGGCGTAAAATTCCATAACGGCGAGGAATTTACGACCGCGGATGTCCAGTATATGTTTGAGGAAGGGAAAAAGGGCGGCTTCGCCGGCGACAGGTACTTTGTATTCGACGCGGATAATTTTGTAATTGAGGACGATTACCATATTGTAATCGCGCTTACCCAGCCTTGGGCCCAGGCGATAGATTTATTGGGCTTCGAGCAGTTTTTCGTCATATCCAAAACAGAGCTTTCGGCTATCGGCGGGGCGGGCAAGACAGCGCAGTACGTGGAGAACGCGGGCACGGGCAAGTATAAATTTAAGGAATGGGTGCCCGGCGAATATATACTGCTGGAGCGCAATGAGGATTATTGGGATAAAGACCACATGGGATACTTCGCGGGGTTTAAGTTTGTGTTTATCACCGACACGACCGCCCGCGGCATGGCGGTGCAGAGCGGAGACGCGGATATTGCCCTTAGCGTTGATTTGGCGAATTACGCTGTTTATGAAGCGGATACAAATGTAAAGACAGTGCCTCTGCCTATCAATAATGTCTACGTGTTATTTTTAAACAGCGGCGCGGGCGGGCCCTTTGAGGACATACGCGTCCGCCAGGCTGTGGAAGCGCTGCTTGATAAAGAGGCGATACGCCGGGTCGCGGCCAGCGGATTCGGCGAGATCTGCGACACCATTATCAGCCCCAGCGGGCCAATGTGGGACGGGGTTACGCCGGAAGTGAAACCGGTGGACATTGAAAAAGCCAAGGCGCTGCTGGCCGAAGCCGGATATGCCGACGGACTGACGGTTAGGCTGCGGACCGGGGCCGAAAGCGCGCTCACGTCATTGATTCAGGAGCAGCTAAGGCTTGGCGGCATAACGGTGGAACTCGTGCTGGCGGAAAATACGGTTCACTTTGAAGGGCTTGCCCAGGGCGATTTTGATATGTACCCCAGCAGCCAGCAGTTTGCGTATTATACAGAAGCGGTCCGTACCTCGGACGGGCTGACATACAGTTACAGGGACGTCATGGGCGGCTGCGGCTATAAAAACGAGGCGTACACCGAAATCGCGCGGCGTTGCTATACCGCCAGCGACCTGGCCGAGCGTAAGAAAGCCTATGCCGAGCTTCAGAAGCATTACCGCGAGAATACGGTTTCTGTCGCTTTATACTCCGTTACGGGCTTAAATATTTGCAGGCCGGATATTGAGGGGTTTGAACTGCGCGGCACCGGATCGTCAAATTTGGAGAATATTTTCAGCACAAAATAACAGATATCCAATCAATGTCAAC
>JAISYE010000286.1 GCA_031297485.1 Clostridiales bacterium
CGAAAACATCTGCGTCGGGCTTCGCCCGACTATCTCTAAAAATCTTTCAGTGTTTTCGTGTGTGAGCAACCAACAACCGGCGTGAAAAGTGCATTTCTTTTCGCGCCTTAGTATAATATAAGGCGCAGTCACGGACCCCGCTACCCCATCCTTCTTCTGCCTTCCAGCGCGCGGGAGAGAGTCACTTCGTCCACATACTCCAAATCGCTGCCCACCGGCACGCCGTGGGCGATGCGCGTCACCAGCACCCCGGAGGGGTTTAACAGCCTGCTGATGTACAAGGCTGTAGCCTCCCCTTCCACATTGGGGTTTGTGGCGATAATGACCTCTTCCACCGGGGGCCGGGGGCCGGCGCCGTTCCCCATGCGGGTCAGCAATTCTTTTATACGCAGCTCGTCCGGCCCTATACCGTTCATGGGGGAGATAGCGCCGTGCAGTACGTGGTATAACCCATGATATTCGCCGGTGCGCTCGTAGGCCGCCATGTCCCTGGGGTCTTCCACTACCATCACCGTCGTCTGGTCGCGCCGCGTGTCGGAACATACCGCGCAAGGGTCCTCGTCCGTCAGGTTGCAGCACACCGTGCAGTAACGGCTGTTCTCCTTCGCGTTTACGATGGACTCCGCCAGTTCCCGCACATTCTCCAGCGGCTGGTTTATTAAATAAAAGGCGAGCCGCTGGGCGGATTTCGCACCGATGCCCGGCAGCCTCGCAAGTTCTCCAACCAGCTTGGTTATCGGGTCGCCGTAATAATTCATACAAGCCCTCCGGGCAAGCCCATACCGCCCGTCAGCCGTCCTAACTCGCTGTTTGCCAATTCTTCCGCCTGACGCAGCGCTTCATTTACCGCTGTCATTACCAAATCCTGCAGCATTTCCACATCTTCCGGGTCTACTACGTCCTTTGAAATTATCAGTTCCTCAATAACCTTCCTGCCGGTTATTGTAATCTTTACCGCGCCGCCGCCGGAGCTTACCTCCAGTTTCTTGCCCTCCAGCTCCAGCTGTGTCCGCTCCAAGTCGCGCTGCATCTTCTGCGCCTGCTTCATTAAGTTGTTCATGTTCATTCCGCCCATAGGGTTCATCCCTCCGGGAATACCGCGTCCTTTTGCCATATGTCAAACCATCCTTTCAATTAATTATTACAGGGCTGCCTTCCTTTACTTCCTGCGCCCGCAATATCTCAAAAAAATCCTCCGTCTTGTCCTTGTCGCAAAACGAGGTCTGGAACTGAGTCAGAGCGGCGGAGGACGCGGCGACCCCCATGCGCAGCGCGTCCGCTGCAGAGTACCTGTTCTCCAGCGCGTAGCACACGCCGGCCAGCATAGCGTCGCCGGCCCCTTGCGTCGAGTTGACAGATATGTTTGGCGGCCGCACTATGTAGGCCCGCGCCCCGTCGTCTAAAAACGCCCCAAACTTACCCATGGACACGCACACGTACCGCACGCCCGATAGGGCTATCTCACGGCTCACGGCCAATAAATCGTCCGTGTCCGCTATCTTGCACCCAAAAGTCTTTTCCAGCTCGTAAAGGTTCGGCTTTATTATAAATACCTCGCCGCCCTTTAACCCATTAACAAGCAGGCCGCCTTCCGCGTCCAGCGCGATTTTAACGCCGCGCCCGCTCAGCATGGAAATTATCTCGCCGTATACGCTGTCCGGGACATTGTGCGGCACGCTCCCTGTCAGCACCACCACGTCGCCCACGCGCCCGTTTTTTAAAATAGTGTTTTTTAAGTCGTCCAGGTTCTTTTCCGTAACCGGCCGGCCGGGTTCGTTAAGCTCGGTTGTTACCCTCGACGCCTGCTCGAATATTTTTGTGTTAACACGCAGCGCCCCGTCCACTTTCACCAGCTCGTGGGGTATGCCGTAATTTGACAGCTTCGTCAGCAGCGCGCCGCCGCCCTGCCAATAATAAAAGCCAAGGCACTTCGTCGCGCCGCCAAGGCATTTGTACGCCACCGACACATTAATTCCCTTGCCGTTCGCTTCGTCCCGGGTGTCTGTTACCCTGTTCATCCCGCCGCGGTTGAAGCGTTCTATAGTCGCTATTCTGTCTATGCATGGGTTCATTGTAACCGTTAATAACATGTCATCCCGCCTTTTTAATTTTGCGGCTGCTGGGACTGGAACGTCCGGTTTGCCAGGCTTTGCAAGTATGCTGACATAAAGATGTCCACATTCCCGTCCATAACACTTTGAACATTGCCGGTTTCCGCGTTTGTGCGATGGTCTTTTACCATGCTGTAGGGATGAAAGACATATGAGCGGATTTGGCTGCCCCAGCCTATATCCTTTACCTCGCCCCGTATCCCCTGCAGTTTTTCCAACTGCTCGTCCTGCTTTACCTTGTAAAGTTTGGAGCGCAGCATTCGCATCGCCTGGTCCTTATTCTTGTGCTGGGAACGCTCGTTTTGGCATTGCACTACAATGCCCGTGGGGATATGCGTTATCCGTATGGCGGATTCGGTCTTGTTTACGTGCTGGCCCCCCGCGCCGCTGGACCGGTATGTGTCTATGCGCAAATCCTCCGGATCTATTTCAAACTTTACGCTGTCGTCCAACTCCGGCATGACATCGCAGGAGGCGAAAGAGGTCTGCCGCTTGCCCGCCGCGTTAAACGGCGATATCCTAACCAAGCGGTGTATGCCCTTTTCGCATTTCATATACCCAAAAGCGTTTTGACCGCTTACCAGAAAGGTGACGGACTTTACCCCGGCTTCCTCGCCTTCCAGGTAATCCAGTATCTCGAAGCCGCAGCCGCGCTTTTCCGCCCAGCGGGAATACATGCGCAGCAGCATTTCAGTCCAGTCGCAGGCTTCCGTACCCCCTGCCCCGGAATGGAGCGTCACTATCGCGTTATTCCCGTCATATTCGCCGGACAGCAGGGCCGCCGTGCCGAACACCTCAAAGTTATCCGCAAAGGCGCGCGCGGCCTCGGCGGACTCCCGTGCAGCGTCTTCGTCCTCTTCCTCCTGGGCGATCTCTATCAGCGTCATTACATCTTCGTATTCGGATTTTATTCTGTTAAAATCAGCCACCCTATTTTGCAGAAACTTTAATTCCTGCAAAACCTTCTGGCCGGCCCCCATGTCCTCCCAAAAGCCGGGTTCCGCCGAAGCCGCCTCCAGCTCGGTTATCTTCCCGGCCAAACCCGCAATGTCAAAGTGAATTCCCCATTTCAATTATCTTCACCCTGTAGGGCTCCATTTCCAGCCGAAGCTGTTCCATTTCAAGCATACTGCTCACTCCCTGTAGTCTATTATTTTGATACCGTGGCAGAACTTGTACTTCTTGCCGCTGCCGCAGGGGCAGGGGTCGTTCCGGCCGATTTTAGCGTCCTTGCGCTTCGTCGGCTTCTTCACCAAGCTGTCGTCCTTGTTGGTAAACATCTCCTTTGCTACCGCCTCTCGCTCGGGAATATTCACTATTCTCCTCAGATTGAACATCCCGCGCACTGTGTCTACCTGTATATTATTGCTCATTTCGTCAAACATGTCGTAGCTTAAAAACTTGTATTCGGTAAGCGGGTCCCGCTGGGCGAAGGCGTGCAGCGATACCCCCTGGCGCATTTGGTCCATGGCGTCTATGTGGTCCATCCACTTCTGGTCCACTACCCGCAGCATTACCGCGCGCTCCGCTTCCCGCATTATCTCCGGGGTAAACAGTTGCTCCCGTTCCTCGTATAAGCTTACCGCGTCCGCGTAGAGCCGCTCCTTTAACTCGTCCTTCAGCAGGCTCTCCTTGTCCTTGTCGTCCAGCACCAAGGCAGTCCGGTGATATATAGGAAACATATACTCGTTTAACCCGCCTATATCCCATTCCTCCGGAAACTTGGATTCCCCGGCGTACAAATCCACCGCGCGGTCGATTACGCCCTTCAGCATGGTCATTATGCTTTCACGCAAATCCTGGCCTGTCAGCACCTTCATCCGCTCGCCGTATATTGTTTCACGCTGCTCGTTCATTATCTGGTCATATTCCAGCAGGTGCTTGCGGGTGGAAAAATTGTTGCCCTCCACTTTCTTCTGCGCGTTCTCGATGGCCTTGGTCAGCATGGAATGCTCTATGGTGTCGTCCTCCGCCATACCCATGGTATCCACCAGCTTCATCATGCGTTCTGAACCGAACAGCCGCATCAAGTCGTCCTCCAGGGAGATATAGAACCGCGACTCACCAGGGTCGCCCTGCCGTCCGGAACGTCCGCGCAGCTGGTTGTCTATGCGCCGGGACTCGTGGCGTTCAGTGCCGATTATCTTAAGGCCGCCCAGTTCTGTTACGCCTTCGCCCAGCTTAATGTCCGTGCCGCGCCCAGCCATGTTGGTGGCGATTGTCACCGCGCCCAGCTGGCCGGCCCGCGCTATTATTTCCGCCTCGCGCTCATGGAACTTGGCGTTAAGCACCTGATGGGGTATGCCTTCCTTTTTAAGCAGGCCGCTTAAATGCTCCGACTTATCAATGGTTATAGTGCCCACCAGCACCGGCTGCCCGCGCCTGTAGCAATCGTCTATATCACGGACCGCTGCCCGGAATTTTGCGGCCTCGGTGCGGTAGACCAGGTCGGACAAGTCTTTGCGGATTACGGGCACATTTGTGGGCACCGCCACAACATCCATGCCGTATATCTGCCGGAATTCCCCTTCTTCCGTGAGCGCCGTTCCTGTCATGCCGGCTTTTTTCTCATACTTGTTAAAAAAGTTTTGGAACGTTATGGTCGCCAGGGTCTTGCTTTCACGGTTTACCACCACGCGCTCCTTCGCCTCTATGGCCTGGTGCAGCCCGTCGGAATACCTGCGGCCCTCCATTAAGCGCCCTGTAAACTCGTCTACTATAACTACCTCGTTGTCCTTTACCACGTAGTCCTTGTCCCTGTGCATGTTGTAATTAGCCTTTAACGCGTTGTTTATATGGTGCTGAATCTCCAAGTGCTCCGGATCCGCCAGGTTTTCTATGACAAAGAACTGCTCGGCTTTTTTTACGCCGGCCTGGGTCAGGGAAACGTTCTTGCCTTTTTCGTCCACCACATAGTCGCCTTCCTCTTGAAGTTCCATGCGCATGAGGGGGTTAAGGGCCTCGTTCTCATTCAAAACCCTGCCCTTCTTAAGAGTGCGCACAAAGGTGTTGGCCACCTCGTACAGCTTTGTGGACTTGCCGCTGCTGCCCGAGATTATCAGGGGCGTGCGCGCCTCGTCTATAAGAATGGAGTCCACCTCGTCGATTATGGCGTACACCAGCCCCTTCTGCTGCACCATCTGATCCTTATGCACCACCATGTTGTCACGCAGGTAATCAAACCCCAGTTCGTTATTCGTGCCGTAGGTTATGTCGCAGGCGTAGGCTTCCCTGCGCGCCGTGTTTGGCATATCGTGCAATATTACGCCTACTGAAAGGCCCATAAACTTATGGATGGCGCCCATCCATTCGGAGTCCCTGTTGGCCAGGTAGTCATTTACCGTAACTACATGGACGCCGCGCCCAGTAAGGGCGTTAAGATAGGAGGGCAGCGTGGACGCGAGGGTCTTACCCTCGCCTGTGCGCAGCTCCGATATACGGCCCTGGTGCAGTATAATCCCGCCGATTAGCTGCACTCGGAAGGGCCGCTGCCCCAGTGTGCGCACCGCCGCCTCCCGTACTGCGGCAAAGGCTTCGGGCAGCAACTCGTCCAGGGTTTCGCCGTCGTGTAACCTTGCCTTAAACTCATCGGTTTTTGCCCGTAGCTCCTCGTGGCTCAGACGCTGCATATCAGGCTCCAAGCTTTCAATTTCATCCACTATTGGCGCTATCCGCTTTAATTCCTTGTCACTGTAGCTGCCGAATATCTTTTCTATAATTCCCATTACGGCTGCACCTCTTTTACTTTTTTATTTGCTTCTTGAGTTCTCAGTCCGTTATACTAAGCGCGCGAAAAGAAATGCACTTTTCACGCCGGTTGTTGGTTGCTCACACACGAAAACACTGAAAGATTTTTAGAGATAGTCGGGCGAAGCCCGACGCAGATGTTTTCGTGTGTGAGTATAGAAACAGCTTGACGAGACACCCCGATTTTGTCCGCAAGTTCCTCTTGGGAGATACCTTTTGTTTTGCGTAAATTTTGAATCCTATCCGCGATGTTCATTGAATGACACCCCTTTCTGAAAGTAATGTCATTATAAGCAGAATTAAGGTTGCGAAGCTACCAAACGAACTTGGTATCTTGTCAACCCTTAGTTGCGTATACGTAAATTTCATAATTCAGCGTGTTCCAAAGTATACTAAGGCGCGAAAAGAAATGCGCTTTTCACGCCGGTTGTTGGTTGCTCACACACGAAAACACTGAAAGATTTTTAGAAGATGTTTTCGTGTGTGAGTATCATTGGCAACCGCCAAACGCCGGAAGCCAAGAAGCAATCCACAATCAGTCAGTGCGTCAACAACGCTCTGAACAACTACAATCCGCAGACCGTTGCGGAGGCGAAACGCAACGCATATATAGCTCTGCTTGAACAAGAACGCAAAGA
>JAISYE010000287.1 GCA_031297485.1 Clostridiales bacterium
ATGCAACAGGTTAAGCGAGCGAACACAGTTCGCCCGTGTTATACTTACGAACGAATACATTTGCCAAACATGAAAACCTAAAACCTTGGGGCCAACGAACAAACCATCGTTAGGCCCCAAACCCCACTGGGGACTTCGTCCCCGATAGTCGAGCTTGCTCGACGCAGACCCCTTCTTAAGTGCATAAAGTGCGGTGACTTTAATATGGCAAATCTCAATGTTCGCGAGTATAACTCGAAAATCCTTAACCTGTTGACATTGGATAACAATAGGGTTCTTTTGCGCTGATAAAGGCAACGGGCACGCCAGGGGCCGGACCTTCCGATGTCAGCTCGGTCAGCCAGCCCGTCATGTGTTTCATGCCCCATTCCTCGGTCCGTTCGTGCCCGGCAATGATCAGCGCCCGCTGAAGCCCAAGCTGTGCCGCGTCGTTGATATAGGCGGGAAGGGTCCACTCCACTACGTCGCCGCATATCATCACGTGGATTCCATGTTTCTCCATAGTCCGGGCGGGCGTCTTTTCACCGCCAAGCCCCAAGGAACCTCCGCCAACCAAAATACCGACGCGGGAACAAGGCATATCAGGGTTTCCCACGATACGCACCGTGCTCATTTCCAGCTTTGTCTTTATGTCCTCCGCCAGTTCGCGTACTGTTGTTTCCGGTAAATCGTAATAATCCCTGAACGATTCCGCAAAGTCAGCAGGGGCCTGAACTTCCGGCGGTTCAGCGGGAGACCGTCTCCCGTCCGCGCGCCAAGCGTATCTTTCCCAGCCCAACTGCGCTGTAATTCCTTCGTAAATCTCGTCCGGCTTGCGCATATGCATATGGTCGTGATACCGCCAAACGGCAATGCCCGTTTTTTCCAGCAGCGCTTTCTTAGCCAGGTAAACAGGGTCCGCCGCCAGCCAACCCGTATCGTCCGCGGCGGAGAACCATGTTGGTTCGTGGGTGATAATCATATTCGCCCCTATTTCAGCCGCCTTGCGGATAACCTCCGCAGTGGCCATAAAACTGGTGACAATACCGCGCACTTCCATATCGGAACTGCCGCAAACCAGCACGTCGCAGGTGTTTTCCAGCCTCATCGGAAGGCCCGCGCGCCCGATTATTTTTTCAATCACTTGTTTCACAGTCATGCTATCATCCTTTCACCGCGCCGACGATAACGCCGCGCACAAGGTGTTTTTGCAAAAATGGGTAAATCAGCACAATCGGAATAATTCCGATAACCGCCATTGCCATACGGATACCGTTGCTGGGCAGCTGCAAGGTCAAACCGCTTGTAACCGCTGAATTGGACGGTGAGGTTAGAAACTGGATATTGTTCATCATACGGATAAGCAGGTTTTGTATACCGTAAAACCGCGGCGCATCCACATAATAGAAGGCGTTTACCCAGTCATTCCAGTAGGCCAGGCCGGTAAACAGCCCAATCGTCACCATAACGGGAACAGACATCGGCAGCACCACGCGGAAGTAAATCCCCGTCTCTCCCGCGCCATCAATACGCGCCGCTTCTATGAGCGCAGGCGGTATGTTGTGCTTGTAATAATTGCGGACCAGCAACACGTTAAAGGCGCTCATAAGGTAATTGGGTATTGCCAGCGCAAGATAAGTGTTGTTGATGTGGAGAACGCGGGCGTACAGCATATATTGGGGCACCACGCCGCCCGAAAACAGCATTGTGAAAAATACAAAAAACGCCAGCTGATTGCGCCAGCGGAATTTCTCATTTGCCATTGGGTACGCCAACATACTTGTTATCAGGAGGCTCACCGCTGTTCCGGACGCGGTGACGCCCAGTGACACCGCATACGCGCGCGCGATAATCTCCCATTGCCGCGCCATATAGGTATAGGCATATACGCTCCATTCCTTCGGAAAGAAACTGTAGCCGTTTTTTATCAGCGCCTGCTCGCTTGTAAGCGAGGATACGGCAATAAGAATAAACGGCAGGAAGGCGGCCAAGGCTACGGCAGTTAAGGCGAAAATGGCGAAAACGCGAAACCCGCGCTCGCCCGGGGTCAGAACTTCCGGTTTCGGTCCGGAACTTCCGGTCTTGATGATTTTGTTTGCCATTGTTACAGTCCGCCTCCCTCAAAACAAAGAATCGCCGGCGCTGAATCTTTTCACAAGGGAATTAGCCCCCAGCACCAGTATAAATCCAACCACAGATTGAAACAAGCCCGCGGCCGAGGACATGCCGACGTTGCCGAAGCGCATTAGACCGCGGTAAACATATGTGTCTATCGTCTGGGTCACGTCATACAGCGCGCCGGAATCCATAGGCACTTGATAAAACAGCCCGAAGTCCGAAGCGAAAATCCGCCCGACGGACATCAGCACCATAACTATTATGGTGGGCTTTAAGAGCGGCAGCGTGATGGCGAATATCTGCCGCAGTTTGCCGGCGCCGTCGATTCGGGCGGACTCGTACATGCCCGCGTCCATTCCCGCGATACTGGCGATATACACAATGGACGTGTACCCCGCTGTTTTCCACATCTGGGTTAAAATGAGTATAAACGGCCAATATTTAGCCTGGGAATACCAATTTATCGGCTCCATGCTAAAGGCGGGCAGTATTTCAGTATTCACTAGCCCTGTTTCGGGCGCGAGGAAGGCGTACACCAAGTACGACACAATAACCATCGACACCAAATTCGGCAAAAGCAGGCCTGCCTGAAAGAACCTCGCCGCAGGCATTCGCGACACATCCGCCATTAATACGGCAATCAGCACCGCGCAAACCGTGCCGAGCGCGATAAACGCCAAATTGTACAGCAGGGTGTTGCGCACCATAACAAACGCGTCCTTTGTCTGAAACAAAAACTTAAAGTTGTCGAACCCTGTCCAAGGGCTTTTAAAAAGCCCTTGGACGTAGTCCAGCTTCTTGAACGCGATGAATGCGCCAAACATTGGTATATAATTGTTGACCAGCAGATACAGCAGTCCCGGTAAGGCAATTAGCAGGAACGGCCCCGAATGTTCCCGCCTAGGATGGGATTTAAGACCGGTCTTGCGGACGCCAGGCATAGTCGCCGTTTACCTATTGGCCGCAATCCACGCGTTAAGCTGAGTCTGCTTTTCAGCGATAAGCGCGTCGATTCCCGCGTCTTTCAGCGCCTTGTTGAACTCCGGCAAAGCCACGGCGGGGTCCAGGCTTCCGCAAACCAATCCGGGGATATATTGGCTGTACACGTTGTTCAGCGCCGTTATCTCGTTGACAACTTTCGACGGGTCGAACGTAAAGCCGTAATAGGGGGAGCGCTTACATTCTACGTTCTGCCGCAGTTTCAGCAGCACGTCCTCATAGCTTACTCCTGCTGTCTGCAGCTGAAGTTTCTCCGAACCGACAATACCCGTGCTGAAGGCGGCGGTGTAGGAAACCGTGTTCACGTCCTTGCCCTCGGGGTACGTCCAGTGGTGTTCGTCCACTTTGACGTAGTCCATCCCTTCTATGCCGTACAGGATTGTGTTGATCACGAATTCGTCCGTGTAAAGGATGTTTATCATCTTCATTGCCGCGGCGGGAGATTTGCTTGTGCTGGAAACAGCCGTAGCCAAACTCGCGGCGGAACTGTCGAAGTAAAAGGGCGCAATCCATTTGTTTCCGATATTGCGCCCTGTTGACGCGGATATGAGCGCGCCTATCTCGTTGCCGCCGTAACCCGCTATTGTGCTGAACAAGCGTCCGGCGTTGAAATATTCCGTGGCGGTGGACGGCGAGGTCGCCATGTCCTTAGGAACATAGCCTTTTTCATACCAGTCCCTCATTATGCCGACATACTCCGCGAACCACGGCGTGTCGTAAAGGTTCACCACCTGGCCGCTGTCCCCGAAAACCACGCCCATATAGGTAACTCTGTCCATCATTACGTCAATATCGTTTTCACCGGCCAAAATCGGGATAATATGGGTGTCTCCCTGATTGGTGTTGGCGTATGGAAATACTTCGGGGTACAGTTCCTTAATTTTGTCAAAAACTTTCGGCAGATCGCGCAAACTGTTAATGCTGTCAATGCTGTAACCCGTAGCAGCCAGCATGTCCTTGTCATAAATGAGCGTGGGGGTGACGACCATGCCCTTGTTAATCGGCACGCCGTAAGTATGGCCGTTTATTTCATAGGTCTTGAACGCGTCCGTGCCGATGTCCTCGTGGATAATCGCCGTAACGTCCCTGCCGTATTCCGTCAGCAAATCCTCAAGCGGCAGCACTTGATTCTGCGCGACATAGTTCGCCAGACCCAAGGGAGTGAACAAGTCAACGGGCGTGCCGCTTTGCATGGCAAGTCGGATTTTTTCTTCATATTCCACAGGACCGAACAACTGGAGTTTCAGTTTTACGTTTGCCTCTGGGTATGTCCCGGCGATGTGCTCGTTGATGGCTGTGTTGACTTGGTCGTAGCTGTCGGGGATATTTGTGAACGAAAGGCAGTAGAAAACTACTTCGTCCGCCTGGGCCGGAACTTCCGGCCCCGCCTCGGGAGTATCTGCCGCCGGCGCCGCGCCGGCCCCAACCTCTTGCGTTCCTTCGGGGCCGAAACCTCCGGTGGACGAGCATCCCGCAAAAAGGGTTGCGGCAAGCGTCAGGGCTAATATTGCTGTTGATGTCCGCTTCATTTGAAAACCTCCTCAATTCATTTTAGCACTATTATACTGATGTCAAGGCGGTTTTCTATAAATAATGTATCTAAAAGTTTCAAAAAAGTACGCTGCATCAAGCGTTTTGCCTATATTTTCTCGGGGATTGCCCTGTCGCCTTGCGGAACACCGTGGAAAAATATGCCGTGTTGTCAAAACCTACCCTGGCCGCTACCTCCGCGACACTGTATAAAGGCAAGGCCAACAGTTCTTTCGCCTTGGCGACTCGCGCGCCGTTTATGTAGTCCGCCATAGCGCAGCCCATTTTTTCCTTAAACACTTTAGATAAATGATTGGGCGAAAGGAACACATGGGCCGCCAACTCATCGCGTGTAATGTTCTCCGCGCAGTGTTCGTCAATATAAGCCGCTATTTTCTGGGCGACAGGGTCGTCATAGGCAAAGACGGAAGGATTGCCGCGCTTTATCGCTTTGACGGCGCGGGCTATGGCTTCCTCGATCTTTGGCAGATTCAGAGGCTTCGTTATATAGGCGGACGCTTCAAAGTCCAACGCCTGAGTGGCGTAAGTGAAATCCGCGTGGCAAGTGATAAAGATAAATTTCGCGCCAATATCGTTTTCACGCGCGCGGCGTATGAGTTCCAAACCGCTCCCTTTTGGCATTTCAATGTCGCACAGAATAAGGCGCGGCCCGTCCGCCAGTATAATATTCCAGGCGTCGTGAATATTGTAGGCGCATTTTACCTCAGAAACGCTGAACGCCGCCCAATTTATTTTTACGCGGATAACCTCCGCTGTGGGAATGTCGTCGTCAACAACTAACGCTTTAATCATCGCGCACCTCGCGTGGTATCAAAATTTCAGCCCTCGTGCCCCCTTGAGGGAGATTGCCGGGGCCGGAACTTCCGGAAAGTTTAAGCAAATCCTTTTGCCCGTACTGCAGTTCCAACATGCGCCGTACATTGGCGATGCCTGTCCCGCTGTGCTTTCCGCCGCTGATAATATCTTCGGGCAAACCGTCCCCGTTATCGTCCACGCGGATACGGACGAAGCCCTCCGCTGCTTCCGCGCTGATCCGCACAATCAGCGGCCTTCCATACCTGAAGGCGTGTTTAAACACATTCTCGGAAAAGGTCTGCACAACCAAGCGCGGCATAGGAACATCGGAGACTTCAGGCGCAACCTCGGCGATGCACGTAATATTGCCGGGATAACGGATTTGCTGCAATTTGATAAAGTCGGCGGCGTGTTTTACTTCCTCCGCCACTGTGGACAAAGTCCCACGCCCGCCCGCCCGCGGGTAGTCCGCGAGCAGATACCGCAGATATTCCGAAAGGGCGGCTATGTAAGCCTGTATATCGTCGCTCCGTTCCAAGTACAGCATGCTGGAAATGGTGGAAATGGCATTCAGATAGAAATGCGGGCGAATTTGCATTCCCAGATAGCGCAGCTCGTCTTTCTGCTTTTCAATCTGTTCTTTGTACTCGGTGAGTTTAAACGAACGGCTTATATACAATACGCTTGCGGCAATGGTTATCAAGGCAAGCAAGCCAAGGCTGGTGATAACGGCGAGCGGAGCGGGCAGGACAAACGCGCGCGTTTCCCACGCTCCCACAAGGGTCAAAGGCGTATGGCTCAGAGACACCCTCTCATAAACGCGCCGGCTCTGCGGCTCAAACCCCGGCAGCGCGTTCCCGGGGTATTCATAGTACAGTTCCGCGCCTTCCGGCGTTTCGGCAATCCGCCCCAAACGGACAACGGCACCGATTCGCACATCCCGCGCGGGTGGGCGGGTAAGGGACAGCTTATACACTTTAAACAAATAGGAAACGCCGCCAATCTCGAACACCTGCCATTCATCCGAAAGAGCGGCGTTTGCGTAGTCCGGCGGGAATTTTATAAATTGTTCCAGTTCATATATTTCGCGCGCGCCCGGGCTGAACCTTACCAAATGTATGCCTGTTCCAGGCGGGCGGGAAGATAAATCGGGCGAGGAAACAAAATAACAATCCGCAGCCGCGGCGTTCATGATTTTTTGCTGTATAAGCGACAGAAAACGGATGGACGACAAGTAACTTTTTAACTCGTCTTGTGAAAATATGTCTATCCCGTCCGCCAAATACGCTGCCGTCAGTTCGTTAAGCGCGGCGGTTTCAGCCGTCAAGTCCTTGTCTATGCGTCCCGCGATTATCTGCAGCAAGCTGCGCCTGGTATCCGCCTCGTTTTGGCGGATGCCGATATATGTATAGACATTCACGCCAATAATCAGCAGTACAATAACACAAATCAGAATGCCGAAAACAGCTCTAATTTTTGTTAAAACACTTCTAAACATATGATTTACCTTCTTTGTATGCATACCGTGAGCGGTTAAATTTCCGCGCCCGAGGCGCGGTGCATTAATTCCGGGGTTTTACGCAGTATAGCATGCTGGCGCCAAGGTTGCAAGATAAAGAAACAAATGGTCCGGCGTTCTTGACACATTTTAGAAAGAGTAATACAATTAACCGAATGTTTGCAAAGCACACTTAACGCCGCGAGGTGTTAATATAAAGCGTGATTTTCGCAGCGGACATTGAGAATCAAAAAACAGAGGAGGTGTTTTTTATTGTTGGAAATGAACACTGCGTTGGCCATTGGGCTTGGTATTTTTATTGCTTTTTTTTCAGCGCTGCTGGGTTTTTTCATAGGCGTTTTTTATAGGAAACGAGTAGCAGAGTCAAAGATAGGCTCGGCGGAGGCTGAGGCGGAAAGTATAATAGAAGAATCAAAGAGGGCGGCTGAGGCCAGGAAGAAAGAGATTTTACTGGAAGCCAAGGAGGAGAGCATCAAGACCAAGAACGACGCGGAAAAGGAAGCGAAAGAGCGCCGAAACGAGATTACGCGGCTGGAGCGCCGGCTGCTTCAAAAAGAAGAGGCGATGGATCGGAAAAGCGAGGCGATTGAGAAGAAAGAGGAACAAATACAAAAGAAGCTGGAAGGGCTTGAACACCAGCGGGCGGAAGCAGATAGGCTGGCGGCCATGCAGCACGAGGAACTGGAGCGCATATCCGGTTATACTTCTGAGCAGGCGAAGCAGTACCTGCTGGCCTCAATAGAGGACGAGATAAAGGTGGAACTGGCGGTAATGGTAAAGGACTTGGAGGCCAAGGCAAAAGTCGAGGCTGACAAGAAGGCGCAGGAGATTTTATCCTTCGCCCTGCAGCGCTGCGCGGTGGACCATGTGGCGGAAACCACTGTATCGGTTGTGCAGCTGCCGAACGACGAGATGAAGGGCCGCATAATCGGCCGCGAGGGCCGGAATATCCGCACGCTGGAGTCGCTGACAGGCATAGACCTTATTATTGACGACACCCCGGAAGCGGTTATTCTTTCAGGGTTTGATCCAATGCGGAGGGAAATTGCTAAAATCGCACTTGAAAAGCTGATCATTGATGGACGCGTACATCCCGCGCGTATTGAGGAAATGGTGGAAAAAGCGAGAAAAGAAGTCGAGGTTATGATTCGCGAGGAGGGGGAAGCCGCGACGTTCGAGACAGGCGTGCACGGTATGCATACCGAGTTGATCCGCCTGCTGGGTAAGATGAAATTCCGAACGAGCTATGGCCAGAACGTACTGAAACATTCTGTGGAAGTGGCGCATTTAAGCGGTCTTATTGCCGGCGAGCTTGGCGTTGACGTTACGCTTGCCAAGAGAGCAGGGTTACTGCATGACATAGGGAAATCCGTTGACCACGATATGGAAGGTTCGCATGTCAGCATAGGGGCGTCTTTATGTAAGAAATATCGTGAGTCCGATATTATAATAAACGCTGTGGAGTCACATCACGGTGATGTCGAACCCACAAACATTATATCAATAATCGTCCAGTTAGCCGACGCCATTTCGGGCGCGCGGCCGGGCGCCAGGCGCGATACCCTGGAGTCCTATATCAAGCGGATTCAGAAACTTGAAAGTATCGCCGAAACCTTCAAGGGCGTGGATAAAGCCTTTGCCATACAGGCGGGGCGCGAGCTGCGCATAATTGTCCTGCCCGACGACGTGGACGACAGCAGCACCATTATGCTGGCCCGGGATATCGCGAGGAAGATCGAGTCCGAACTGGAATATCCAGGGCAGATTAAAGTGAATTTGATTCGGGAGACTAGGGCGATAGAATACGCGAGATAATGGAATACGCGAGAACTGTAAACAGGGTGTTACAGGTCAGAGGTTCAGTTTCGGAATGTTTATTATTAATCTTCTGTATGGGGTTCGGAGGACGCGCGCATCAGGATTCGTCTTTTGTGGCCGGCAGAAACCGCCGATGGGCGGCTATTCAGAGGTGAAAAAAGCAGCACGTCCAGGGCGGCGCATGGAAACGCCGCCTTGGACGTGTATTATGAATCCAGGCTTGTGATACACTGGAAGTAGGGCTAAAAGAGGGAATGACAAAACTTAA
Source organism: Clostridiales bacterium (assembly GCA_031297485.1). Taxonomy (GTDB): domain Bacteria; phylum Bacillota; class Clostridia; order Lachnospirales; family JAISYE01; genus JAISYE01. The sequence continues at coordinate 9,048 of JAISYE010000287.1, forward strand.
CAAACTCCATATTGCGCGTCTTGGTCTTATGACGCCATCAGTCAAAGGCTTTGTCATTCTTGACAGAGGATATGCGTCTTTCGATTTAGTAAAGACCTTTATGACAGTTGGAATCTCGTTTCTAATGCGCGTACATCACAAGTTCAACCTTGATATAGACGATTTGCCTCTTGGCGACCATGAATTTTATTGACGCAGGGGCGATGAAAGTTTGAAACTCCGCGTTATAAAATTTATATTACCCGGCAGAGAGATAGAAACGCTTATTACCGACCTGACTGACAAAGGTATAGACATAAAAGCTTTTCAAAAACTTTTTTTGAGATGGCCCATAGAGACCAAGTATGGAGAACTAAAACACAAGCTTGAGATTGAGAACTTTTCCGGGCGCACATCTGACGCTATCCGTCAGGATTATTACATCACTGCCTTTCTGACAAACATGATATCTGCTGCCGCCAATGAAGCACAGCCTATCATAGACACCGCCGCTGAAGGGAAAGACAACAAATACAACTATCAGGTAAACAGAAATCACGCTGCGGGTGTGTTTAAAGGGCCGATTCATAATGGCTCTGTTAAATCCGAATCCAGTTAAGGCGTGTTTGAAAATTCCTTAAAGCGCGAAATTTCGAATAAAACCTCTGCAATTTCGCGCCGGAATCCAGTTTTCAAACACATCCTAAGGCGTGTTTGAAAATTCCTTAAAGTGCGAAATTTCTAATGAAACCGCTGCAATTTCGCGCTGGAATCTAGTTTTCAAACACGTCCTAGGCAAAACCGAACCTTGAAAAGAATATTGAAACTATTCTCCAAGCATACTACACCAATAAGACCCGGCCGTTCCAACCCTAGAAATCCGAATCCGAGACGTGCTAAGGAACGAATAAAGGATAAACTCCCAAACTCATAAATTGCTTTATAGAGAAGAGCGCTACAATTGTAAATTTAATTTGGGACTTTATTGTTCAGTCATTCATAACTTTCACTTCAACCAAAAATCAAATTATTGATGGTGGAGGTAATTATGCAGTTTATTACAAATACGTTGCATGTTATAAAAAATATATCCAACTATTTAAAGAAGTCAATATGAGGTTTTTTGTTATTGATTTCATTGTTAGCCTTTAAATAAAAAAGCCGGATAGGCCTATTATCTATCCGGCTTTTTGGTATTCTTAACAGTAACGCCAAAATTTACTACATTAAAATTTTGTCAAAATGATATTTACACGCTGGAAGGCATCGTTATATGCACGCCCGCATTAATGCGCGAAAACAATTACAGCGAGGCCCGGGAACCGGCGGACCGATGTCCCATAGGCGCGAACTTAAGGCTTGGGAAGGATCAAAAGATTAAGACCAACGGACAGTTCACCGTTAGGGGCCTAACGATGGTTTGTTCGTTGGCCCCAAACCCCGCTGGGGATTTCATCCCCAATAGTCGAGCTTGCTCGACGCAGACCCCTTATTAAGGGCGGCGCGTACAGCGCTTTTTGATGCAGGTATAGTCTTTTTAAGAAAAGGGACTGGTTATTTTTTTCTTAAGTCCGCGCTTATGGACCGCTGTCCCCCACCCCGCTATGCCCATTTACAGGCTGCGGCCGTGAAAAATCCAGCCCTTAAAACTAATCATTCAAATGATTGTTGGCGTTTATGATCTCTGCCAAAGATACGTCGGGATTAAGCCAACGCTTGCCGCTTCTTTCATTTTTAAGATGGATTGCATTTTGCGGACATAGGTGAACGCAGGCCAAACACGCTTCACAGTGATCGCTGAAATGCACTTTATCAGTGACAGCGATATTTTTTGCCGGACAAACCTTAGCGCAAACGCCACACCTGGTACATTGGTGGTTCACGATGTACTTTTGCGCATTTCTGTCAGTTGAGCCCATTGCGCTCAATAGGGATGCAAGCAGGCGCTCGCCCAATCCCGCCTTTGGTTGCAAGCGCTTGCGGTCGTGAATGTCCCGGACGATTTTCGCGGTCATTTCCTCGGTCTTTTTCTTCGGCAGTTTGGTGATTTGCGCATCAATTTCAAATACGGGCAAAAAATTGTCCACCATCAGCAACGCGTTCAGGTAATCGAAGCGATAGCCGCGCTTTTCCGCGTTTTTTTGCAGATTATACATACAAGGGCCGGCCGCATTGCCGTATGTGCCGACGGCAAAAGTATAATCCGCTTCCAACTTCACCTTCTCCAAAAAACGGCGTACCATACGGGGCGCGGCAAGGCTGTATATCGGAAAGAGCACGCCGATCACA
>JAISYE010000288.1 GCA_031297485.1 Clostridiales bacterium
CCCTCCGGCCTTTCTTGTTACTTGCGTGTTACTCTTTCCTCTTGTTTTTAAACACAGGAAGATCAAACACAGGAAGATCAAACACAGGAAGATCAAACACAGGAAGATCAAACACAGGAAGATCAAACACAGGAAGAAAAACAGGAAGATCAAACACAGGAAGATCAAACACAGGAAGAACAGACACGCGCGCGTGTGCGTGTGCGTGTAACACATCGCGGTGAATGAATGCGCGATTGCGAACGATATATGAATACGCGATTGCGAACGATGAATGAATACGCAATTGCGAACGATGAATGAATACGCAATTGCGAACGATGAATGAATACGCAATTGCGAACGATACATGAATACGCAGTTGCGAACGATATATGAATACGCGATTGCGAATGATGAATGAATACGTAATTGCGAACGATACATGAATACGCGATTGCGAACGATGAATGAATACGCGATTGCGAACGATACATGCGAACACCGAGGTCAAGAACTTCATGAACGCCCTCATAACTAGCGATATCGTAGAAACCAGCGGCGGTCTGGTAACCGAGAAAAAGAAGGGCACCCTGTACGCCACCACCGTCACGCCCTATGAACTGCCTGCGGAAGACGGCGGGGACGGCGGGGATTAAAATACACGCCGTAAAAGCGGCTGATAAAATAAACCACGAATGAACACGAATGAACACGAATAAACCACAAATAAACTACAAATAAACACGAATAACCACGAATAACCCACAAATGAACATGAATAACCCACGAATATAAATCATTCGTCGAATTTGTGGCTTATTAAAATTTACTGGGTCTTTCAAAATTTGGGTGGCAGAGGATACTCGGCTTCTTGCAATTTTGCCACCATCCTGTTATTATAAATTGGTAAGTCGTAGGGGACGATGGTAATCGCCCCGTGATGGTAATCGCTCGTGATGGCAATCGCCCCGAAAACCATTGGGAACGAAGCTTCCATCGGGGCGGATTACCATTCGCCCATCATCCGCCCCAATGGGTGGGAACCCGAGGGTTGAAATGACCCTTGGCCGCGGTATATCAAAAACGAAAAAACGAAAAAACGAAAAAAAGAAAAAAAGAAAAAAAGAAAAAAGCCAAAAAACGAAAAGAGGAAAAGATTTGGAAAATGTATTAAAGGGAAGGTCTCTCCTGACACTCAGGGATTTTTCACAGGAGGAAATTCTATACTTGCTAACCCTGGCAAAAGATTTAAAGCAAAAGAAAAAAGCGGGTATTTTTGAAAAGAACCTGCTTGGCCGCAACATAGCCCTTATTTTCGAGAAACCCTCCACGCGTACGCGCTGCGCTTTTACGGTAGCCTGCGTGGACGAGGGTGCACACCCGGAATATCTTGGGCAGAATGACTTGCAGCTGGGCCATAAGGAATCGGTGGAAGACACGGCGCGGGTACTCGGCAGAATGTTCGACGGCATAGAATTCAGAGGCTATAAGCAGCATACGGTGGAAGTACTGGCAAAATACAGCGGCGTGCCGGTATGGAACGGGCTTACGGACGACGACCACCCCACCCAGGCTCTTGGCGATCTCATGACTATAGACGAACGGTTCGGACAGCTTAACGGCATACGCGTGGCCTACATAGGCGACGGGCGCAACAACGTGGCTAACGCGCTGCTAATAGCCGCCTCAAAGACGGGCATGGACTTTACCATATGCGCGCCGCCCAGTCTGTTTCCCAAGCAGACGCTTGTAAAGGAGTGCTGCGCCTTTGCCGGTGACTCCGGCGGGACCGTTACCATTCTTTCGGACCCCAAGGAGGCCGTGCGCGGCGCGGATGTAATTTATACGGACGTATGGGTTTCCATGGGGGAAGAGACGGGCGTAACGTCGGAGCGCGTGGCGCTGCTGGAACCCTACCGCGTGACCTCGGAGCTTATGAGCGCCACGGGAAAGCCGGAGACAGTATTTATGCACTGCCTGCCTGCCGTGCATGATATGGAGGTAATGGAGGAAGTTTTTGAAAGCAGCGCGTCCCTTGTTTTCGACGAGGCGGAAAACAGGATGCATACTATAAAGGCGGTTATGGTGGCTACCATAGCCGTGCCTGCTCACAAAACTATATTTTAAACGGAAGGAATGACTTGCTATGAGATTACTGACCAGGTCGGATTTTGACGGGCTTGCCTGCGGCGCGCTGTTAAAAGAGGTCGGCATAGTAGATAGTTGGAAGTTTGTCCATCCCAAGGACATACAGGACGGGTTGGTGGAAGTTACAGACAACGACGTACTGGCGAATATTCCATACGTAAAGGGCTGCAAGATGTGGTTTGACCACCACTCCAGCGAGACGGAGCGCGTGGGCCAGAACATTGAGGTGGAGGGGGAAAGCCGCATAGCGCCCAGCGCCGCCCGCATTATATACGAATATTACGGCGGGCAGGAGAAACTGGGGCATTTTGACGAGATGGTGCGAAGCGTGGATAAGGTGGACTTCGCGGACCTTACGCGTGAGGAAATCCTCAACCCCACGGGGTGGATTCTGCTGGGCTTTATAATGGACCCGCGCACAGGTCTTGGGCGTTTCCGCAATTTCCGCATAAGCAACTATGACCTTATGGAAATGCTGATGGATGCCTGCCGGACCAAGAATATCGGCGAAATAATGGTCTTGCCGGACGTGCAGGAACGTGTGGAGCTGTATTTCGAGCAAACGATGCTCTTTAAGGAAATGATTTTAAAACACACGCGGTTGGACGGCAATGTAATAATAACAGACCTCCGAAACGTGGCGACTATTTATACAGGCAACCGGTTCCTTATATACAGCCTTTTCCCTGACCAGAACATCTCCATCTGGGTTGTGGACGGACGTAACAAGCAAAATTGCCCAATAGCCGTTGGGCACAGCATTCTCAAGCGGGACTCCAAGACCAATGTGGGGAGCCTGCTGTTGAAGTACGGCGGAGGCGGGCATCCTCAAGTGGGCACATGCCAGATACCTTATGAGGATACTGACAGGGTTTTGGCGGAACTTACCACCCAAATAAAAATAGATGGCTGAGCGGGCGGATTATCATAGGGCGGATTACCATCCGCCCTTACGAGAATCCATTCCCAACATCCTAGGGGACTATGGCAGCCGTCCCGAAAACCATTGGGACCGGAGCCAGGCGGATTGCCATCGGATAGATGACGGGCAGGCTTACGACATCCCTGCTCTGCGCCAGTCGCTTAAGGGCCTGACCATTGGCGGCGAAATTATTTACGCGGAGGAACTAAATTCTACCAACGACTATATCAAGCAAGCGCGGGGCTCGCTGTCAAACGGAGCGGTTGTGCTGGCGGGCCGGCAGCTGGCGGGACGGGGCCGCAACGGGCGCGTCTGGTATTCTGAAAGCCGCGCCGGCATCTTTGTAAGCGTGCTGCTTAAGGCCGGCAGGCGCGAGCCTTCGTTTACGCTGGCGGCCGGCCTGGCGGTGACGCGGGCGGTAAGGCTGCTGGGGCTGCCCGCTGGAATAAAATGGCCCAATGATTGTGTTATAGACGGCAAAAAATTTGCCGGTATCCTGACCGAAACCCAGGGTATGGGCGATTTTTTAGCCGTTGGAATAGGCGTTAACGTAAACAACAGCGCGTTTCCGGAAGATATAGCGGAAAAGGCGGTGTCGCTGGCGCTGGCGGCCGGCCGCCGGTTTTCCCGGCAGGACGTGCTGGCGGACATTCTGCGGCAGCTTAATTATGTGTACAAACCCTTTATGGAAGGCGGTTTTGCGGTTTTAAGGGACGAATACTTGAGGCACTGCGTAACTGTTGGCGCGGAGGTTAGGCTGGGGACCCCTTTGCGGGAAGGCTCTTCGGAAACCGCGCGAGCGGTGGACATCAGCCCCTCCGGCGGGCTGGTGGTGGTAAACGGGAGCGGTGCGCGCCGAGAGGTTTTGTCTGGGGAAATAAGCGTGCGCGGGCTTGATGGAAATTATACAGCATGACGTTGTTACTTGAAGGGAGTCAGAACATGCTTGGAGTTATTGTGAATTTCTTCGCGATTTTAGCTGGAGGGGCAGCCGGTCTTATAATACGGGGCGGGTTAAAGGAGAAGTACAGGGAAACCGTCATGCACGCTGTAAGCATGGCGGTTTTATTTATTGGCGCGTCCGGTGCCATAGGCAAGCTGACCCTGCCGGAAGCGAACCCGGTGCTGTTTGTGATAAGCCTTGTTATAGGCGGGGTAGTTGGCGAGGCGGCGGACCTGGACGCGAAGCTTAACGCTTTGGGGGAATTTCTGCAGAGGAAGCTCGGCGGGGTAAACGCGGAACGCGCCTTGCCCGGCGGCGGGCTGGCGCAAGGTTTTGTTTACGCGAGCCTTATATATTGCGTGGGGACAATGGCGATACTGGGGTCCATAGAGAGCGCCTTAGGCTCTCACGCGACCCTGCTGGCAAAGTCTGTGCTGGACGGGGTAACCGCCGTGGTATTCGCGTCCACGCTGGGCGCCGGCGTGCTGCTGTCCGCCGTCAGTGTGGCGGCCTACCAGGGGCTGCTGGTATTGCTGGCGTCGGTTATAACGCCCCATTTAAGCGCGGACATGCTGCGGGAAATATCCATAGTGGGCGGTATTTTAATCAGCACCTTGGGGCTTAACATGCTGGGCGTGGTCAAAATAAAGTCCGCCAACCTGCTGCCCGCTATAATTGTGCCTGTGGTGTACTATTCACTATATACTTCGTATTCCTAGTGGTGTATCCGTTTATAAATCATAGTAGGGATGGACTGTGTTCGCCAGCGGCTCCGCGGTATTTGCGGTTAAAACTATCGGCCAAAAACATTTATTTCTCCTTTAAAATATTGCTGGATTCACCACTAAGGCGTGTTTGAAATTCCTAAAAGCGCGAAATTTCTAATGAAACCGCTGCAATGATAGCCGGGCTTGCTAGACGCTTTGCGCTGCGCCGAGCAAGCCCGACTATCGGAATTTAGTTTTCAAACACGTCCTAGTAAAGGGGAGTATCTGCATATTAAATCATAAATGTAATATCTTCTGTGCAGTATATCATAATATAGGTAAAGAAGGGGTTGGAAAATGAATAAGCTAAACGTGGCGGTTGTATACGGCGGGGTTTCGCCGGAACATGAAGTTTCGAAATCGTCGGCGGCATCGGTGGTCGCTCATATGCGGGAGGAAAAATATAACGTCATGCCGGTATATGTAACGCGCGAGGGCAAGTGGCTGATGTACGACGGGAAGATAGACAATGTCAGTAATATCCAATGGGACAAATTCGGCACGCCGGCGGTGCTCAGCCCTGACGCGAGCCACCGGGGGCTGCTGCGACTAGTAGGCGGCAAGGTCAAGGTTGTGCCGGTAGATGTGATTTTCCCCTTGATTCACGGGCGCAATGGCGAGGACGGAACAATGCAGGGCCTGTTTGAGGTTTCCGGCGTGCCCTATGTGGGCTGCGGCGTACTGGCCTCAGCCGTGGCTATGGATAAAACCTTCGGCAAGCTGGTGGCGGCGTCTCTTGGGCTGCGCCAGGCGGACTATCTGGTCTTTTCCGAATACGAACTGGCCGACATGGACGAGGCGGCCAAGAAGTCGCGGTACAAAATAGGTTACCCCTGTTTTGTCAAACCCGCCAATTCAGGGTCTTCCGTAGGGATTTCGAAAGCCTGCAACAAGCGCGAGCTGGTGGCGGCCTTCGAGCTGGCGGCTAGGTACGACAACAAAGTGATTGTGGAAAAAGCCGTAGCGGGCAGGGAATTGGAATGTGCGGTGCTTGAACTAAGCGAAGGCGGCGCGGAAGCTTCGGCAGTGGGTGAAATAATCGCCAACGCGGACTTTTACGATTTCGACGCCAAGTACAATAGTGAGGACTCCCAGACAATTGTCCCGGCGGATATTCCGAAGGAGTACGGCGACGAGGTGCGCGGCCAGGCCGTAAAAATGTTCCGCGCCATAGGCGGGCGCGGCCTTGCCAGGGTCGATTTCTTCCTAGAACAGGAAACAAACCGCGTTATCTTTAACGAAATAAATACTATACCGGGGTTTACGGCTATAAGCCTGTATCCCAAACTGTGGCGCGAACGCGGCGTGAGGCTGCAGGAACTCATTGACCGGCTTATTTTATTAGGTATCATACATTCGGAAAGGCGGAAAACTCTTAATGGATAACCGTCCCATTGGCATATTCGATTCAGGGGTTGGCGGGCTGACAGTGGCCGCGGCAGTAATGAAAAAACTGCCTCACGAGGAAATAATTTATTTTGGCGACACGGCCCGGGTGCCTTACGGCTCTAAATCCAAGGAGACTATAACAAAGTTCAGCAGGCAAATAATGGACTACATGCTGCGCCGTAATGTCAAAATGGTAATAATCGCTTGCAATACCAGCAGTTCTAACAGTTACGATCTGCTGACAGCCATGTACCGTCTGCCCATACAGGAAGTGATTATGCCCGGCGTGCGCGCCTGCCTTGCCGCCACGCGCAGCAACAAGGTAGGGGTTATCGCCACGGAAGCCACTATACGCAGCGGCGAATACGAGCGTCGCCTGCGGGCCGCCCGTCCTGGCATAGAAGTCTACAGTAAGGCGTGCCCGCTGTTTGTGCCGCTGGTGGAGGAAGGCTGGACCTCCAATCAGGTGGCGGAGCTTACCGCCAGGGAATATCTCGGGGACATACTGGAGCGGGGTATCGACAGCCTGCTCCTTGGCTGCACCCACTATCCGCTGCTGTACGGCTGCATACAAAAGGTCGCCGGCCCGGGTGTCAATATTGTAAACCCAGCCGAAACCGCGGCCGAAACCGCGGCCGAGTTCTTAGACGCCTCCGGCATGAGGCGCGTCAGCGCCAGCGCGCCGCAATACGCCTTTTATGTCAGCGACGACACCTCTAAGTTTAAGAGGACCTGCCAGCTTGTTATGGGAACGCCCTACAACGCGGTTAAAATCGAGTTGGCATAATTTATACACGCCTTAACCATGTCCAAAAAAAGGATGCCGCCCAGGCAGCATCCCTTTTTATACACAAATATTTAGAACGCGATATCGTCGCGGCTCGTAGTTTTTTCGGCCATAAAATCCAAGAATTCCAAGAAGAGGCCGTTATCAAGAGTGCGCGCGCGTTCCTGCCAGTCAATGAGAATCTGACGGGCTTCGGCTTCGGTCTCGGCAAAGTACGCGCGTTCGCGCCATTCCTTTTCCTGGTCGCCTTCAAAGAAAGCGGCGCTTACCTCCGCCCATTTGGGGAACTCGTTCTCAAAGGCGCTAAGTGCGTAGCCCGGGTAAATCTTTGCCGGACGCTGCAGCTTGTAAGCCTCTAATTCCTCTACAGCGGCGTCAGCGTCGCCGGGAGCATTCTCGCCGTACCAATCCTTGCTAAGGTTGGCAAACCAGAGACGTCCGGAGATATAACCTTTTCCGCCGATTTCACGAAGTTCGTCTTCCCAGCTGTAGTCGCCCGCTGCCTTGCGTTCCAGATAATCCGGAATAAGGCGCGGCTGGCCTTTTTCGTTGCGCACGAAGGTCTGGCCCTCTATGCCGTATTCGGCAAGCTCCTTGCCTTCCTTTGTGTTTACATAGTCGATATAGGTCATAGCGGCGTCAATATTGCTGCAAGTCCTTGGGAAGAAAATGCAGGGCACGCCGTTGCGGCCTTCAGATTCCACCTGTACAAGGGTGTCGCCGTTTCTGTCGTTCATCGGGCCTACAGGGGTATAACGCATTTCCGGGTTGCTGGTGTAAAGGCCCGTCAGCTTTGTGGAATTAATGCCCACGCTGTACTGCGCCGCGAAGAACAGGGCGGTGCCGTTGCCCACCTTGGTGTCAGCCAGCGTGTCGTTGGTCTTGAAGCACTCCTTGTCAAGGATGCCTTCATTAACAAGTTTCCAAATAAACATGTGCTGGTTTAACCAGTTTTCAGTCAGGAACGAATAGGTTATAGTGCCGTCGCCGTTGTCAATATAGGACGTAAGCTGCGGGCTGTTGTAACTTTCCGCGTAGCGGCCATAGTCCCAGCCGTTGTGGTAGGTTGTGGCCACAATTATATCATTGCCGTTTACGTCTTTAAAGCCGTAGTCCCTGGCCTTAACCATGAAGTCGTAAAGCTGGTCCTGATTCTTAATGGATGTTTCGTCAATGCCAAGCGCCTCGGGAACATCCCCGCGCACAAACACGCCGTAGGCCCAGTTTGTTATGTGGTTCACGTTGCCTGCGGTTTCCTGTGGAATAAGATACAGGTGCCCGTCAAACATGGGGTCCTGAAGGTCTTTTTCAAGGAATTTCTTGCCGATGCCGAAATCATAAGAACGGGCCACATTGGGATACTTTGGCAGAATGTCCTCAATAGGAAGCAGCTGGCCTTCTGCCGCGCCTTTTTTAATAACGCCGGTTTCGCCGCCATTGCCGCCCCAGAAAGGAGCGTTGACAATGTCCGGCATGTCGCCGGAAGCGAACATAAGGTTGAGCTTTTCCGTCTCGCTCATCATTATGCCCTCAAACTCCACGGTAACGCCTATCTTGTCGCGGATGGCCTTGGCCACGGGGTTGTTGTACTGGTCGGTGGGCACTTTGTATCCGCCGTTCCAGCAAAGGAGCATGGTCAGTTGAACATTGTCAAATTTCTGGAAACCATCGCTCGTAGTTGTTGTGGCTCCGGCGCCGCCGGAGGTCGCCGGCGCGTTTTCTACCGCCGCGCCGCAGGAGCTCATTACGCCAAGCGCCATAATGGAAGCGACCAAGATGGAAATAACTCTCAATTTCATTAAAATGCACTCTCCTTATGAATAAAAATTTATATTACCATCAAACCGTGTGGGGAACGGTGGGTGGTCGATTTTAGGGGCCTCAGCCCTTTACCGCGCCAATCATGACGCCTTTAACGTAATATTTCTGCAAAAACGGGTAAACTATGACAATGGGCATGGTAAGGATCATCACAAAGGCCATTTGCAGCGACTGAGGCGTAAAGGTGCGCATGGTTTCCAGCACAGTCTCCTGCCCTTCCCTCATAGAGGAAGGGGAAGATTCCCGCAGGAGTTTCTGGAGAAGCGTGGCGGCAGGGAACAAGGCCGTGCGCGATTGGTAGTAGGCGCCCGTAAACCAGTCGTTCCAGTGGCCCACGCCTATAAACAAGGCCAGCGTCGCTATAATAGGCGCCGACAGCGGGGCATATATTTGGAACAATACCCGGACGTGGCCCGCGCCGTCTATTTCAGCGGATTCCCGCAGTTCGGCGGGTATTGTTTGGAAGTATGTGCGCATTAAAAGGAAGTTAAAAAAACTGTATACACTGGGTATCACATACAGCCAAAAGCTCTTTGTCAGGCCCAGGTCCCGCAGCAGAATATAGTACGGGATCATGCCGCCGCCGAAAATGGTGGTAAAATAGAAGAAAAAGGTAAATCCCATGCGGCCCGGCAGGGTTTCCACAGACACGGCGTAGGCAATAAGGGCGGTAAACACTAGGCCCAGCAGCACGCCCAGCAGGGTCCGGGAAACTGACACGCCCAGGGACGCGAAAATACGCGGGTCGCGAAAGGCGCGCTCATAATTCTCCAACGTGAACATACGCGGCCAAAAGTAGACGCCGCCCCTGGTGAAGTCGCTCCCTACGTTAAAGGAGGCCACAAGCACGTACCAAAACGGAAAGAGCGTAATAAAACCAAATAAGGACAGAAAAACCGTATTAAAAACCTGGAAAATCTTTTGCGCCCGTGTAGTAAATTTCATTTGTAACCCTCCCCCTTACCATATTCCGACTTCAAAGAATCGTTTGGCCATATTATTTGTAATCACAATTAACAGGAACGAAAACGCGGACTTAAACAGGCCGATAGCGGTCGCGTATTCAAACTTGCCATAGTTAAGCCCTGTCTTAAGCGTATACGTGTCCAAAATCTCCGAAATTAACATATTAGCAGGCTGCTGCAGCAGCAGTATCTGGTCGAACCCGGCGTTTAAAAGGCCGCCCACAGCGTAAATAAACATAATGCCTATAGTCATTTTTATACCCGGAAGGGTTATGTACCATATGCATTTAATGCGGCCGGCCCCGTCCAGCACGGCGGACTCGTACAGCTCCGGGCTTATGCCGGACAGCGCGGAAAGGTATATAATAGACCCCCAGCCCACGCCTTTCCAAATATCTGACAGCACTACCAAGGGATAGAAATAGTCCCGTTCCCCCAAATAAAACACACTGGGCAAGTCAAAGGCCTTGCGGATATTATTCACAATACCGCCGTACGGGCTGAAAACGACGGTAAGCAGGCTGACCACCACAACCCAGGACACGAAGTTAGGCAGGTAGCTCATGGTCTGAATAGCGCGCTTAAATTTCGAGTTCCAAACCTCGTTAAGCAGCAGGGCCAGCAGTATGGGTGCCGGAAAGCACATGAGAATTTTTAGGCCGCTTATGGTTATGGTGTTGCGTATTACGGACCAAAATTCCGGCGAGGTGGTAAAGGTTATAAAATGCGTAAGCCCAACCCAAGGGCTGCCCATTATGCCCAAGGCGTAATTATACTTTTTAAACGCCAGTGTGGCGCCATACATAGGGTAATAACTAAAAACAAGCAGGGACACGACACAGGGCAGCAAGAAAACGTACAGTATGCGATGCTCCCATATGCGCTGGCCAAGGGTCTTGGTTCTATTACCATGTCGATTTTTCATACTCAGGCACTCCATTTATTTATTCGTCGAGCAATTTCGAGATTGCCATCGGGCGGGCTGACCTGCCCCTACGAAAATCCATTTCAAATATCTTAGGACGTGTTTGAAAACTTGATTCCGATAGTCGAGCTTGCTCGACGCAGCGCGAAACGTCGAGCAAGCTCGACTGTCATTGCAGCGGTTTCATTCGAAATTTCGCGCTTTAAGGAATTTTCAAACATGCCTTAGTGGACGATGGCAATCGTCCCGGGGTGACTATTCATTGGCGCGAACTTAAGGAATGGGGAAGGTCAAGACCTTAAGACCAACGGACAGTTCACCGTTAGGGGCCTAACGATGGTTTGTTCGTTGGCCCCAAACCCCGCTGGGGATTTCATCCCCAGACCCCTTCTTAAGAGCGGCGAGTACAGCGCTTTTTGACGCGGGTAGAGCCTTTTTAAGAAAAGGGATTGTTTTTTTCTTAAGTTCGCGCGTATGGGGTCTATTACGGAGCGTGCGCGTTTATTTTTAAACCATCCATTGCCATTCCCCTCTTTCTGTCGTATTATAGTTGCGGCGTCTTGCAACAAAATTTTTATAAAGTTGAAAACCTCTGTGAAGTTCGTTTTAAGGCAAAAAAAAAGACGCGGAATCCGCGTCTCAACTGTTATGCATTGCCGGCAAGAACCTTGAAACCCCGGTGCTGCAAGGAGAAACAAAGCTCTTTCAACTTTATAAAAACTATGTTGCATAAAATATTATATAATAAGGAGGGCCTAACTATGGCCGCAGCAAGACCCATCCGCAACAAAAAACACGTGCAATGCCTGCTTAATTATTTCAAAAATCTGGGCGAAACGCTCCTTAACCTACGGAACAACGCCCTTATGGCGCTTGGCGTATACACCGCCCTGCGAATAGGCGATATATTAAGCTTGCGCTGGGAGGACGTGTATGATTTTAAAAACGGCCGTCCAAGGGAATCCATAGCGCTTACCGAGCAGAAAACCGGCAAGCCCAAGGTAATAGCCGTGCACGCCGAGCTGGCCGCTGCCCTTAAAATGTACTGGGAATACGCCAAGCCTTCTCCAGACAGCCCCGTAATCGTCAACCCCAACACAGGCAAGGCGCTGAGCCGCTTCCAGGCGCACCGCATTATCAAGGGGGCCGGCGAGGCGGTGGGCATCCCCTATCCAATTTCCTGTCATTCCCTTCGCAAGACTTTTGGCTACCATGCCTGTAAGAAAGGCACGCCGCTTCCGGTTATAATGGACATCTACAACCACACTTCCTATGAAGTGACCCGCAGGTATCTAGGCATTACGCAGGACGAAAAGGATGCGGTTTACGTTAATATAAATTTTAACAATTAAACTTTTTTACGGCAAAACGCTTTAAACGCTTAAGCGCCGCTTCTCAAAAATAAAGAAAAAATTTCCAGCAACGGCAAGTTCGCGGTTGCTTTTTGGCATGCCCAAAAATATATCCCTTGATATAAGATATGCTATCATACAAAAGGAAATTTGTAAACATTTTTTCGCGAAAAAAGTATGCGGTTATTTTTTTAATAAGAATATCTATAACAAACGGGATATATGTCCCCTCTTGCCTTTGGTGTGGTCACGGTATGTTTGGCGTTTCGGCGGATAGGCGATTGCGAAAAATTATTCTACCTGTGCAATTGCCTTTGAACCCTGCAATGCAGACGGGTTTCTGAGTACCGAATTTTTGCCTGCCTAAAATGGAATTCACTATTTGGGCCATTTTCAGTAAAAACCTATTGCACAGGTCGAAATTATTTTGATTCTACGCAAAAGTCCTTTTTTGCATAATTATGTATTTTATAAATAAATGCGGACATTGTGCAATTGTCCGCAAATGGCATAAACCTTCATAATTATTCGTGTTCATTCGTGTTCATTCGTGTTCATTCATGTTCATTCGTATTCATTCGTGTCTATTCGTGTTCATTCGTGGTTTTGTTTTTCAGTCACTTGTTCGTCGGGCAAGCTCGACTATCGGTCATTCGGGACCCACCCGGATGTGGATTGAAACACATAAGCGCAGCGGTTATAAAAAATCACAAACACGCCCAAGGCGGCAAGGCTGACATTAGGCGGGAACAGTAAAACCTGGGCAGTGCCGGCGGCAAGCAGCAGACCGCCGGTTATTTTCGCGCAAATATCCAGCGTCGGAAGGCCCCGCGGTCCTGCGGCCGGTTCAGCCCACGCCGGTCCGGTCCGGCTCCGACCGCCCGTGGCGCCGCCAAGCAGCAGACACGCCAGCCGTCCGCCGTCCAATGGCAGGGCAGGCAGAAGGTTTATAGCTCCAACCGCCAGGTTAGCGCGGGCGAAATCCTTAAGCCCCGGCCTTATGCCGCACAAACCGGCTAAACAGAAGTTAAACGCCGGACCCGCCAGTATTATGGCGGCGCCCCTGCTGGTCGCAGTTCCGGCTAAGCCCGGTATACTAGCGACGCAGCCAAGGGGCGTTATGGTTATCTTATCCGGGCGCAGCCCAAACAACAGCGCGACAGTCACGTGGGCCATCTCATGCAAGACCGATGCCGCTATAGAGGCGGCAAACCGCTTGCCCGCCCTTGTCCCAAGCGCGGCCAGTATCAGCGGGAATACCGCTGCCATAAAGCGCGTTTCCAGACGGGGCATACCCTCCGTCCAGGCCAATCCCCGCGAGAATCCGGCCGCTCGCCTAGGTTGGGAATAATTCATAGCCAGACACATCCTTTATTGTTAAGGAATGACAAAAGATAAAGTTGTCGAACTTATTCGCCGGGCTGTGCCCGACTATGGAAGCGTTTGCATTTCCTAAAGGTGATTCGTTATTTTAAGGCGTATTTGAAAATTCTTTAAAGCGCGAAATTTCGAATGAAACCGCTGCAATGATAGTCGAGCTTGCTCGACGCTTCGCGCTGCGTCGAGCAAGCTCGACTATCGGAATCAAGTTTTCAAACACGTCCTAAGTCAGAACTCCTACGGCGTGAGCGGCTCTTTTTCTGTCTTGCCGTAGGTATTCCGCCTGGAATTCATTTCATTCAGAATATCCTCGTCTATCCTTAAAACCTCGCCAAAATCGTCCGAAGTAACTGCAGCCGCTCCAGGTGTCGCATCCGGCGCGTAAGCTTCCGTCGCTTCGGACTCAAGGCCAAATACGCTTCCAGCGTCCCGCTTAAAGGCGGCAAAGCCGTTCTGCAGTTCGCCTAGGCTCTCTGTCACAACCTCAAGTCCGCCCTCGCTTGCGAGCGCGTTCTTTATAACGGCGCGCCAGTCCTGAAATATCGGTATCTTAATAAGGCGCAAAGCCAGCAGGGCCGCTAATATAAACGCGCTTGCCACGCATTGCGCCAATATCCTTTCCCGCAAGCTGGTTTCTCGCGGAGCGGGCCGTCCGCGCGGCAGCCGGGACATGGCCGCCGAAGCCGGACCCGCCCGCGGGGTACGCCTGGGTTGGGGTCGTCTGTATGTTCTTTTTGTGTCCATGCCACGCCCGCTTTCTTATTTTATACTCACGAACGAATACATTTGCCAAACATGAAAACCTAAGACCTTGGGGAAGGTCAAAAACTAAGACCTTGGGGAAGGTCAAAACCTAAAACCTTGGGGAAGGTCAAAAACCTAAGACCTAAGACCTTGGGGAAGGTCAAAAACTTAAAACCTTGGGGAAGGTCAAAAACTAAGACCTTGGGGCTCTGCCCCAAACCCCGCTGGGGACTTCGCCCCCAGACCCCTTCTTAAAGGCGGCGAGTGCGATAGTCGAGCTTATTCGCCGCAGGCCCCTTCTTAAGGGAGGCGAGCGCGATAGTCGAGCTTGTTCGACGCAGGCCCCTTCTTAAGAGCAGGAAGCGCGCTGATTTCAATGTGCAAATCGTGGTGTTTGCAATTAAGCCCAATATAAAAAGGCATACTCGAACTGCCGAGTACGCCTTATTTATATGCTAAGTTAAACGCGGATATGACAGGCCTATTTTTCCGCGGTTTTTTTAAAACCCTTGGGGTCTCGCACAACAGGCGAAACCAGTTCAGATATAATATCACCATAATACATGCTTACGTTGTTCTTCCAATTTTTACAAATCAGACGCGCCTGGTTGCGTGTTACAACGGGAAAACTTATTTCCATGCGCATGATTTCGTCCTCATAAATACCGCACTTTACAATAAATTCGTTAGTCGGGTGGTCGTAAAAATAATTAGCTGTTATTTCGTACTCTTTTTTGATATCCTTTCTATTGTCAGCCACGTACTTGACTATTTTATTCCGTATGGGCAGCGGAATTTTTTTCTCAAAATATTCAAGCGTGGTAATCCCCTCGTCTGTGGCGCTGTAGCGTGTTGTGTTGTCGTCTCGGGTCACCTCGACAAAACCCGATTCGTCCATTTCGCGAAGGGTCTGCATTAAGGTAGCGTAGTTCATGTACTCCCCTTGCAGCGCAAATTGCTGCAATTGCGCGCCGGATATGGGTATTTCCATTTTATCCAGCAGGAACAGAAGCAACAGCTTGTCCTCTACCCGGGAAGCGTTGCGGTCTAAGTTTTCATCTTTCATTTCCAAGATTATAACCACCTTTATTTTGGATTGGAAGCGCCGTGGACTTTATCTCTATGTAATTGCCGGTCCACTATCTTATTATAAATGAACGGAGGACATTATGCAAATAGGTTATCTTGGTCCTGAGGGCACATTTTCTCAAATGGCTGCCATGTGTTTAGGGGGTGAAAAAGGGCGGCTGCGCGCTTTCCAGACTATAGGGGACTGCGTGGCGGCTGTGGAATGCGGTCTGGTTGCCGCTGGTGTGGTACCTGTAGAAAACTCAACGGAAGGCGTAATAAATACAACAGTGGACTGTCTTATATTTGACGCCCACGTCTATATTCAGGAGCAAATTGCAATAAAAATTGACCATCAATTAATGGCAAAAACAAAATCCACAGCAAAAGACATAAAAAAGATTTTTTCACATTCGCAGACACTGGCACAATGCAGAAAATTTTTAAACGACAACTTTCGCGGTATACCCCAGGTGGCGGTATCCAGCAACGCGGAAGCGGCGCGTCACGTGGCGGGCTCCCAGGAACCGGCGGCGGCCATAGCGCCGGCCTTTGCGGCTGAAATTTACGGGCTTGCCGTTCTTATGGAGAATATCCAGGACAGCGCGCAAAACCAGACGCGGTTCGCCTTAATTTCAAAGGGCGATACCTCCGCGCCCGCGCCGGGCTGCAAGACCACGCTGGCCTTCGGCACGCCCAACCGGCCCGGTGCGCTGTACAAGGTACTGGAGATATTTTCCCTGTGGGATATAAACCTGACGTCAATAATCAGCCGGCCTATGCGCGGAACACCCGGCGAGTATGTCTTTGTTGTGGACGCCGAATGTCCGGGCAATGTGGAGGATCTGCGGGACGGGCTAAAAATGATACGCAGGAAGACCTACTTTTATAAAGTCTTGGGTACGTACAAGACGTCAGCGCCGTCCCTCGTCCCAGCGGATGGCGTCTAGGACAGCCTCCTCAATGGTCAGGGTAGATTTCCAATTGATTAAATTTTTCGCGCGGGTAGTGTTGGCGTATGTGCCGGCCACGTCGCCAGGACGACGGTCGGTATAGGAGATGTTTATCTTTTCCCCGTAAATATTTTCAAAGGCGAAGATAAATTCCTTAACCGTAACCCCGATGCCAGAGCCAATGTTAATGGGCAGGAAGCCGTCCCTGCCCTCGTATTTTTCAAAGGCCGAGTCGAAGTTACGGGCGGCCTGGACAAAGGCCATAGCCACATCCCAGACGTGGACATAATCCCTTATGCAGGTATCGTCGCGGGTACCCCAGTCCTTGCCGGCTATTTTAAAGGCCTTTTCCCTGCCGTTGGCCACGTCCAGCAGTTTGCCGATTATGCCCGACGGGTTGCGGGGCTGAATACCGCTGCGCAGTTTCGGGTCAGCGCCCACGGGGTTAAAGTGGCGCAGGGATATACAACGCATACCATAGGCGCAGGCAAAATCCTGCAGGATCATTTCAGAGATATACTTTGTTTTGGCAAAGGGGCTTCGCGGTTTTATGGGGGAATTTTCCGTAACCATGTAACCCACCGTATCGTCGTAAATAGCGCCGCTGGAGCTGAAGATTATCTTCTTACAACCGCAGTCGCACAGGTATTTAAACAGCTCGATACTTTTCTCAACGTTATTAATATAATAATCGTAAGGCGCTGCCACGGACTGGTCCACAGCGGCTTTCTCCGCGCAATGGATACTTATGGCTATTTCAGGGTGCTCGCTGAAGATTTTCCCCACAAGCGCGCGGTCCCCTATATCGCCCTCGTAGAACAGTTTACCGTGCACAAACTCGTTCCGGCCTGTCACCAGGGAATCCAGCACCACCGGCGTCACGTCGTTATCCAGCAGGGCCGAGCAGATTACGCTGCCTACATACCCCGCTCCTCCTGTTACCAAAACTTTCATAACCTTACCCTCCTAAACACACTAAACCTTCACTAAAGCCAAATAAAGGCAGCCATGCTGCCGCGGCGGCAGCCGGAGCGCCTGTGGGAGAAGAAAAGGCGCTCCTGGCACTTGGTGCAAAGCCCCGCGACTTCTACGCCGCCAACCCCGGCGCGTAGTAAACTCTCGCGGTTTAGCGCCCATAAATCAATGTTGAACTTTAAACCGCGTTGCCTGATGTGACCGCCGGCAAAGGGAAGCCGCATAAACGCCTCCGCCACAGGCGCGTCCACCTCAAAACAGCAAGGCCCGATAGCAGGCCCAATGCCGGCCAGAATATCGCCGGCCCGCGAACCGAAGTGCCGCGCCATTTCCTCCACCACCTTGCGTCCAATTTCCCCCAGAGTGCCGCGCCAGCCCGCGTGAGCCAGTCCCACCGCATTGTTAATAGGGTCGTAAAAGAAAATAGGCGCGCAGTCCGCGTGAAACGTGACCAGTACAACACCGCCCGTGTCCGCCAAAAGCCCGTCAGCCCGGCCATAGTCCATACCCTTCGCGCTGACGCGGCATATGTTTACGCCATGGGTCTGACGCGCCCATACCATATTCTCGTGGTTAAACCCGGCGGCCCGGCCCAACCTGACGTAGTTCTCCAAAACCCGCTCAGGCGGGTCCCCACGGGAAAAACCCAGATTAAGGGCTGAAAAATACCCCTCCGAAACCCCGCCCACACGCGTGGAAAAACAATGTCCTACCCCTTCCAAACTCTCAAAGGTTAAAAACTTCACGCCGTCCTTCTCTTTAAGCACCATTAATCCTCACTGTCCTTATCTTTAAGTGGTCTTTCAAAATTTGGGTGGGTTCCAGAGAAATTATTTCTTGTAATTTTAGCGCCACAATGCTATTATAATTGCGTCAATCCTGAAGACTGCGTATTAAGGCGTGTTTGAAAATTCCTCAAAACGCGAAATTTCGAATAAAACCGCTGTAATTTCGCGCTGGAATCTAATTTTCAGACACGTCCCAAGGCGTGTTTGAAAATTCCTTAGAGCGCGAAATTTCGAATAAAACCGCTGTAATTTCGCGCTGGAATCTAGTTTTCAGACACGTCCCAAGGCGTGTTTGAAAATTCCTTAAAGCGCGAAATTTCGAATAAAACCGCTGTAATTTCGCGCTGGAATCTAATTTTCAAACACGTCCCAAGGCGTGTTTGAAAATTCCTTAAAGCGCGAAATTTCGAATAAAACCGCTGTAATTTCGCGCTGGAATCTAATTTTCAGACACGTCCTAGGCGGTTCGCAGAGCAAGCTCGACTATCGGTCATTCGGGTCCCACCCGAATGTGGATTGAAACAGCGTCATTAATCCTCGCTCCTGAGCTTCACAACCCGCGCCGCCTGCCTGCGCCGGTCCTCGTCCATGTGTGCGTAATGCTTGCGTGTCGTGTTTATGTCCGAATGCCCCAGCACGTCCGCCACAAGGTAAATATCCCCTGTTTCGCGGTACAGGTTTGTGCCGTAAGTGCTGCGCAGTTTGTGTGGGGAAATATTCTTGAGGGTGGTCACCAGCTTGGAATACTTTTTAACAAGGTTTTGCACCGCCCGGTCGGTTATGCGCTTATTCTGCATTGATAAGAATAAGGCGTTGGTATGGCCGGGCAGCGGTTCGGCGCTAACCCGTTCCGCCAAATATTCCTCAAGCGCCGCGCGCACTTCCCGCCCAAAGTAAATTATGGCCTCGTCCCCGCCTTTGCGCGTAACCTTAACCCCGTTTACTTCCAAGTCTATATGCTGTATATCTATGCCTACACATTCCGATACGCGCATACCTGTGCCAAGCATAAGGGTAACAATAGCCACGTCCCGCAGCCTGGTCTGCGCGTGAAATTTCTGCTGATGCATAGACAGCAGCTCCCCGCTTTCCACTTCGTCCAGCAGCCGCGCTACTTCGTCAACTTCCAACCGTACTATCTCTTTTTCGTGCATTTTAGGAAAATCTACAAGCTCCGCCGGATTAGAGCTTATCTTCTGCTTCTTGTAAAAATATGATAACAGCGTACGCACTGCCGCCAGCTTGCGGGATTTGCCGTATTCCTGGTTTGACCATGTCACCGGCCGGTCGTCCTCCGGGCGTTCGTAATAGGAGAGGTATTCCATAAAGAGTTCTATGTCCTCCGCCCGTACCAGTTCTAGGTCGCCAACAGTAAGTTCCTTTATTTGTTTATCCTTAAAACTTGGCCTGTACTCTATTAGAAATTCAAAAAAAATCACAAGGTCGTAGGAGTATGCCACTTGTGTGCGCGGTTCGCTTCTATCGCCTATCCCCCTGAAAAATTCACCCAAAAAAGAAGGAAGCTGGTCAAGCTGCTCCCTAAGCCTGGAAATGTATTTTATTCGCGATGTTTCATGATATGTCTTCTCCATTCGCAAATTCTTCCTTTCGTGGGACGTGTTTGAAAACTGGATTCTAGCGCGAAATTGCCGCGGTTTTATTCGAAATTTCGCGCTTTTAGGAATTTTCAAACATGCCTTAATACGCTCCAAGCGCATCCGTTATTTAAAGCGCGCATCGCGTTTACAGCGTCCATTACAGGCCCGGACAAGGGGTTGAGTATAGGCGCGTCCAACCCTGCTGCCAGGGCGGCTGACACAAAGGCGGCGTTAAGCGTTTCGCGGCGAAGGCCCGGCTGCCCGCCCAAGCCCGCCCCAAAGGATACATTGCTTATGCCAAGGGCCGTCTTAAGGCCAAGGGCTTTGACCATGCGCACCGCGTCCAGGGTTTCGGCAGCCTGCGCCGGATATGCCCCGGCCGGAAGCGCAAGGCAGTCGATAATTATATCCTCCTTGGGAATGCCATATTCCAAAGCGCGCGCCAATATTTTCCGCGCTATTTCAAACCTCCTTTGAGCGGTAACCGGTATGTCTTCCTTATCCCTGCCGGTTCCGTCCCCAAAAGTCAAACAGACAACCATCGCGCCATATTTTTTGACTATAGGGAAGATTTTATTCATAGCTTCCTCTGTTCCGTTTACAGAATTAATAACCGGACGGCCGCCGTACACCCGCGCGCCCGCCTCCAGTACCGCAGGGTCCGCGCTGTCTATCAGCAGGGGAAGGTTAACGGCGCCGGCCACCGCCTTTACGGCGCGCCTCATCATATCGGCCTGGTCTATGTCCGGCAGGCCCACGTTTATGTCCAGCAGGTCCGCGCCGGCCTGGGCCTGGTCGATAGCCTCGTCCGCCAGGCCGTCCGTCTGGTTTTCGCGCAGCGTCTCCTCTACGGCCTTATTGCACGTGGGGTTAAGGCGTTCGCCTATCACTGTTATGTGACCGTCCAATTCTACTGTTTTAACCGCCGAGGTTGCGGCGGAAATTATCAAGGGTTGTATAGGCTTTACGGTTCTGCCGCGCAGCATCCCGCGCAACGCGGCAATATAGTCCGGCGTTGTGCCGCAGCAGCCGCCTATTATCCTTACGCCCTGGGATACCATCTTTTCCATGGCGCTCACGAATTCGTTTATATCTATATCGTACACAGTCTGCCCGTCCATTATACGCGGAGCACCGGCGTTAGGCTGTACAATTACAGGGCGCTTGGCGTACTTTAAAATTTCCTGCACAACATCCAGCAGCGTTTCCGGGCCTTGGGAACAATTTACGCCAAAGGCGTCAGCCCCAAGTGCCTGGAGGGTTATTACCGCTGTTTTCGGGTCGGTTCCTATAAAGGTCCTGCCCCCTTGCTGGAAGGTCATTGTGCAGAAAACCGGCAGGCTGCTGTTCTCCTTTGCGGCCAAGATAGCTGTCTTGGCTTCCAGCGGGTCGAAAAACGTTTCGAGTAATATAAGGTCCGCTCCATAATCGCGCCCGGCGATTATTTCCTCCTTAAAAAGGCCGTAGGCTTCCTCAAAGGTTATGGCGCCCATAGGCTCCATAAGCTCGCCCAGCGGGCCTACGTCCAGGGCCACAGTCTCGGCCCCGGCGGCCCGGGCGCAGGCTATGCCGGCCTTGACCGCTTCCTGTACGGATATGCCGCTTTTCTTTAATTTATTCGCCCTAGCGCCAAAGGTATTGGCCGTTATTATATCCGCCCCTGCTTCCAGGTACTGTTTGTGTATCCGCGTCACTATCTCCGGGCGCTCTATATTGAACACTTCCGGCAGACCTGCCGGCGCCCGGCCAGATGCGAGCATTGTCCCCATCGCGCCGTCAAACAGCAGGAAGGAATCCTTTATGTGGTTTAAAATGTCCATGCGGTACTCTCCCTTTCTTCTCTTCGGAATTTTCGCCGCAAACGTCGGGCAAGCTCGACTATCAAGTGCGGCGAAAACGGCGCTTAGCGCCCAACGGACAAACCACCGTTAGCTTGTTCGTCGGGTTCTTTGATGTTTGCAATGAATGAATATCTACTTTAATAATATTTAAAAAGTTACAAAATTATAACACACGAAATTTTTCAGCGCAATATATTGTGGCCGCATCTTGGACGGTGTTTTCGCCAAGGCCGGCGAACCGGAACACGCTAAAACACAGGGCGGGCGCAATCACCCGCCACTTTGCCCGCGCCTGTACCTGCTAGGGGTTATTCCCATATGCTTTGAAAAAGTCCTGTTGAACGAGCGCGTGGAATTAAAGCCCACCTGATAGCCTATTTCCGTAACGCTCTGCTCGCCGCCGAGGAGTTTCTGGGCCTCCGAGACGCGCAGCATTCCTATATAGTCCGGGAAACTCATATGCAGTTTTTCCGAAAACAGATGAGAAATGTAATGCCGGCTTACGTGCAGTTCCCGTGAAAGGGTTTGCAGGTTTATATCTGCCATGTAGTTGCGCGAGCAGTAATTAAGAATATCCCGCACAGTGCTGGAGGACCCCTTCGCGCTTGTAAACTCCATCACCTCGAATAACTCGGCCAGCACGGCGGTAAAGTATCCCTTAAGCAGCGCGTCGGCGTTGGCGTACGCGCTGTTGCTTACTTCCACAATGCGGCACAGCATGGGATAAATTCCAAAACGGCCGATGGCTTTTTCCACAACCGGATTTACAGGGATGCGGCTTTCAAAAACCGCGCGGATGTCGGGACATATTTGCGGCGGGAAAATGCAAATAATGCATTCGCTTGTAAAATCTTTGTAAAATTGGTGAACTTGGTTGGGGAACACAATAAACGCGTCGCCATTGGCGAATTCGCATTCCTGCGTGTCAACCAGCGCCTTAACATAACCCCGCAGCATTAAAATCAGCTCTATGTGACCGTGCATGTGCGCGCCCACTTCCAGCCTGCGGGCATAGCGGGCCTCAATGCCCATGCCCTTGTTTTCGTAATAATAGCGCATTTGAATACCTTCCTTGATAAACATAGCAATTTTTGTCCTGTTTTTATGCTGTTATGACTGGAATAATAACGTTTTTTGCCTTAAAATTCAAGAGAAAGTTTTTTTTATTTATTATTTGGGAGGCGGTAATATGGTATCTATAGCTCTGCAGCTCTATTCAATCAGAACGGATATGGAGCAGGATTTTGAGGGTTCCCTAAAAAAAGTGGCGGCGCTTGGCTATGACGGTGTGGAATTCGCGGGGCTGTTTGACAAAAGCCCCAAGGCGGTCAAGGAAATGCTTACGCGGGCCGGGCTTATCGCTATGGGCGCCCACGTGCCCTTCGCGGAAATGATGGCCGCGCCGGAAAGTGTCCTGGCCGGTTACGCTGAAATCGGCTGTAAATATGTGGCTATACCCTACTTAATGGAGGAATACCGTCCTGGCGGCGAAAAATTTAACGAGGTAATACAGGGCGCCGCGACTCTGGGGAAGATTGCCAAGGACCTGGGCATGACCCTGCTGTACCACAACCACGATTTTGAATTTGTAAAACTGGACGGCAAGTACGCGCTGGATTTGCTTTACGAAACCGTGCCAGCCGACCTGCTTCAAACGGAGATTGATACCTGCTGGGTAAAGGTGGTTGGGGTGGACCCTGCGGAATATGTAAAAAAATACGCGGGCCGCGCGCCGGTGGTTCATTTAAAAGATTTCTATAAATCCGGCGAAGTGACCAATATGTACCAGCTGATTGGAATTGCAAGCGGCGAGGACAAGCCCACCGGCACCTTCGAGTTCCGCCCGGTAGGCAGCGGTATGCAGGATTTTCCCGCTATAATGGAAGCCGCAAGATACGCGGGCGCTTCCTGGGTAGTGGTGGAGCAGGACCTGCCGTCTATGGGCAAGACGGCGTTAGAGTGCGCTGAAATGAGCATAAACTACTTGAAAGGATTGAAATAATATGTCAGACACAGTATTAAAGCAATTTACACCGACGCGCCGTAAGGAAGCGGAGGCCGGCCGCACCCTTAATTTTGGGATTATCGGCACTGGCTGGATTGCGGAATCTTATGCGGAAAACATAATTAACATGCCGGACATTAAAATCACTGCCGCGGCCGACTTAATTCCGGGCAAGGCGGAGCGTTTTTTCAAGAACTACGGCATAGAAGGCGTAAGGCTGTACCCTGACCACAGTGCGCTGCTTGAGTCGGAGACAGACCTGGACGCGGTTTGCGTGTGCACCTACAACATGACCCACGCGGTTTGCACAATAGATTCCCTAAAAAAAGGGCTTAACGTCTTATTGGAAAAGCCCATGTGCGTTACGCTGGACGAGGCTGTGGAAATAGTCCGCGCGGAAAAGGCGTCCGGCAAAATCCTGTCCCTGGGTTTCCAGCCGCGTATGGACGAGAATATGCGCATGATTAAAAAAATCGTGGAGTCCGGAGAACTTGGCCAGGTGTACTACATTCAAACGGGCGGAGGCCGCAGGCGCGGCATACCCAACAGTACGTTTATTGAAAAGAAGACCGCGGGGATCGGCGCTCTGGGCGACATCGGCTGCTATGCCCTGGACATGGTGCTTAACGCGGTAGGGTATCCAAAGCCCCTTACGGTGTCTGGCTACAAGTCCGCGTTCTTTGGTCCCAATCCAAAGTACAACAATCCGGAGGACGCCGCGCGCTTTAATGTGGACGACTTCGCCGCCGCCTTTATCCGTTTGGATGGCGGAATTATACTGGACTTTAGAATCGCCTGGGCAATGCACATTGACACGCCGGGCGACACTATAATCTTAGGCACCGAGGGCGCGCTGCGCATACCTTCCACAGAATGCTGGAACGGCAGTGTGGGCGGGCCTATGAAGTTATACCGCGATGTAGCCGGAAGCAATGTGGAAATGGAAATACCGCTGTACGACGACGGCGAGTTATTCTTTAAAAAGATACGCTCCTTTGCAGACGCCATAAGAACCGGCGGCGCGCCTCCTGTGCCCTCCAGCCAAATCCTGTACAACCAGGCCATTCTGGACGGCATCTACCGTTCCGCCGAGCTGGAGCGCGAAGTGGAAATTATTATTCCGGAAATTTAAGGCAAAGGGGAAGGTCTAAAGATTAAGACCTTAAGACCTTGTGGGCTCTGCCCCCAAACCCCCGCAAGGGACTTCGCCCCTTGACCCATCTTAAGTGCGGCAAGCGCAACGTTTTTATGCAGGATACGGCGCGTGCAGGCCTACAGA
>JAISYE010000289.1 GCA_031297485.1 Clostridiales bacterium
AAGGGCGAAAAGGGCGAAAAGGGTGCAAAGGGTGACGCGGGTCAGGATGGGGCTCCAGGGTCAGAAGGGCCGCCGGGCGCTCCGGGGCCGAATGAGGTAACAAGCACTACTGATACCGACTTCAGCGACAACACGCTATTAGGGGCGTATGACGGCAAGGTTACAAGTATACCTAATTCCACATTCGCTTTAACGTCGGACACGTACAATAAAACCGATGTAGACAGTTTTATCGGCGGAGCGAAGGCACACGCCGATGACCAGGCGGGTGTAGCCATGGAATTCGCGTCAGATTTAGTAGCGGATTTAGATGCAAGTAAAGTCAATAAAACGACGGACGCGAATAAGGTCTATGGGACGGACGCTGACGGCGAGCAAGTGGCTTATAACCGTACAGACCTTGCGGGCGTCAAAGTCTACGCGGACGGCGATACAGGGGACGATACGTGGACAATTTACGATAAGGAGTTATACGGTTTACTTGATGGCGATACAAACGCCGGGACAGTTTTTATTTTTAAACCGGCAAAACCATTTAATAGTTTGGATAATAAGGAAATACGTGTTTATGACGGTGAAAATTCTATCGCTTTAACAGTTGGCATACAAGGCAATGATGGCGGTGTGGGCGATTTGTACCCGGACAGTTTTGATATTGTCAATCCGGCGATGTTTAAGGTTATAAGCGGCTACGCGGTCGCGGTGGATTATTTATACGATGACAGGTTCAGGCGGTTTATCGAAAGTGTAGACGGCGTTGGCGGCCATAACAGGAATGTTCAGTTAACATATACTTATGAAACCGAAGAGGATTTTGAAGCCAATGAATATAATATCCCCGTCGGCGCGAGGGTAGTCAAGCTGTATGAATACCCATATAATACGGTTGCGATACCGCGTGTCCCTATAGTTGCCGAGACGGTTGAGGTTGCCACTTTGAAAGAATTTGACGCGGCGTTAGAGAGGTTTAAAACTTTTACGTCGTGGATATATCAGCTGAACGCTACATTTGAAATCAAGGTTCTTGAAAATTCCGAAATAGTATTCGACGCGGTACGTGTAATTGACATTGGTTATTCAGTGGTTATTTCATTGATGGCTAACGCGGTTATCGATGTTGGAGATTACGGATTGATTATACACGGGAATGGCAGCGTCCGGCATTTGGATATCGCGGGGACTCAATCAACAATTACGGGTAACGCGGGGATAATTCAAAATAACGGGCAATTTACCATAGCGGCTAACGGTTTGAACAAAACATTTAATATATCCAGTTTGGTCGGCAATTCTATGACATCCGATATTCGGTTTGAAACTGGCGGCACGGTTAATATTGGGAATTTTCAGAATACTGGCGTGACTTTAATCCAGCCTACTATGGGCAATTTGAATGTAACCACATGGCAAACTACACGACATGGTATTGTTATTGACGCAAGGCCAAATAATCCGCTTGACACGTATGCGAGGCAGGGTACGATGGTTGTGCCGGATTATGTGAACGCGGAGAATATTAGTCTGATAACGACAATCGACGGACACTGGACTGCCGACAGAACAGGTTATGTCAGAGTAAGCGGCATAGTAGATTCCAGTAATGATACCCATACTTTATGGGTTGCGATTGGAACGTCTGCCGAAAATAGATTTGTAGTTGGTCGTGTAAATAATCTTACAAATACCAGTGAAAAGTTGCAATTGACGGGCATGTACCCTATTGAGAAGGGGCAAACTGTTTGGGTAACACGCTCGTCTGGGACTACTTTTGTTAGTATAGGTTGTTATTTTATCCCGCCAAAGGGGGTGAGATAAATGCCTAGAGAATATATTAAAGGCGAGAACGACGTTTACACGCCTATAGCGGACACGCAGGGTTTATTAATTCCGTCTACCCCTAAGCATATCGAGCTTATTGGGACATTAGTTGACGGTTATCATACCGCTGGACAGGTTTATTTAAATCCTTTTAGTTGGGAATATTCCCCTACATCTGACAGGAGTATCCCTATCCATTTTAGTGGCGCTCATCCTAATAGTGGTAATCCGTTTCTCCACTTTGACGAGCCGGGGCTTTATGAAATTACGTTGATAAACCGTACTTTTTCAAATTCAGCGGCTTATCCAGAAGCGCGTATAGGTAAATGGGTAATTTCCGGGTACATTAGCGAAACACCTACATTAGCTAATAGCGGTATTACTTCCGATGGCGTTTCTTCTACAGTCAAGACTAATGTTTTCCCTAAAAACTTTTTCTTTAGTTTCGATGCTAAAGACTCTGATTATTGCGTATGTATTTCAGGTGAATATAACGCGGCCTCATATGCCGCCGTTACAAATAATGTCATTGTGGAAATCCGCATTACCCAAGTTGCCGTTAATAGCCCTTATTTAGTGGCTAATAAGGGCGCGTTGGTTTCAGGCGGGGCTTTCCAGTTTGACACGGACGGTAACGGCTACACGGAGAATTACAGCACAGAAGAAATAAAAGTAGGGACATGGGTTGACGGCAAGCCTATTTATAAGAAGACGTGGTATCGGGACAATGTTGAATTTGCGAGTGACGCCGCCATATTGTTCATCTCTTTCCCGGAAGCGACCACTTGGATAGAGCGGATTATCCGCTACGATATGACATTTGCGCGAGCGGTGGTAGTCGGCGAGGCAACGACGGGCATTACCAAATTGAAATTGTTGTAAGTGAGGGACTACACCTCAACGACCTGCTGGGGGGATTACACGGCGTTACACGCGGCCAGTACAGCGGCAGACAGGTGGTTGACGTTGTATTATACAAAGATAACGGATTAAGTTTAAACCGTTACAATATGTGACGGTTTGGGATGGAGGTAGGCGATATGGCAACGAGTAGTATTTTTAAAAATATTGTCCTTAAAGATAAGGAAGAAATTGAAAAGTTTATATCAGCTTTAGAGAAGTCTCAAAACAAGAAAAATGAAGAACAGTTTAAATCATATCAGGAATTGAAAAAAGAAGATTTGAAGGAATTTTTTGGAGAATAGGGGTATAGGGATAAGTTGATTAAAAAGATATTGTTGATTGTGGCGGCCGGGGATGGTATACTGTGAAAAAGGGACTGCCGCTTGTAGTAGAGCGGGCTGGCCCAAAAAAGATTTTTTGTACACAGCACCGCCTATAAAACTTAGGCGGTGCTGTTAATCATTTGTCCTTGTTTTTCAACAAGGTGATCAGCGTGACAACAAAGCCAGCGAATAAAAAGATTTCGCTCCATGTAATCATTCGCGTCACCCCCTTTATGTACCCCTATCGGGGCACGAGATAGGGTGTGATCAGCCCGCCAAGCGGCAGTCCCTAAAACATATTATAACATTATTAGCGCTCCTAATGGGGCGCTTTTTTATTACCCTATCAGAGGGTAGGGGAAGGAGCGCTCGCGGGAGTGCTTTTGTCACTTTAGTCACTATGTTTTCTGTTCCGGGATTGATAATAATCTTCGGTGATGGACGGGACGGCGAGAAAGGGAGGTGAAGCCTATGCCGGGAGGTGGGAACACTTTCTCCGAGTTAGGCAAATTGGGGCAACGCCGCTTCATGGGGACTTTTTATGAAGAATTCCTACAGGAGCTTGCGGGGCGGAAAGGCATCGAGATATACAAAGAAATGAGCGACAATGATGATATGGTAGGCTCTATCATCTTCGCTATAGAAATGCTCATGCGGCAGGTAGAATGGACTGTAAAGGAAGCGGGCACGGAGGAAGCCGACGGAAAGGCAGCCGAGTTTGTATACTCCTGTATGCATGACATGGACGAGACATGGACGGATTTCATATCCGAGGTCCTATCATTCTTAACCTTTGGGTGGAGCTATCATGAAGTGGTATATAAACGGCGCATGGGGAAATCCGGCAAGCCGGAGCTTAGCAGCAAGTATGAGGACGGCCTCATCGGCTGGCGCAAACTGCCTATACGCAGCCAGGACACCCTGTGGGAGTGGAAATATGACGAAAAAGACAACCTTTTAGGTTTAATCCAGTCGGCTCCGCCGAATTTCGGGCAGGTATTTATCCCGATTGGAAAGGCTTTGCATTTCAAAACCAAAAGCCGCAAAGGGAACCCGGAAGGAAGGAGCGTACTGCGCAACGCTTACCGGAGCTGGTATTATAAAAAACGCATACAGGAGATAGAAGGGATAGGGATAGAGCGCGACCTCGCGGGCCTGCCAGTACTTAAAGCCCCGGAGGGGGTAGACATTTGGAGCGACGAATACGCGGCCGAGCTAGCGAGAGCGGAAAAACTCGTAAGCGGCATACGCCGCGACGAGCGCGAGGGGGTAGTATTAGGTTACGGCTGGGAACTGGCGCTGCTCTCCACCGGAGGGAGGCGGCAATTTGACACCAATAGCATAATCGAGCGCTACGACGCCCGTATAGCGATGACCGTACTCGCCGACTTCGTACTCTTAGGGCATGAGAAAGTAGGGAGCTTCGCCTTGTCAAGCGACAAAACGGAGCTGTTCGGCGTAGCACTGGGCGCATTCCTGGGCTTAATCTGCGAGGTATTCAACAAACAGGCGATACCGCGCCTGATTGGCATAAACGGCGGGGCGTTCAAAGGTATAAGTGGCTACCCCGAACTCGTACACGGCGACATAGAGACGCAGGACTTGGCGCAATTGGGGGCATTCGTAAGGGACATGGTAGGGATAGGTGCGATAACCCCGGATGAGAGCATAGAAGACTACCTGCGCATGGCGGCCAGCCTGCCGGAAAAATCGTTCGAAACCGCTTACATGGGGCGGGATATAACGCCGAAAGTAACGGAGGGGCAGGGGGATGTATAATAATGCGGATAATAAAAAAGCTCC
This sequence comes from Clostridiales bacterium, assembly GCA_031297485.1. Taxonomy (GTDB): domain Bacteria; phylum Bacillota; class Clostridia; order Lachnospirales; family JAISYE01; genus JAISYE01. The sequence continues at coordinate 4,848 of JAISYE010000289.1, forward strand.
GCCCTCCGGCCTTTGCCAAAGCCAGAGGCGGCAAAAAAAGGGTGCTGGACAGGCTGAGGGCGTTTTTAAACGCCGAAGAAGCCAAAACAATAAAATGGCTGACGTCATTATGGGACAAACAGGCGTCGGCCATTACTTATAAAGAGCTGCGCGAAGCGTATTTATCAGGGGGCATAAACCCTGGGCAGATTGAGGAATGGCAGAAAGGGTACGCCCAGCTGGTAAACGGCGTACTCGCCCCCCAATGGCGGAAAGCGATGGAAGCGGCAGCGGAGGGGATAAAGCGGCAATACCCCTACTTCAATTATGACCCTTCCGTGGGCGCGGCGCAGGAGTATATCAAACAGCACGGGGCCGAACTGGTAACCAACCTCGCGCAAAGCCAGAGGGAAGCGCTGAACGCCATGATAGCGAGGGGGGCGTACTACAACGCGATGGGAGCCGACGAAATGGCACGTATCATGCGGCCGTGCATAGGGCTGACCAAGCCGCAGGCGGCAGCGAACTTAAACTATTACAGCGCCGTAAAAGAAAGCCTGTTAAAAAACCACCCGAAAATGGCGGCGGAAAACGCGGAAAAAAAAGCGCGGGAAAAAGCGGTGAGATACGCGGAGAGGCAGCACCGGTACAGGGCGCGGACGATAGCCCGTACGGAACTGGCGGCGGCGTATAACCAAGGGCACTACGGAGCGGCCAAAGACGCGCAGGCCAAAGGGTACATAGGGGACTGCAAAAAAATATGGCTGACCGCCGACGACGGGATAGTATGCCCTATCTGTTCGGAGATGGACGGAGAAGAAAGGAACATGGAAGATATGTTCTCTATCGGCGTCCACCTGCCTCCGGCGCACCCGGGCTGCCGCTGCGCGGTGGCCTATGAGGAAGTGAGCGGGCCGGTTGTGGCGGGGACGGGTGAAAATGCTATTATGGAACCAAATTATCCCCCGCCGGCTTCAGCGCCTGGGAGCGTAAC
>JAISYE010000290.1 GCA_031297485.1 Clostridiales bacterium
TGACATCCACGCGGCAGCTCTCCGACAGCACGGGTGAATTGCTTCCTGTCCGGGAAAGCTGCGTCGGCACACTGACCTCGGACAGAACGGCTTTTGAAGTAGAACTCGCCGGCTCGCTTTGGATATTCACGAAGACGGATTTGCGGGAAACGGCGTGACTTCTCCCGCTTTTTCAAAGCGTGAGACCCACTCTGACGGTTAGGCTACGCCATAACCGCCGTGGGCGCTCCCGCGGGGCCCTGCCGGGGGCCTACGCCGCCGATGGCGGCGCAAAAGCGTACTGCCAGCCGTCGCTTATCGCTTGCTTCTGGCAGTCGGCAGCCGCAGTCGCCAACAAATGAATCAAAATTTTAGTGGAGGATTTGACTATGAGGCTCTTTTTAGCATCCTTTTTTTCAGGGGTTGCCGATGCATTTCCCGCATTTGTGCATGACGAGTGCGCCGGAAAGAAAGTTATTTTTATTCCTACGGCAAGCCTTACCGAAAAAGTAACCTTTTATGTCGGAACAGACAAAATAGCTTTGGAAAAACTCGGTATGGCTGTTGAGGAACTTGAAATTTCCACTGCGCCTAAAGATGAAATCTCACGTAAAATATCCGGCGCGGATTACGTGTTTATATCCGGCGGAAACACCTTTTTCTTGTTGCAAGAGTTACGGCGGACCGAGACGGATAAATTGATTGTCGAGCATATTCAGAAAGGGAAGCTGTACATCGGCGCTTCCGCCGGCTCGATGATACTCTCAAAAAATATTGAGTACGTTAAGTACATGGACAACCCCGCCGACGCTCCAGACTGTAATGATAATTTCACGGCGTTGTCGGTTGTGGATTTTAGCATTGTTCCTCATTGCACTAATGTTCCATTCAAGAAAGCCGCCGAAAAAATCATTGCCGCTTACTCGGATACGCTTGATTTGCGCCCAATCAGTAACAACCAAGCAATAACGGTGGATGGGGATAATGTGGAAACTATAACCGTCGAAACTAAGAAAAAGGGGAAAAAACAGCCTTAAGACGCAAGAAAGGACGGTGCCTTATGGAATTAACAGCCATGAAAAATATAGGCGCTGAAATGAAAAGAAAGCTAAACGCCATTGGTATCAACAGCGCGGAAGAACTATCCGCACTGGGCGGCAAGGAAACATTTTTCCGCTTAAAGGCCCTATACCCGGAAGTCTGTCTGGTTCACCTATACACATTACAAGGGGCAATAGATAATATCGATTTTAATATGCTGCCGCAAGATGTAAAGACTGACCTAAAATCGTTTAGTGACAGCCTGAAATAATCAGCCCAAACAAAAGGACGCTGTTCCGTTCAGCGTCCTCTGTGCACGCAGGCCCGTTTTGGCTGTCTATCTGTTTTTTGTTTCAATTATTCCGGTCTTTCCCCGTTGCTTAGGTTTGCGTCTTGTGCGTTTGCCGCCGCCCGTAAGTTCCGGCCCCGGCCGCCCAAGCCGCAGCCATCGTGGAGATTGTTCGCGCCCCAAATACCGAGGCCCGCAGTAATGGCTTCCGGTGTTCGCCCGCCCCCTGGCATAAAGCAAAAAGCTGTAGATTAAATTCAGCGGTAATGTCCAAAACAGTCCGGTAGTGGAATGGGACAGCCGGCGTAAAACATTACGCACCTTATAAAATTCCTGATTAATTATAGTAAAAACCGTCTAACAATTCCTGAGGCGTCATGTTTTTTGGCTGGAACACAACGTCGGTGCGGGAGTTGTACTTTGTCCAATCCTGGTCAAAATCCGGCCTTCGGCTTTCAAACGATTAAAAAGCGGCGTGTTGGGATATGGTGTCAGCATATTGAAGCTGGCGTTCTGCACACCGGTTTCAATGAAAAATTCTAAAGTTCGGTCAAACACGTCCCCGGTGTCGTGATCAAAACCAAGCACTATACCCGCCTGTAGGGAAATGCCATGAGCGTGTATGCGCTTTATATTTTCCTTATAACGTTCAACCTTGTTAAACGCCTTGTTTACCTGATTAAGGGAAGTCTGCATTATGCTTTCAAAACCGATAAACAAATGCCGGCAGCCGCTTTTGTATGCCAGACGCAAAAACTCATCGTCCTCTCCCGCCGCAATGCCGGCTTGACTTGTCCACTACTTCTTATAGGGTTCAATGGCGGCAAACAGCTTCTTCGCGTAATCCAAGTCCGCGGATATGTTGTCGTCCCAAAACACAACCACCTTTCCCTTTAAACCCGCAAAATCCCGCGCCACATGCTCGACAGGGCGTTTGCGGAATTTATTTTTATACATGCAGGCAATGGCGCAGAATTCACATGAGTTTGGACACCCGCGGGTAGCGAACAATGTGCCCGCCGTGTGATCCCTGCGGTGAAAATGCTCCTTGCGCAACAGCGGAGCCTGCGGCAAATCCACAGCGCAATCGTCCGTATACCGCTTTTTTAACGTACCGTTATCAAAATCACGGAGAAACCGCGGCAGGGTATTTTCCGCCTCACCGACAAAAATACTGCCGGCGTACAGTTCGGCCTCGTCCGGCACCAAGGTCACGTGAGAACTTCCCATGATCACTGGGACCTTTCTTTTCCTGAAGGTTTTGGCAATGCCATAGGCGTGATAAGCACATGGCGTATGAAATGTGAGTCACACCAAGTCGCAGCGCTGACGGTAATCTATATTCTCTACCTCTTCATCCACATGCACAACATCCCATTCCTCCGAAAAAAAACTCGCCAAGCATGGCATACTGCCGGTCTTACCCATATCCTGCAGCGCTGGCGGAAGTTCTGATCGTTCATGCTAAATATGAAATCGCTGCCATACTGCGAAGGTTGATGTTTGCCACAGGGGCTGGCAAACACAGTTCCCCATATAGTTCGCCCGCTCTTCGTTGGGAAAATGTATTCGTTCGCGGCTATAATGCCGTAATACATTATTTGGAAAACGCTTGCCAGCTACCCTCAAGAGCTCATCAAAAAAATTACCTAAGCATTTAAAAAATTATTTATGAATTTTGTTATTGATATTAACTAATTGATTAGCATATATTAGTATTTTGCTATTATATATTAAAACTCAATTCCTAAAAATTCTGCATTTATTATATAATAGCCCTAAATTTCGAGAACTCTGCATTCTTAAATTCTACTTGACATCTTTTTCATTTTGCATTATAGTTCATCTAGATTTTACAAGAGCAAAAAACAAAAAAATAACAAGTCTGGAGCAAAACCGAATGAAAACTCATAACAACATAGAACTATATGCGCACACAAAGACTGACCCTGCCACCAGCCTTGTTTTACCCGAACACACATGGCAGAAGCTGGACGAACATTTGTCCGCAGTGGCTTGTACCGCGCAAGGCTTTGCCGACAGTTTCGACGCCGGCGGGATGGCTTACGCCGCGGGGATACTGCACGACATCGGGAAGGCGACGGAGGCTTTTCAAGCCCGTCTGCGCGGAAAAAGGAAACGGGTAGATCATAAAAGCGAAGGCGGCAGGCGCGCCCTGGAACTCAGCAAAAAATTACTTGGTCCAAATCACGGCAAAACCATAGGCACGATGCTTGCTTACATAATATGCGGACATCACGGCGGCCTTCCCGACTATATTTCAGAAAGCGGCGCTGCAGGGCTGCTGGAACTGCTGAAGCGCGAATCCCCTCCGCTTCTTATGGAATTGCCCGAATTCCTGGACGAACTCGGTTCGCCTCTGCATGGCGGCCTTAAACCTAAAGCGCCGAAATCCGGATCAGCAACTCATCTGAGTTTTTATCTTTCGATGCTTATCAGGATGGTGTTTTCCGCCCTTGTTGACGCCGATTACCTTGACACGGAGAAAGCCATGGACCCTGAAGGCGCGGCCTTAAGAAAACCTTGCCCGCCTATTGCGGAATATGCGGAACTGTTTGCCCCGAAGCTTAACTATCTGCAAAGCTTCCCCTTGGATAACCCTGTAAACAAAGCGCGCCGTGCTGTTTTAAACGCTTGCCTGCGCGCGGCGGAAAACGGCCGGGGCTTTTTCAAGCTCACTGTTCCGACAGGCGGCGGCAAAACGCTTTCGTCCCTCGCCTTTGCCCTCAGACACGCCCTGCGCAATAATATGCGGCGCGTAATTTACGCCATTCCATTTACATCCATAACAGAACAGACCGCGGAGATATTCAGGGGTATCTTCGGCGGCGAACTGGTTTTGGAACACCACAGCAACGCGGGTTCGGACAACCTGGAAGCTGACGAGGATGAAACCACCGGCCGGCCCGCCTGTGAAAACTGGGACGCGCAATTAATCGTCACGACAAATGTACAGCTCTTTGAAAGCCTGTTTGCCGCGAAGCCCTCAAAAACGCGCAAACTGCATAACATCGCCAACAGCGTGATCATTTTGGACGAAGCGCAGACACTGCCCGACTCTCTGCTGCTGCCCACACTGGCGGCCCTAAAAACCCTTGTGGCTGACTTTGGCGTGACCGTGGTATTCTGTACAGCCACACAGCCCGCCATTCGTTCGGATTGGTTAGATGGTCTGACAGTTCATGAAATTATTGACGACACGGCAGAATTGTTTTCAGCGCTGGACCGCACAAAAATTATAAATCTCGGGGAAACTTCCGATAACGCGCTTACGGAGCAGCTGCAATCCCACGAACAGGCGCTTTGCGTAGTCAACACCAGGCAGCATGCCCGGCAGCTCTTTGAACCGCTTAAAAAGCTGGACCATGTTTATCACTTAAGCGCGCTGATGTGTCCCGAACACCGTTCCAACGTCATTGCGGAAATCAAGGAGCGGTTAAAATCCGGGCAGCCATGTATAGTCATATCAACACAGCTTATCGAAGCAGGGGTCGATATAGATTTCCCATGCGTTTACAGAGCCGCCGCGGGCATAGACTCCATAGCGCAGGCCGCCGGACGTTGCAATCGCGAGGGAATGCTGCTGGGCCCGGACGGAAACAAAACGCCGGGGGAAGTTTTTGTGTTTTATCCCGAAAAGGCCGGCCTTCCACAGGGGTGGTTTTCCCGGATGGCGAGCCTGGGCAGTGAAGTAATGGCAAAATACCCTAACCCTCTGCTGCCGGAAGCCATCAATAAATTCTTTGAATTGCGCTATACCTTTGGCGTAGATTTGGACGAGAAACATATTCTGCGGGACATCGAAAAAGGCGCACCGCAATCTTTCTCATTCAGAGAAATCCAAAGCAGCTACAAAGTGATAGATGATAAAGCCACATATGGCGTTATAGTCCCCTATGACGAAATGTGTAAGAATATACTGC
>JAISYE010000291.1 GCA_031297485.1 Clostridiales bacterium
TTCCCAAAAAAAGCGGCCTAACATACTCAAATTTTTACCTTTGGCCATTTTTACTAATTTAAATGCCAATTTATACAACTTGTATCTTTTACCCCTTTGTTTCTTGCAGTAGACTCAATCAATCAATATTCCTAAAATTTCCAAACCATCCCATAGGAGGTCGTAATAATGAACAACAAAGTAAGCATGACTTTGAACCGTGTACGCTCCAAGTACGGCGCGGATGTATTCCGCTCCGGCGCGCGGTTTGAAGCTATCATTAATAAAGTTATGCCTGAAGAGGAATTCTCAAGTATACGGCGTTCGCTAATTATAGCCATAGCGGATTTTGCCGCTTTTGTAAAGCTGGAACGGGCGTCGCCAACTGATGTTTCCGCGGTATTTGCCGGCCTCGTTGAATCTTTATCGGACGAAGAGAACGTTTCTTATGAATTGGCCCGCGAAACAGCCGAATACATAAAGGCGTTAACTCAGCCTGTTTCGGCCGGTCTGTCGGAAGAAGGCATATTCGACCGCGCTAACGAATGTATCAACAGAGGCGATTACAAGGATGCCTATAAAATTATTGAAGAACTTGTAAAAAAGCGGCATCCCCGCGCTTTAAATTTTCTGGGTACAATGTATCGGGATGGTCTGTATTTTAAACAGGATTATAAAAAGGCGTTTGAGTACTTTACTGAGGCCGTCGAAGGGGGAGAGGCGCGTGCTTTAGCTAATCTTGGCAGTATGTACTACAATGGTCAGTATGTACAGGAAGATATAACAAAAGCTGTAAACTTGTGGAGACAATCCGCGGAAATGGGTTCATCATACGGTCAGATACGGTATGGATTGGCTTTATATTGGGGAAGCGGGGTTGACCAAAATTACGCCGAGGCTGCCAAATGGTATGAAAAAGCCGGCAGTGAAGACCCGTGGGCCATGCAAGAATTGGGGATGATGTATATACACGGGGTTGGGGTCCCGGTTGACACTGAGAAAGGTCTGGCATTAATTGAGAAAGCTGCGGTAATTGGTTTTGAATATGCTTCCGCGTTTTTAACAGCCTATAATACTGTGAAATCGCTTATTCCAGAATTAAGCCGCGGCAGCGCTAGCGAGACAGATACCGGTGATTGCTACGTGCAGTTCCATAATGTCATACGCTCAGATGTTAAGCATGATGAGAGTATTACTGCAAAAACTGTTTTGCGGTTTGCGGCTTCTATTGCCGGTGATATAAAACATCCTGTTGGTTTGGCTGCGGAATACTCTTTACTTTTATCCTTAGCCCAGTATTTGTATTATGAAGCTCCCGCAAATGAACAGCATCTTTTTATGATTGTGGAGCTTATAGAAGCGGCCAAATCTGAATCAGGATATGAATCGGTCCTGGAAAGGCTCTTTGGCCTACTGGCGGAACGTGACAGCAGTCATGTCGCGTTAAAAAACTATGAAATATGCAAGAAGCTGTCCGGAAATTCGCTGGCCGCTGTAGTGGCGTCCTGCCGTAAGATGTTTAACTTCATAGGCGGTAAGGACAATATATTTGAATATATCCAAAATGAGGATGATTTGCGAACTTTGGCCAAGATAATTCTTGTGAGTTTTGGTGATTCGTCTGATAAAGCGCGGGTCTCAGAATTAACGGGCGCTTTGTCAAAGTTGTCCGCGAAATGTAAAGGTAAACCTGTAAAATACGCGGATTTAGGCAAGTTGAAAGTTAGCGCGGTAATATTACGGGCTGTTCGTCAGTACGTTGAATTTTATCAAGCTTTTGGCGACTAATTCAAAACAGTCATTATTTAGGAGGATAAAACAATGTTTGAAAAAAAATACCGCATTTTGATGCCGGCGCTTCTGTCCGCGTTAGTATTGTTGTTAACAGCGTTCAAAAGCGTGAGCAATGGGACGGCTCCAAATGAAACACTGTCGGAGCCTATAAAATCAGCGGATGTTTCGCTTGCTAATGACGGCAATCTGGCTGACGGCGATCCGGAACCAGGATCTCAACAGGACGAACAGGTTTTCAGCGCTATGGGTATGCCATATAACTGGCCTATGTGGGACGGCTCGATCTACCCCTCATACGTATATATAGATAATGGCTATATGCAGGACCCTGTTTCGATAGCTTATTATCCTGACACAATGAGGGCTGTCAACACAAAGTACGCAACGGTTGTATTAAAAGCTTCAGGCGGATTGAGATCAACTTATGCTCACGAGAACAACCTCAGCATAGCCCCGTACGCTTTCGCCTGGTCTACAGAACCAGAACCGCCTGAATACGGAAAGATTACGACTTATAAGGGCTACTCTTTCAAAAATATCGATTGGTTTTTAGCGGGCGAAATTTTTGAAGGTGAAGTCACGGCGTCGGATGTCCTTGATGTCAATGAAGCTATCAGTGGATTGGTTTCATCTGTCGATTCCCGCAACGACGGAACACCGGACTCAGATGTGGAAACAGCGCAAAAAGCGTACTATGAAACAAAGCGGCTTGAATTGGGGAAGACGTACTATTTCTTTGCTATCAGACTGGGCGGCAATGCTTTGTTTGCGACTTCTGGTTTTCACCCAGGAGACCTCAGCTCGAATGGTGAACCTACGGAACCCGTAAATTTCGTCCGTTCAGATATTGTTACTTCTGTTCCGCTTACTATGCCTGCGGAAGCAACAATTTTTGCTGTTTCGTTCGACTCTAACGGCGGTACGGAATGTGCGCCGCGCTTAATTGCAGATGGGGAGAAACTGCCGCGGCCAAGCGACCCAACCAAGGCGGGGCACACATTCGCAGGCTGGTATTCCGCATCGGATTTCTCGACAATTTTCAATTTTGACACACCTGTAGCAAGTGATTTAACACTATACGCAAAGTGGATTGACACAGGTATAGAAATATTTACTGTCAGATTTAATACAATCGGCGGTTCGGCGATAGAATTACAGTTAGTAGAAAACGGGCAAAAAGTGAGCAAACCGGCTGACCCAACCAAAGCCGGATATATATTTAAAGGTTGGTATGCGGACAGCGCATGCACAATTCCCTTTAACTTTGCTAAGCCAGTAACGTCACCTGTTACCATATATGGCTGGTGGGACGAAGGCAAATAAAAAGCAGGGATTATGCGTGGCGATTTTAATGCGTTGAAAAACCATTTCCAAAATACGTATAAATTACAGCCCCCCTCGGAAGCCGCAAAACCCGGCTTCCTGGGTCGGGCTGTTTTTACGCCTTTCATTTAACTCGGACTTGGCGCCAGGAACTTACACCGCATGATACGCGCCAAAATTTTGGCGCCTTAAAGCCTATCCTTAAATAAATTCGATTTGTCTAAAAGCGATAAAAGCACATGCCAATTGTAACAAACCCATATAAGTGAAAGCATATTTCTCATAACGGACAAGAATTTTACGAAAGAGATTAAGCCATGAGAAAACTCTTTCCACAACCCAACGACGTGCCTTGAATTCCGGATTGTTTTCAATATTTTGCTTTTCTTCTCCGCGAGATACTACATGTGGAATATAACCTCTAAGCACGATAGCCTCAAGCGCAGGCTCACCATAGTAACCCTTATCCGCGCATAGATTCTCCGTTGCGCCCTGTGAATAATCAAATTCAGGACGCTGAACCTCTATACTATCCAGGACTATTTCTATTTGCGTAACATCATGCCGATTCGCTCCTGTCAATACTATGGACAAAGGCACTCCGTTTCCGTCAACAAGTATGTGCCTCTTGCTTCCATTCTTACCCCCTATCCGTCGGATTTGGTCCTACGGTTTCTCTCGCCAGCGGCGCTTTTACGCTGCTTCCGTCAATGCTCTGCCATTGCCACTCTATGCCCTTAAATTCATCATACCCTTGCAATCCTAATATCCACATCATCTCAAATACTCCTGCCTTACACCAAGCCATGAAATATTTATGCACTGAACTTGATGAGCCGAATTCTTTGGGAAGCGCTTTCCATTGTATCCCTGTTCTTAGCACATAGAATATTGCCTCTAATACACGGCTGGGATCCATTGGCTTTCTTCCGACTCCAGGCGCTCGCTTGTATTCTTTCCCTTCTTCCCTTTTGGGTTTTGGTATTAGTCCCTTTACTGCTTCCCAAAATGTTTCTGTTATTTTCCATGACTTTTCTTGTTTCATTTTGTATCTGTTTCATTTTGTATCCATCATTTTTTATATATTTATCGCCATTTTGCACAATAAACTTTAATTAAGGATAGGCTCTTAGTTTCATCACGTGCTGACTTTTATATCACCGACGATGAGTATCTCGCCGCCAACCCTGACCTTGCGGGTATGCTCAACAACGAGCGCGTATTAATTGGCAACGGGCTTTATATTAACTCCTTCAAAAAATATCTCCCCATGCGTTATACAAACGGCGAGTTTATCGAAGACCGCCTTGACGTACTGGATAACGGCATATTCTACGCCAAGGACTTAGACCAGGACGACCTGATGGCGTTTGACTCTAACGAGGCGTCCTGGTTTACGGTACGATCCGCGCCGGCCAGGAAGCGGAGATTTCGTTCCTGCTCTACCCCAACCCCCATTGGCACTACTATGTCGATGGTACGGAAGTATATCCGGAAAAGCAAAATCTGTGCGCGTACTTCACTATCCCCGAGGGAACCCACGATATTCGGCTGGAGTATAAAGATATGCTCAACACGATGTCAAATGTAATGATATTCGGTTATTATGGGGTGTGCGTTGCTTGGTGCCTGGGGCTTGGCGGGGCGGGCGCAATAGTTCTGATCAAAAAACACGCTGAAAAATTGGCAAATTTGAAAGGATGAAACATAATGCTTATCCCCCAAAATTGTCTCAGCCGTCAATTTGGGCTGTATCAAGCTGAATACGAAGCCGCCGCGCTGCGTTGTCTGCGCTCGGGGTGGTATATCCTGGGCAGGGAAGTTGAGGCGTTTGAAAAAGAATTCGCGGCTTTTGTCAGCGCGAAGCATTGCGTGGGCTTAGCCAGCGGTCTGGACGCGCTGTGGATAGCGTTTCGTATACTCGGCATTAGGCGCGGGCGATGAGGTTATAGTCCCCGCGAACACCTACATCGCCAGCGTCATGGGTATCACGATTAACGGCAACGGCGCGGCGCCTGTGTTTGTGGAGCCGGACGAGTACCATAACCTTGACCCTGACAAAATTGAGGCGGCGATAACCTCGCGCACTAAGGCGATACTTCCCGTACACCTATACGGACAAGCCTGTGACATGGCTGCGATTATGGATATCGCCAAACGGCATGGACTGAAAGTAGTTGAGGACTGCGCGCAATCACATGGGGCGAGGCGGATAGTTACTGTCAAAAGCGCTGCTGAGCAATCAGAGGTCTCTTTTGAATCAACTGCCGGCGTTTGGAAAACCACCGGCACATTTGGCGACATCGGCTGTTTCAGCTTTTATCCCAGTAAGAACCTCGGCGCGTTCGGCGATGGCGGCGCGATTGTCACAGACGATGACGAAATTGCCCGGCAATTTCGCGTGTTCCGCAACTATGGCTGCGAGATACCTTATCAAAGCAAAGTGGAAGGCGCGAACTCGCGGCTTGATGAATTGCAGGCGGCAGTACTGCGGACAAAGCTGGTGCATCTGGATGAAATGAATGCGGAGCGGCATAAAATCTGCGGGCGGTATTTAAGCGGAATAACAAACCCGCTGATTAAACTGCCGAAAATCAGAGAAGGCTGTGAAACCGTGTGGCACCAATTTGTTATACTCTCAAGCCGCCGGGAAGAGTTGATAGATCACCTCAAACAACGCGGCGTTGGCACAATAATCCATTATCCCATACCGCCGCATTTACACCAGTGCTACAAGCATCTGGGGCATAAAAAAGGCTATTTGCCTATAGCGGAGCGGTACGCTGACGAGGTGCTCAGTCTGCCGCTGTTTAACGGCATGACGGATGATGAGATTGATTATGTGATAAAGGCGGCGAACGAGTTTTGCTGAAACTGCCGCTTGCCTGACGAAAAAGGGCAAACCTGGCGGAAATCATTGCGCGAAATGCGCAACGGCATTAGGAGGAGTCACTACAAATGTTCGCAGTAAGTCGAAACCCGGTACAGTATAGTACAGATAACTCTTGCCACCATAGATTACAATATAACCCTGACGCTCGCAGGGGTTTAGTCGGCGCTTGCGGGGAGGTGAACTCCCTGTGAACAACGGCGTTACCATTACCCCCTACTCCGCTGACCGCGCCGCTGAGTGGGACGACTTTATCGACAATTACTCCATAAACGGCACGTTCCTGCAATGCCGCCGTTTTCTCAATTACCACGGCGAGCGTTTCAAGGATTGTTCGCTGATGTTCTACCGCAAGGACAAGTTGGCGTGCGTGTGTCCGGCTTGTGAAATAATGGCGGACAGCGGCAAGGATTTCTCATCAAACAAGGGATCCACCTTCGGCGGGCTAATTTTCAGCGGCAAGGAATATACCTCGTCCCATGTTTTGGAGATAATCCAAACCCTAAAAGTAAACCGTACCCCATGTCAAGTACAAATTATCAATGATAGTTATGCAACGCTCTAAGATTATCAAGACAAACTAGTAGTGCGTAACAATTAAAACGATACAAATATTGCGTTCTGTGCTATAATGAATCATCTTAATTATCATAAAACGAGGTGATTGATTATGAGAGGAAAGCACGTCAAAATTGA
>JAISYE010000292.1 GCA_031297485.1 Clostridiales bacterium
AGAGAATATGCTCAATTGATGGCGCGGGATTAAGGATTGGGAAGCAATGTCAACAGGTTAAGCGGGCGAACACAGTTCGCCCGTGTTATACTTACGAACTTGCCAAACATGAAGACCTAAAACCTAAAACCTAAAACCTAAAACCTAAAACCTTGGGGCTCTGCCCCAAACCCCGCTGGGGACTTCGCCCCCAGACCCCTTTTTAAAGGGCGGCGAGTGCGATAGTCGAGCTTGTTTGACGCAGACCCCTTCTTAAAGGGCGGCGAGTGCGATAGTCGAGCTTGTTCGACGCATACCCCTTCTTAAAGGGCGGCGAGTGCGGCGACTTTAATGTGGCAAACCTCAATGTTCGCGAGTATAACTCGAAAATCCTTAACTTGTTGACATTGCTTTGACACATAAAATACCCTAAGGCGTGCCGGCGTTCGGCCCGCAGCCGGCGTTCCGGCCCGCAGCCGGCGTTCCGGCCCGCCGGGCTTGCGCGCGCGCTTCGCACTGTATCGGGCAAGCCCGGCTATAGCTAGTTTTCAAACACGTCCTAAGCGTTAGGGTTACATAGTCATTCGGGTATCACCCGAATGTGGATTGAAACCTTGCAACATTTCTTGTAAGTAAGCCACGACGTCGCCCGAGGACCGCTGCGACAGCCTGGAAAGTTCGCGCAAGTGTCTTTCCAGCTGACGGCTGTCAAAGTTGGTGGGACGCGCCATGAATATCTTCTTGTGGCATGTGACTTGCATTTGGCCGCGCTCTTCTTCCATTATAAGTTCCTCGTGCAGCTTTTCGCCAGGCCGAAGACCAGTATACTCGATTTTTATGTCCTTGTCCGGCTGATAGCCAGAGAGTTTTATCAAGTTTTTGGCAAGTTCTACAATTTTAACCGGCTCGCCCATGTCCAGCACAAATATGTTCCCGCTTTTACCCAGCCCGGCAGCCTGCAGAACAAGCCGCGCGGCCTCCGGTATTGTCATGAAATACCGCTCCATGTCCGGATGGGTTATTGTTACAGGCCCGCCCCAGGCTATCTGCTCCTGAAACTTGGGTATTACGCTGCCCCTTGAGCCCAGTACATTGCCAAACCGCACAATCATGTACTTTGTCTTGCTTCGGGCCGCCTGGTCCTGAACAATAAGCTCGGTTACGCGCTTCGTCGCGCCCATAACACTGGCAGGGTTAACCGCCTTGTCCGTGGACAGCATGACAAAACGCTCCGCGCCGTATTTGTCCGCGCATTTGACCACATTAAGGGTCCCGAAAATATTGTTCTTCACAGCCTCGCCCGGACAGTCCTCCATAAGCGGAACATGCTTGTGGGCCGCGGCGTGAAAGATTACCTGGGGCATGTATTGGCTGAAGATTTCGTCAAGCCGTCCGGGGTCACGTACAGAGCCTATTTTTACCATGACGTTTATACCGGGATTCCGCGCCAGCAGTTCATTCGCAAGCTCGTAAGCGTGGTTTTCGTATATGTCAAATATGATTATGCCGGCCGGCGCGAATTTGGCTATCTGCCTGCACAGTTCCGAGCCTATGGAGCCGCCGCCGCCTGTAACCAGCACGGTGCGCTTTGAAAGATAGTCGCTTATATTCTTTGTATCCAACACAACCTCGTCCCGGAACAGCAGGTCTGAAATATTAATGTCCCTGGGCGACGGAACGCCCTCTGTAATATCGCTTATGGAGGGTATTATTTTTATGCGGCAGTCTGTGGAAGCGCAGCGGCGGTATACCTCCTGCTGTTCCCGCGGGTCGGCGTTGGGAAGCGCCACAATAATCTCATCTATTTGAAATTTAACGGCGTATTCAGGGATGCGGTCCAGTCCGGAGACAACCCGCACACCCAAAATATAGGCGTTGTTCTTTTCAGAGTCCCCGTCCACTATGAGCACAGGCAGGCGGTCCCGCACAGGCGCGCCCAGTATGCCGCGCACAACGCCGTAACCGGCAAAGCCCGCGCCTATAACCATCACCCGTTTCAGACCCGCCCGCGAGCTGGCCATATGGCTGACAAACACAAAGGAGCGCATCAGACCGCGATACCCCAGGCGTGAGGAGACAAACAGCATAAAGTCCAACACCCAGGCCAGGAACATCAAACGCCGCGAACGCAGCATCTCGCTGCCGCCGCTGGCGAACCAGAACCCGTAAAGGTAAATGAGAACGAAACTTATAAAGGTCGCCAGGAAAATTTTAAATAATTCGTCTATGTTTGCGTACTTCCACAAACTGCTGTACAGCCGGAATGCGAAATAGACTACGAAGCAAATAATCGGCGCGGCTACGGCCATCCTCCAAAACCAGGCCCAAGCCTCGTCCGGAACATAGGTAGTCTTGCTGCCCGGTATACTTCCGCCAAACCACAGGCCCACGGCTATGGCTATGGACAGGTTGATGCAGGCCGCGTCTACCAGCATGTACAGGATTATTTTACCAAGCCTCCCGGCTTCCGCCCGCCCGCCGTGACTGCGGAAGTTTTCCAGCGGATTTTTCATTCAGAAGATTCCATCCTTTCGTCAGTAGTTTGCAAAAGTCTAGGACATGGTTGAAAACCGGATTCCAGCGCAAAATTGGAGCGTTTTCACTTGAAAATTTACATTTTTAGGAGTTTTCAAACACGCTCTATAACGTGTTTGAAAACTGGATTCCGATAGTCGAGCTTGCCCGATACAGCGCGAAATTACAGCGGTTTCATTTGAAATTTCGCGCTTTTAGGAGTTTTCAAACACGCCTTAGGGTCTACCGTTTTTGACCTTTGTCCGCGGCAGGCGTAACCTTAAGCAAGGCAAACCCAAGGCCCAGCAGCGCCCAAAACACAGGGGATACCGAGACAACGCTGTCGGTGGTCAGGGCGGCGACCAGGAACCCGCACACACCGGAGAAAATTCCCAGGTTTAGCCCCAAAGTTTGGGTGTCAAGTTCTTGTGTTAAAATATTTTTAATGGTTCTAATCAAGTACAGGGCGAAAATAAACAGTATGGCCAAAAGCGAGAGCAGGCCCGTGTTGACCGCGGTCTGCACATAAAGGTTGTGAGCCTTATCCACATGCATGTAGGGGTGCCCCAGGTATTTTAACTTGCCAATAGCGTCGTATTGTGGGAACACAAGCTGGAACGTGTCCGGACCGGTGCCGAGAATAAGCGCGGGGTTTATTAAGGGCAGTGAGCGCGACCATATATAACCGCGCCCGGTGGCGAACAGTTCCCGTCCCTCAAAGCCAATGCTTGGCGCGGGTTCGCTGATGTCAATAGCCGCCATTGTAAGCGGGTCGATTAAGTACATATTCTGCTCGTTGTCCAGCGCGAAGTAGATTGTATAGGGCTGCAGTTCCAGCAGGATATAATTGGCTACTGTCCTGACGCGGAAATTACCGAGGGCGGGCAGTGAGAACACGGCTGTAACATCCGCTGTTTCCGATTCCTCGTTTGCCGTAATGTCCGAGGGTATTAATACCTCGCCCGCGCCGTCCCGCACAACTATACGCGAGGCCTCAGGGTCCAGCTCTAATTTGAGGCTGCTTGCAGAGGGCGTTCCGTCATTCGCGTAAAAAACTTCCGCCGCGCCTTTTTCCAATTTAAGGTCTTTAATTAGAAAAGTGCTTGTGTTCGTGTCCATAAGTTTCGCGACGCCGGTCTCAATACGCCTGCGCACAGGCGGCGCGAATAAGGCCAGGCATAGGGCCAGCAGCGCGAACCCCAGCGCGAAGTACAGGTTGGTATATTTCCTGCGTTTAATTGTATAAATTATAAATACTGTTCCCCCGGCGATTAAGGCGAAGCAAAAGCCAAAGAACCCGCCCGTACCATTGGAGCCTATCATGCAGACGCCCATCAGGGCGGCGACGCACAGCAGGGCGTACTTTGCCCAGGATTTTAACGGCGCGGCCAGGCCCACGGACAAGGTAAGCGGCAGCATCATGGCGGAATACATGCCTAGAGTATTGGGATTATACACCGTGCCATAGGCCACGTCGCCGAAAACCGCGGTAGGCGAATCAAACACGCCGTAAAGCTTGCCGAACATAAGGCGAGTACCGAAGTCGGTCAGGAAAAAGTCATGCCGGAGGTACTGGGACAAGCCGATAAGGCCGATAATCAGCGCGGAAAAGCAGGTCCCCCAAAAGATGACTTTTATTTTTTCCCAGGAGCTGGCATAGCTTATTGTTGACAGGAACACAACAACGTAAGCGATTAATACCGGCAAGCCCTCGTAGCGTTGGTGAGCGCCTAAAATGGACGTGTTAAGGTACTTGGACGTCAGCGTGGAAAGCAGCGCCGCAATTACGAACACGCACAGCGCCACGATAATAGGGTCTTTAAACCAGGCGCCTGACCGGAGATAGCCCGCGAGCGTTATTGTGCCCCGGTTGACGTCTGTACGCCAGGCGCGGCTTAAGCGGTAAATGTGGAAGCAGGCCAGCAGAAACCCGGCGCCCAGTATCAGGCCGCTTTTGTAGAATGAGAACATGTCAACCAACGGGTTGGTGCTTAAGTCAATTAAATTCCAATTTAAAACCCGCGCTTCGTCCGCGTTTGGTTCGACAACAGCTAATTTTACAA
>JAISYE010000293.1 GCA_031297485.1 Clostridiales bacterium
GGGTCCATTGGCTTTCGTCCGCCTCCAGGCGCTCGCTTGTATTCTTTTCCTTCTTCCCTTTCTGCTTTTGGTATTAGTCCCTTTACTGCTTCCCAAAATGTTTCTGTTATTTCCCATGATTTTTCTTGTTTCATTTTGCTTCTTCCCCTTTTTATTTATTTATCGCCTTTTTGCACAATAAACTTTAATTAGGGATAAACTCTAAAGGTTCCAGACTACACGGCTGTCAAGAGTGCACGACAAACGCATGAATACAACATATGGTAATTAAGCTCGCAAAAACGCCTGTAGAATCAAATAGAAATGTCAAAAAGACTATTTTTAAAAATTTTCTTGTCATTTATGGCCGCCTACAAATGTTTTATTATAATAATATGGGTTCATGCGTTTGTCGTGGTCAAGGGTGGAGTTTCCCTTGACAGCCTCAGAAGCCCAAAACCCTTTTGCCAGGGGTGCGGTTTACCCGCACCCCCTTCCGGCGAGGGCCGGGGTTTGAGGGCAGCGCCCCCAAAAGAAGGGTCTGGGGATGAATATCCCCAGCGTAGTTTGGGGCCAACGAACAAATCATCGTTAGGCCCAAGGTTTTTTCCCTTGGGCTGCTTTTGCCCTTATGCTAGGACGTGTTTGAAAACTAGATTCCGATAGTCGAGCTTGCTCGACGCAGCGCGAAGCGTCGAGCAAGCTCGACAAGTATTGCAGCGGTTTTATTCGAAATTTCGCGCTTTTAGGAATTTTCAAACACGCCTTAACGAGACATTTTCTCGCGATAATTTTGTTGCATTTACGAGACATTTTCTAAAGTTATTGACAGCCCTAATTGTCAAAAAAGTGTACTTTTTTGACGGGCGTTTTATTTCAGAATCTTCGCCATTTGAATTATGGCGATTAACTCCTGTTCGGCAGCCACCGTTCCGCGGCGCAAACCTATAACGCGAAATATGTTGAAAATTCCGGCGCAAAAGGTATAATATAGTCTAGGTAACATCATAAAGGGGCTGATAACATGAGGTTAAATGTTCGCGTAATCCTTATTGCCGCAATGGTGGCGCTGATTTTTGTAGTACTGCCCTTAGCGCGGGAGAGTATAATAACCAGTTTTGGCATCGGCGTAATAGTGTACGACCGGATTAGGATATTTTTGTTTGCCAGTTTTGGGGTGCTCATAATATCTATGCTGACGGGCGATTATTTTAAAGCGCGCCGTCGCCGCAGGGCGCTTAGGGCTGAAAACCAGGCGCGCACTCCGGACAAACCCAGGACTGCACCCGGGCGTCCGGAGGTTGATAGGCGCGACCCGCGCTCCATAAAGGTCATGCTTAAATACTACGCGGAAAACAACCCTGAACTGGCGGAAATGTTCGAGGACGCCTTGGCGCAGATGTCCAGGATAGACCACCGGCAGGAGCAGCTGGAGAAGGTGAAGAACCTTCTTAAATATGACCGGGCGCAGGTAATAGGGCTGGAGCAGGATTTACAGGAAGTGGAATATGAAATTTGGGATAATTTAGCCGAGATGCAGCATTGGGCAGAATACTACATGGCGGCGGAGGCTAACGAGGTAGCCTACTTGCAAACCTCGCGACTAGGGGTGCAGAAGCTTTACGAAGCCAACGTGAAAATATTGGATGACTGCAAAAAAATATTGGACGAGCTGGACGCGCGTATCCGCGGGGAATCCGGCAAGGACGCCTCCACCGTTATTTCCACGGCAGAAGTGGCTTTAAAAGCGCTGGGCACCCGTAAGTACTTATAAACCCTACAAGGAGGACAATTTTAATGAAGAAAGTAATATGCGCGCTAATGGCGGCAATAATATCAACGGGCTGCATGGGAGGGCTGACGAAGGTAAACGGCGTGGACACGCTTTCGTATGACAAATCCGCGGAGCAGATAGCGGCCTACGCGAAGCGCGCCGGGTATAGGGATATGTTCGAGGACGTGCCGGACACATCGTCAGATTATTCCAGCCCGACGCTGACAAGCCTGCCAGACATAAGCACGGTGCCAGTAGCGGTGCAAGGCAGCGGACAGATTAATATAACAGTGCTCACAGCCACGGAACGGGCCACCCCGCCGGAAAACGCGAGTCAAAGCAAGGACGACTGGATAAACCTTGTGGGCGAGCGCTTCAACAGAGAGCAGTATAAAATAAACGGGAAAACGGTTTCGGTGACCATTTATGCCTGCGCCTCTGGTCTGGCTATGGATTTAATCGCCGCGGGCCGAGCGTCGGACGGCTTTACGCCCGTAGGCTATAACCCGTCCACCATGCTTTGGATAGACATGCTTAAGGCAAAAGGCATTGAGATTGAAGTGATCGCGGAAGCCACGGCAGGCAACACGGTCGGGATAGTAATGCACCCTGAGGAGGCGTCGCGGTTTAAGACCCAGTACGGGGACGTTACAATCAAGAACGTAATAACGGCGGTAACCGCCGGAGACCTGCAACTTAGCATGACGGACCCTTTTAGGAGCAGCACGGGCATTACAGCGCTGCAGGAAATAATGTACCAGATTAACCCGGCGGACCCATTCGGCGACGGGGCCGTGGCGGAACTGGAGCGGTTCCTCTCCTATGTTCCTCCGGTGGCGGTTACCACAGGGCAGCTCCGCAACATATTGAACCTTGGCGTAATAAACGCGGCATTTATGGAATATCAAAGCTTTGCCCAAAGCCCGCAGCTGTCCCAGTGGGAATTCTATCCTTTTTCGCGGCACGACGGGCCCATGGCAGTGCTTGGCAGCGCCACAGAGGAGGAGAGGCAGGCCCTTGAATTCTACACGGAATATTTGAAGGGTTCCGAAGCACAAAAGGAGGCGTCGGCCAGATATTTTAACGCGCTTAACGACTTTGAAGGGAACCCGGCGCGTATGAACGGTGAGCAGCTTATGCTGGCGCAAGCCACCTGGAAGCGGAAGAAGGACGCCCTGGTGCCTACGGTGTTTTTCTTTGTCTTCGACACCTCCGGCAGTATGCGGGACACTATAGAGGGCAGGAGCAAGCTGTCCGTACTGGTGGACGCTGTGTTAAACAACCTTAACTATATAAACGAGAACAATTACATTGGCATGATAAGCTACAGCGACGGGGTATATTTAAATTTGCCCATTGTACAGGCCACACCCAGGAACAAGGCGGTAATGGCCTATGCGGTAAGGAACCTTGAGGCGGACGGCGGCACTGCCACCCACGACGCTGTGTTTGTGGCCTGCGACCAGATTTTGAAATTCCAGCAGACGGCAAGCAGCACCAAGCCGGTGGTGCTTCTGCTGAGCGATGGCGAACAAAATCAAGGGGTGTCCCTGGAGGACACGCTGCCATCCATCTACGGCATAGGCATACCCATTCAGGCCATAGGCTATCACATAGAGGAAGGCGGCAAGGTGAAGCTCCAGAAACTAGTGGGCATTTACGGCGACGGGTTCGAGGGCATGGGGTCCTATACCTCTGCGTCAGAATACGAGTTGGATATGAAGTTGCGGGATTTGTTTAATTCACAAGGGTGATATTTTTATGTCAATAACTTTAGAAAATGTCTCGTAAATGTAACAAAATTATCGCGAGAAAATGTCTCGTTAAGGCGTGTTTGAAAATTCCTAAAAGCGCGAAATTTCGAATGAAACCGCTGCAATGGTAGTCGAGCTTGCTCGACGCAGCGCTTTTTATGCAAGTACAGTCTTTTCAAGAAAAGGGACTGGTTATTTTTTTCTTAAGTTCGCGCTTATGCCCCAAACCCCCGCCCTCGCAGGAGTGCAGGTAAACCGCACCCCTGGTAATAGGGTTTTGGGTTTGTGAGGCTGTCAAGGGAAACCCCACCCTTGACAGCCGTGCAGCATGTTGCCATCCGAGATGTCTTCACATACCGCAAGACATTTTATCATGATAATTTCTACGAGACATTAATCACAAGTTAATAACATCTTTGGCGTGACCCATACGGGGACAACCCAGCCCGCAATTGGTGTCAATGTCCAGATATTCTCATTTAAAGTCCGCAATTTCTATTACCCCGCCAAAGCTGGCCTCAATAGTAACGCCCGAGACCTCACGGTTTACGCCGCTGAATATGGCGATAATCCTCGAGCCCACCGGGACTTTGGCGCCAATATCCGCCCTGGTGCCTATAAGCATTGTGCCTGCCGCCGCGTCAGCGGGAATAGTGCCCAGCACAATCTCAGAACCGGGAATTACTTTAAACGCCGTATCGGAGGGCATGGCCATGTGCAGTGAGGCATAAATATTGTGCGCGGCAGCGGCTGGCAACGCTTTAATAAGCCAAAAATACGCGCTGAATGAATTGACCACACCATGCCTTGATACAACAAACGCGTTAGTTTGCTCGGACGCGCGCAGAGAATTCGTCGACGCGCATGGCCGCGCCGGGCCGCCGAACCCCAGCGTTACCAAGCCGCTGTCCGTTCCGCCAGTGCCAGAGAGTAATTCCACGCTGCCATTGGAAGCAATGGGAATTCGCAGCACTGTTGGTGTGGGCGTCGGCGCCGGGCCGGTTGCGCCTGTGGGGCCTGTGTCGCCCGTAGGACCTGTGGGGCCTGTGTCGCCCGTTGCGCCGGTAGGACCGGTTGGGCCGGTTGGGCCTGTCGCGCCCGTAGGTCCAGTAGGGCCTGTGTCACCCGTTGCGCCGGTGTTCCCAGTAGGGCCGGTGTCGCCAGCCGTGCCGATTGCGCCCGTTGCGCCGGTTGGACCGGTAGGACCGGTTGGGCCTGTTGGGCCGGTGTGTCCGGTCGGACCAGTTGGGCCAGTTGGGCCAGTGGGGCCAGTTGAGCCAGTCGCTCCGGTATCACCTGTAGCGCCCATTGGACCTGGCGGCCCCCCCGCCGGACCTGTAGGGCCGGTTGCGCCCGTTGTGCCTGTCGGACCGGTTGCGCCCGTTGTGCCCGTTGCGCCGCTCGGACCGGTAACGCCGGTCGTGCCTGTGGGGCCGGTTGAGCCGGTCGTACCTGTGGGACCGGTGGCGCCCGTGGTGCCGGTAGGTCCTGTGGCGCCCGTCGGGCCGGCAGGCCCCACTGTCGGGCAGCAAATATCACAGGCATGGCAGTCATAATACGATTCCGAACACTTCATGATATCAACCCTCTCGTGATAATATTTTACAGAGCTTTCGTATTGGGATGGGAAAACGTCGAGGCAAACACGCGTTCAGGCACTCTCCGGCGGTCGGGACGCCACCTCATAGGTGCGAACTTAAGGCTTGGGGAAGGTCAAAAGATTAAGACCAACGGACAGTTCACCGTTAGGGGCCTAACGATGGTTTGTTCGTTGGCCCCTAACCCCGCTGGGGATTTCATCCCCGATACCGGATGTTCCGGCCCCGGTCGAGCTTGCTCGACGCAGCGCTTTTTGATGCAGGTACAGTCTTTTCAAGAAAAGGATTGGTTGTTTTTTTCTTAAGTTCGCGCTTATGGGATGCCACCTGTGGGTGAACTGCCCGCTAATTGACGCGACATCCCATTCTTCCTGCCAACCTCGCCCGCTTTAAAAAAACCGTATAACACTTACCATAACTACGGGGACTATAGAAGCGAAGCGAAAAAATTGCGGTTGTGCTGAACAGCCTTTGCACTGGGCTTATACTCCGCCGCTTTTTCGTTATAAAAAACCGCGTCGTTGTACTTCCCTAGATTATAGGAACAAACCGCAAGCTCAATATTAGGAATATAACCCCAATAGTCATGCAGCATAAACCCCATATTATTCGGCTTATCCAGCCGTGCGGCCAGCAGATACCATTCCCGCGCGCGGCGGTAATCCTTTTTCTGCTGATAACAGTAACCAAGCTCGCAGCATATTTCCGCCCGCGGGGCGTCGTAATGGAAACCGCGCAGCAGCCAGTCTATCGCCCGCTCGATGTCGCACAGCCGCAGCCAGCAGGACCCCAGATGAAAACAAGACGCTATATTGTCCTCAACCCAACCTTCCCCGCCCTCCACAAACGCCTCGAAATACTTCGCAGCCTCGGCGAACCGCCCATTGTCCCGCAGTTCCCGGGCAAAATAGTACATGCCCCGCGCACTTAAAGGCTTGCCTTCGGCCACAAGTCTTTCGTATATCCTTAAATTGCGGCTGGTATACGCGCTTTCCTTCCTATGCGTAATGAAGATGTCCGGCGCGTGATAAACTTTCCCGCAAAAGACAATATATTCATGAACGGGGTCATTCCACACAAAGTTGGAAAGCCGCCTGAAAAGCCGCCCCCGCGTAGAGGTCAATATGGGGCTGCCATCCTCGTCAAAATGCGTGTTGTACTTCATAGTCACCAGGTCCGTATCAGGCGGCAGTGTTCTCTTGAGCTCCAGTATCTTTTCCCTGTCGTTCGGCAGAATTATATCGTCCGCGTCAAGCCACATCTGGTAATCCATTACCGCCTTGGAGAAAGAAAAATTCCGCGCCGCCGAAAAATCGTCTATCCATTTGAAGTCGCACACTGTTGCCCCAAATTCCCGCGCAATTTCCTTTGTCCGGTCGGATGAACCCGTATCCGCTATTATTATCTCTTCAGCTATACCCTCCACAGTTGAAAGGCACCTTCCCAAAACCTGCTCCTCATCCCTTACAATCATGCACAGACTTATTGTAATCATCAGCCGAAGCCTCCCATAAAGAACCCTGCGAACAAGTTAACGGTGGGTTATCCGTTTGGCGCGGTAACGGAGAAATGTCAGGCTTCGCCCGACTATCCCTAACGGTGAACTGTCCGTTGGTTAAGGCATGTTTGAAAACTGAATTTTAGCGCGAAATCGCAGCGGTTTTATTCGAAATTTCGCGCTCTAAGGGATTTTCAAACACGCCTTAGGCCGTTTTCGCAAAGCGAAAATTCCGAACCATCAATTCACGCTTTCTATCATCAAAAAGGCGTTTACTCCAGCTTTAGACAGCGCAACCCCGCCGCCTGTCCTTAAGGAAATTTCGTCCCCACTTCGCGCTTCCAGCGTTAAAAAGGCGTTGGTGCTTCCGCTGCTGGTCAGCGGCGTTATTAAACTGCCCGGAATTGATACGCCGTTTTTTATAATATCCATCCTTCCGCCTTCGGTCTGCTCGCACACAACACCATATTGAATTTTATAAAGCCCGTTCAGGGTAAAACTAAGGCCCGCCGAATTGGGCGAAAAGCGCAAATCTTCCGCCGAACGACCGTTTAGTACCAGAGGCCCGCTGCCTGACCCTGTATGATAAAAATAACTTACGCTTCCCGAACTGCCGGCTGGCCCGGTGGCTCCCGTAGACCCCGTGGCCCCCGTGGCTCCTGTTGAGCCTGTGGGCCCCGTAGCACCGGTTGTGCCAACAGGACCGGTAACACCAGTCGCCCCAGTTGAGCCTGTAGGCCCTGTAGCCCCAGTGCCGCCCGTCGGACCAGTGGCGCCGGCAGCGCCTGTTGACCCCGTAGGCCCAGCAGTACCTGGCCTTAGGCAAACAACATAATCACGCGCGCCGTATAATCCGCCGTCGCAGCTTCCGCACGAGGACGGTTTCGCTGCGTCCGCGCCGGACTCGCAGCCGGCGTCCGGCCAGCTTAATGTTGGTCTTGCCGCCGCCGCGCCCGCGCTTGACCCTCTACCGGCGTCCGGCCAGCTCGATGTTGGTTTTGTCGCCGGCTTTTTACAGACTATATCGGCTTCGTCCTCACGGCGCGCGCGCACGTTCATTAATTCGGCATACCACAGCCACGTGAGAACATCGCTATCATTACGCCTGGTATACAAGTTTCTCACCTCCGCCTCCCGCCCACTCTATTAAAAGGGCAAAAGCGTCCGCTTTTTGATGTTTACTTATAAATGTAAACAGGCAAAACCTTTTGACCGTTCACTTCACCCTTCAACATATCCTATGTTGCCAAGCCTTGATTTGACACAGCAAAAATATGCGGAATAACACTAAAGAACCCGGCGAACAAGCTAACGGTGGGTTGTCCGTTGGGCGTGAGGCGAAAAGACCTCTGAGCCGCCGCCCACAGAGGTTGGCACCTCCCAAGCCGCAGTATTTTAAAAGGCTCACAATTGCCGCAAAACAGCAATTGTGAGCCTTTTATTAGTTACTATAGAGTTCAAAGTATGTAAAATATTAACAAATATTCAAATATTAAGCAATAAATTATTTACAAAATTATCTATTTGGCAAAATCTAAAATAAACAGGATATCGGCAAATCCCTTATGAAATCAGGTCTGCCAAAAAAACAGCTTTTTACGCCAAACGATAATTATGGCTTTAGAAATACCTTTTTGTATTCTTAATATTGGATTAAATGTAATTATTTATAAAA
>JAISYE010000294.1 GCA_031297485.1 Clostridiales bacterium
GGCGGCAACTCAAGCGAAATTCCAAACCCGCCGTCAAGTCGCCCAAAATCTTCTTGAGGATGGCGCGGACATTTTGCTGATAATGAAGGCAACTGGTCTCACCCGCAAGGAAATTGAAAACATAGCGGCAGATAACGCGGAAGTGTGAGCAGGCACGTTATAAATCGCCGTTAGACCGTCTGTGAACATCAAAAAGCCGACATTTTTTTTGATGTTTACAGCAAACGGTTAACAGTCAATCCCTAGCCGCACTTAGATATATTGAAACACCTAAGGCGTATTTGAAAATTCCTTAGAGCGCGAAATTTCGAATGAAACCGCTGCAATTTCGCGCTGGAATCTAGTTTTCAAATATGTCCTAAACAAAATATGGGCAAACGCCGTCCTCCGAGCACTTTACATGAAAAGAGCCGGCGGCCAGTGTGTCAAGGGTACACTTGCCATCCACCTGATGGGCGCATTTGTTTGTGCAATTAATATTCATGCAGACACCTCCGTAGGGTAAACGGTCAAAAAGCTAACATTGTTATACTCGCGAAGGTTGAGGTTTGCCGCAAGGGCTGCAGTTCGCCTGCACCTAAGGCGTGTTTGAAAATTTCTTGGAGCGCGAAATTTCGAATGGAACCGCTGCAATTTCGCGCTGGAATCCAGTTTTCAAACATGTTCCAGTTTGTCGAGCAAGCTCGACTATCTTGGAAAATGTATTCGTTCGCGAGTATACCGCTTTTTGACCGTTCATAAATTGTCATGTGCCGAGCGAGCTCGTCTATTTCATAACACATATGGCGTAATTTGGTACACATAATAATTAAGCCAGTTAGAAAAAAGCAGGCTGGCGTGGGAGCGCCAGGTAACCAGCGGCTCGTTTAAGGGGTTATCCTCCTGGAAGTAGTGCCTGGGCGGCTGGATGGGCAGCCCGCGGGCCAGGTCGCGCTGATATTCGTCCCGAAGCGTGTAAAGGTCGTATTCCGAATGCCCTGTAATAAATATCTGCCGGTCGTCCGTGGAGCATACAATATATACCCCA
This sequence comes from Clostridiales bacterium, assembly GCA_031297485.1. Lineage (GTDB taxonomy): Bacteria > Bacillota > Clostridia > Lachnospirales > JAISYE01 > JAISYE01. The sequence goes on from JAISYE010000294.1 coordinate 1,028, forward strand.
GCTTCGTCCGATTCCGATACAATTTCCAGAGCCGGCACGGATTCTATGTCCTGGCGCCGCACCTCGGTATGACGGGAATGGGGCGCGTAAAACTTGTCGTCAAACCCTCGCAGTATATTCACCCCCGGTTTGGACGCTTGGTGGGAAAACACGCCAAACATTTTCTCGGGAAGGGGGCGCTTGGGTACCCCGTAGTGATAATGCAGCCCCGCCTGCGCTCCCCAGCAGATGTGTAGGGTGCTGGTCACGTTCAGCACCGACCAGGTCATTATCTTCTTCAGTTCTTCCCAGTAATATACGTCCTCAAATTCCAAATGCTCTACCGGAGCGCCTGTAATCACCATACCGTCAAATTTCTGCCCCTTCACCTCGTCAAATACATTGTAAAACGTGGAAAGATACTCCAACGAGGTGTTCTTTGGCGTGTGGCTTTCCATGTGCATCAGCTTAACGTCAATTTGAAGCGGCGTGTTGCAGATTAGCCGCAGCAGCTGAACCTCGGTGGCCTGCTTGTTAGGCATAAGGTTTAGTATAATTATCTTCAGCGGGCGTATGTCCTGGTGTATCGCCCGGCTTTCGTTCATTACGAATATATTTTCCCTTTTTAAAATCTCTGTAGCCGGAAGGTTATCCGGCACTGTTATTGGCATAAAGACACCTCCGTTTCAGAGCGGCCGAACTTAAACCACGCCAGGTCCAGGTCGCATCCCGGCAGGAAGATTATAGAGACTTTGCGGTTTCCATAAATTGTTCCGCCTAAAGTAAACCGTTCGCTGGTATATTCCTCTGCCTGCCCGTTAATGTCAAGGGGCGAATTTGCGACTTCTATCATTCTCCGTATTTCTCCCTCCGCAGAGGTTGGGCCAAGAGCGGACTGGAATACGAACTGCACCGAATTCTTCGCCTGCCCGGAGCGCCAGCATAATTCCACGCTATCTGCGCCCTGTTCGCCAAAATCCATTCCCTCGTATATAAGCGACACGTTATTTCCAATGCGCTCTACCGCAGAGGTTGGCCCGTCAGCGCCGCCTGTCACCAAAAAGGAATCGCCGTATATACCGTCGTTTTCCGCAGCGTTAATCTTCATAAATGCCTTTTGGTATTTCTTGAAACGAAAACCCTTGATGTGTACTTTTTGCCTGAATACAAGGCACAGCGTTCTTACGCCTCGTAACCGCCTGGGCAGCCGATAGACCGCCTCTTGATACGTGTTCCAAATAGAACCCTTGTCGTAATAGGCGTCGCAAAGTTTTTCCCCGCCGTCTTCCGGCATGCCGTCCCATATTTCGAATGTAAAGGGCGATTTATCCAGCGCGAACAGCGGCAGAATTATCTCGTCAGAACCGTATCCGCCAAAATCCAGGTTAGCGAACCCCACATGGGTTTCGCCGTCGCGCAGGGTAGCCACGCCGCGTTCGTTACCGTTGGACGGCTCTGTATTGCACCGGTTGTACAGCCCGCCCGCCACAAATTCGTAAGGGTTCAGAAACGGAACGCCCATGCCCTCAATAGTCAGGCTGATTTGTGAAATAAGCGAGACGTGCCCGCGTCCGTTAGTCGCCGAGCAACGGACAAATACTTCACCGTCCCCCTTGGGCGTGATTACCGCAGACGGTGTTCCGTCCGCAGAGGTTGGACCGTCCGCGCAGCACGCCAGGGTTCCAAGCGGGCTGTCGATTCCGCCCGCGTCAGTCAGCCGCCAGTGCAAGTCGGTATATGTGGCGTTTTGCGGGAATATTTTCGCGGTAATATTATACGCAATAGTGGAGCTTACTAATGTCTCAGCCGTCAATTCTATTTTCCTTACAGGAATGTCGCTCTCGTCCAGTTCCGCGGTAATCTTGGGCGGCGCGCCCTGCGGGTTTACGCCCGGCGCAAAGGCCCGCACAATGGCCAGCAGTTTTCCGTTAAACAGGCGCCGGCTGTCTGTCTTGTACTGGTCATAGTCAGTAGAATCCCCGTTGTCCAGTCCAAGCAATTCTCCGTTTTCTACATAAACCCTCACGCGGCGGTTAGCGTTTTCCACAACGCGTCCCATCGCGTCTAGGGCGGTTATGGTCATAAACGTCAGTTCGCCGAATACCTCGCTCTCTGTAGAGAGGGCCACGGCTTCGCCAAAGGATTGGCGCTCCGCCTCCGCCACAACGGCGCCCCCCTCATCGTAAGCCACGGCGCGCAGCACGCCGGGCTGGTAGGCCACACGCCAGTCAGCGCAAAATCGCAGACGGCGTTCCGTTTGTAAGGTGAGTTCGACCAGGCCAAGGCTCTCTCCGTTCAGGAATAATTCTACCCTGGGAGCGTTAGAGTATACCCGCACATCAATAATCTGGCCTGGTGAAAAGTCCCAATAAGGTAACAGGTGTATCATGGGCGCGTGTTTATAATCGGTCCAGGCAGCCTGAAATAGATAGTAGGAATCCTTGGGGAAGCCAGCGGTGTCTATGTGGCCGAAGTAAGAGTTCTTTGTGTGGTATGGCGTGGGCTCTCCAATGTAGTCCTGGCCTGACCATACAAATTGCCCCAGGGAGAATTCCGCGGCTGGTAGTTCCTCCTCTATACACGCCTCCACATTCTTCGCGCCCCAACTGGTGGAACTGTTGCCAAGGGCCGAGCATTGCAGGTCGTCGTCCGCCAATATGGATTTCGTCAGCGGGAAATGGTACACCCCGCGGCTTTGCACCGTAGAGCCGGTCTCGCTGCCGTAAATAATCCAGTTCGGGTGGGCGGCGTGGTGTTCTTCATATAGATATTCCGCGTAATTATAGCCTATGAGTTTGATAATGTCCGCGCAGTGCTGGGTGTTTTCCCAAGGCATGTAATTGGAGCAGAGTGTTACAGGCGCGTGGACCTTGGGATCGTGGCGCGCGACTAGGGCCATAAGCCGGCGCAGCGTACCGGCGCCCTCCTCCGCGTCAGCGTGGGTATCGGGTATTTCGTTGCCCACGCTCCACATTATCACCGAAGGATGGTTGCGGTCGCGGCGTATCCAGGACGCCACGTCCCGTTCAATCCACTGGTCAAAGAAGCGCGCGTAATCAAACGTGGTCTTAGGATGCCGCCACATGTCCAGGATTTCGGACATAACAAGGAAGCCCATTTCGTCCGCTGTTTCCATGAATATCTTAGACGGCGGGTTATGCGCCGTGCGCAGGGCGTTGACCCCCATTGACCGCAGTATGGTCAGCTGCCTGCGTATCGCGTCCTTATGGGAGGCGGCGCCCAGCGCGCCCAGGTCGTGGTGCAGGCACACACCGTTTAACTTTACATGGCGGCCATTCAGGAAAAACCCCCGGTCTGTTGTAAACTCTATTTCGCGGAATCCTACGCGGGTTTCCGCCACATCTGTTACCTCGCCGTCCACAATCAATTCCGAACGCAGTGTGTATAACCGCGGGTGGGTTATGTCCCAGCTGATTATGTTATCCTCCGGGGCACCAGGGTGCGGGCGAACGCAGTTCGCCCCTACGGTGGGTGAGTCCGAGGGGGCGGCGCTAAGCAAAGTATGACGCGTTTCATAAGGCTTGCCTCCGGTTTCCGTCTCGGCGGAAACCTCCCAGCGCCATTGGCCGTCTTCTTTGAAGGTGGTTACGTATATGCCGTCTGTAACAAAATGGCAGGCGTTCTTAATTTTTAGGTGCACGTCCCTATAGATTCCCGCGCCGGAATACCAGCGGGAATTTGGGGATTTATAATCCACCTTAAGCAGCAGCACGTTTGGCGTATCGAGCAGCAAATCCGTAATATCATACTCGAACGCTGTGTAGCCGTATTTCCACTGGCCCACCAGTTTGCCGTTAACGTACAGCGTGCTGTCCATATACACGCCGTCAAAATGGATGTACACACGCCGGTCGCCGGCCGTCAAGCGGGGGCGGACCGCGTCCGCACGCAGCTCCCGCCTGTACCAGCCCGTCCCGCTTTCATACAAGCGATTGACGTCCGAGATAAGCCAATCATGGGGCAGTTCTACAGGAATAAAATTCTCCGGTGTGTTTTTCGCGAAAGACCATCCATCATTTAGCAATATTTGCATGTTAATCCTCCTTATCATGCGTCGAGCAAGCCCGACTATCGGGGTACTAAATAGAAATCCCCACGATGCGTTTCCATGCATTATATAAGGATTTGCGGCACAATTACAAGGGGGTGGCGCAAAACATAGCAAAAGTTTATAAGTAAATAATGAGAAAAAAGGTGTCTTTCAAAATGTGTCTATTCAGAGGCGCAAGGTGCTTGTTCATCGGGTTCTTTAATGAGTGTGCGCGAAGCGCAAGAAAGGGTCTGCGTCGAGCAAGCTCGACTATCGGGGACGAGTACTCAGCGGGGTTTGAGGCAGGGTCCCAAGGTTTTAATCTTTTGACCTCTGAATAGGCACTTCAAAATTGGGGTGGGGCCAAATGGTGTTCAGCACTGTCAATAGTTTTTGAAAATTTCATACAAAAAGGCTTATTGGGAGTTCAATTTTTTCCAAATAAATCCACAAAGAAAATATAGCCTTCTCGTTAGAAATATGGTATCCTTATTTCGATCAAAAAAAGAGGATACTTATGCGTTCTAGGACGTATCTGAAAACTGGATTCCAGCGCGAAATTGCAGCGATTTTATTCGAAATTTCGCGCTTTGAGGAGTTTTCAAACACGCCTTGGTCGGCTCTGCCGTGTAAATGGTATGCCGGTTCTAATCGGCGCTGGCGTTAAGCAGAGCAAGGAAGGCAGGAAAATGCCGCGCGTAAAGCGATTATTCCAAAAATCGGGAAATTCCTCTAAAACTGAATATATTTTTGGGAATATGTTCGGCGGCATCGGAGTTTTACTTGGCGGAGCGGAACAGCCGGGGCCGGAACTTCCGGTGGTCTGTACGCTGCTTTCCATGACCCCGCATGATGGTAATGAAGTAACCGGCCAGTAGGCGAAAGACTCGCT
>JAISYE010000295.1 GCA_031297485.1 Clostridiales bacterium
CTTAAGTACGTGAAGTGTGGTGATTTCAAATATGGCAAATCTCAACGTTCGCGAGTATAATTATATATTAGAGTCCGTCGTTATAATAGCAGTGTGTAGGCAATAAAGCAAGACACCCACCCAAATTTTGAAAGGCCCAGTAAAGAAAGATATGCGCATAGCAGGTGTATACTATGCCCAAAAAGGCTCTGATTATGATAGCTTCTTGAAAAGGCTGTACCTGCATCAAAAAGCGCTGCATCCGCGAACTTCCAAAGTCAAAGAACGGCGCGGATACATACAGTCCATTCTCATCCCTGAAAAGCCCCCAGTTATTGGGGTTACAGTCCAAGTTGCAGACAAAACTGTCCGCCAAAAACGTATCCCACGTGTACTCCTCTACGCTGCCTTCAAATTTAAAGTCTTGCACACTCAGCGCCAATAAATCCAAGTCATATTTTAAATTGCTGTGGGTCAGCGTGCTGTAGCCAAACCCCGAAAAGGTTATTAACGGCTTATCAAACAGCTTTACCAGCGCGGAGTTCCGGCCGTAATACTTTACAAGGCTGACTTCCTGGGTATCATATCCTAATGAAGAGATTACCTCACACGCAATGTATTCGGATACATGATAGGGAATTTCAACGCCATTCTGCCGTAATTCAGAAAATTTCAGTATTCCTCCTGGACGCGTTTTAAGCAGAGTTTTGGCTGAGCCCCCGCCACAGGAATGTTCTTAACCTCCCAGCCGGAAACGTCCATATACCGCCTCACAGCCCTACACCGCGTCCACGCGGGAAATCCAAAACACAAAGGGCCTCAGACCGTCGGTATCGGGCTGGCCGCAAAACCGCAGTACCCTTCGTACAAGCCGCGCCCGCTCCTCCGGGGTTCCCGCGCCAAAGCCCTGCCGTGCGAGGCTTGGCGCTACAGTCTCGAAGACCTTATCCGGCGCCAGTACAGCCGCCAGGTCCGACGGGCAGACAGACACGCCCGAGGCCGCGTTCCACAGGGCGTCCGTTAGGGCGTCGGCTCCGCGCTGGCGTAACGGGCGGCACACCGTGACACTTTCCATATTCCGGTCTTCCATGTGCCGCAAAATCATTGCCAGGGCTGGATGGGGCTGACCGCACAGTTCCACGATACAGCCGTCCTCGTTGTTAAAGGCCATGTACGCTTGTCCGCCATCTGGGGCCGGAACTTCCGGCGTATCACCAATTAACCAGGAATAATTTGCGCGGCCAAGTTTCTTCCGCCAACCACGCTCGTCCCGCTGTACAAAGGAGGGTAAACTTGTATACATGCCGCTTATTTCACTGAAATCCTCAGGGGTCCAAACCCGCAGCCGAGGCTGTTTCCCTCCATGTCCCGCCGGAGACCCGTGGCCGGCGCCGTCCAGCATAGCGGCCAGCCTGTGCCTTCTATAAGAAAGCCGCAGTTCATTGCCGGCAAAGTCGAACCCATAGCGGCCATAGCGGAACCTGTCGCCGCTTAAGAAGGCCAATACAGCGCCCTTTTCCGTGGACTCGGCCAAGGCCGCCGTAAGGGCCGCCCGCATAACGCCGCCGCCTCGGTATTCCCGCAGGCAGCACACCTGCCCTATGCCAGCCGCCTTAAACGTAAACCTTTCCCCGGGAAGCCGTGGACCGTCCTCCGACAGCGCCAGCTCCAGCTCATAGGCCCCGACGCCGCCAATCACTTTACCGCCTGACACCGCTATAACATGGCTTCGGATATCCTCCTCATCCGCCATGTCAGGATAGGGCGTACAGTGACTGCAATTCTTTTGAAACCATTCGTTTTCCGCGCCATATCCAAAGGCATCGTTGGCTGTCGATAAAAATTGTTTGTATTCCTCGCGCCCGCACCGTTTAATTTCAAATCCCGCCATATAATTTTCCTTCCCTTTTTTCAAATTTGTACCCGTTCCTTCTATATGATATTATATTATACTGTAACGGTCAAAAATATTTTGAGATAGTCGAGCTTGCTCGACAAAAATATTCTTAAGGAGGAAACGCAATGGAGTACGGTATTCAATTATTCAGTGTCAGGGACGCTTTCCCCGGTGATATCAAGGGCACGCTGAAAGCCCTTGGGGAAATGGGCTACAGCTTTGTGGAAACAGCGGGCTTTCACGGCGCCGACGCGGAAACCTTCGCGGACAATTTAAAGGCAAGCGGCATGAGTCTTATAGCCACTCATACGCCCTGGGAAGAGCTGGCGGAAAATTTCGGCGAAACCGTAAAATTTCATAAGGCTATCGGAAACAAGAACATTGTCATACCAGCCGCTGATTTAAGCACCCGCCAAAGTTTAGACTCGTTCATAGATTTTGTAAACGGCGTCCAGCCGAAATTGCGGGAACAGGGTATTGACCTGCACTACCACAACCACACCCAGGAACTCATTGCGAACAAGGACGGTATAATCCCGGCAGCCGAGCTTATGTCACGCACAAATCTATTGCTGGAAGTGGATACGTTCTTTGTTTACGCGGTTGGGCAGGACCCTGTTGACTTCCTGACCCGGCACAAGGACAGGGTACGGATGATCCACTTAAAGGACGGCCTGACGGAACACGAAGGCAGACCTCTGGGCCAGGGAAGCGCGCCGATAGAGAAAGTATACAGGTACGCGCTTAACCGGCTCGCGATTATAGTGGAAAGCGAAACCCTGCAGCCTGACGGCTTGACGGAAGCGCGGCTCTGTATAGAGTATCTGCGCCAATTAGAAGATTAAACGAAGAGGTGCGTTTATGTCTAATCAAGCGCAAGGCCTTGACACAATGACAAAACTAAAGAATTATTTAGAGAAATATTACGCGCTGGCGATGTCCGAGGCGATGTTTTCCTGGGACATGCAGACAGCCGCCCCTAGGGGCGCATGGGAGTCCATATCCAAAATAATCGGGATACTAAGCGCGGAAGCGTTCGCCATGTCCATATCCCCTGAAATAAAGGGGTATCTGGACGAGCTTTCTCAGCCGGCGCCTTTTTCCCCGGTTAGCGACATCGACAAGGCGATTGTGCGTATCTGCCGCAAGCAGTACGACCAAACCCACAATATACCCGTGGCGGAAATACGGGAGTACAGCGAGCTGGTGGCGGCTTCGGACGGCGTGTGGCGGGTTGCCCGGGAAGAAAACGACTATGGCAGGTTCGCTCCTTATTTAGAAAAAATAATCGGGTTTAAGAAGAAATTCGCGGAATACATTGGTTATAAGGACCATCCCTATGACGCGCTGCTTGACATGTACGAGCCGGACATGACTGTGGCGAAACTGGATGTGTTCTTCGCACAAGTACGCGAACGCGTGGTGCCGCTGCTGCAAAAGATAACCAAGCTGAACAAGCCCGCGGGGGCCTTCGCCAAGCAGCCCGTGTCCAAGGCGGTGCAGGAGGCGCTGTCGGCCTTAATGATGCGTACCATTGGCTACGACCTTAACCGCGGGCTGCTGGCGGAAAGCGCGCACCCGTTCACTATGGGGTTCAGCAAGGACAACGTGCGCATCACGACCCATTATCACGAGGACAAGTTCCTGTCCAGCGTGTTCAGCGTATTGCACGAAGGTGGCCACGCCCTGTACGAACAGAACAAAAGCGACGACATAAAAGGGACTATACTGGACACAGGGATTTCCATGGGTATACACGAATCCCAGTCGCGCTTTTTGGAGAACGTCATAGGCCGCAGCCGGGAATTCTGGCAGAGCGTCTGGCCGGAGTTTTCCGCCATAATCGGCGGTTGCTTGGGCGAATTAAGCCTGGACGAGTTTATATTCACCATCAACGCTGTGGAGCCTTCGCTTATAAGAATAGAGGCCGACGAGCTGACCTATCCGCTGCATATTATGGTGCGTTACGAACTGGAAAAGACCCTGATGTCTCAAGTCTGCGCAGTGGAGGATTTACCGCGCATGTGGAACGAAAAATACCGCGAGTATCTGGGCATAGTTCCCCCGGACGACGCCAGCGGAATTTTGCAGGATGTGCACTGGAGCGGCGGCATGTTCGGATATTTCCCCTCCTACGCCTTGGGCAGCGCTTACGCGGCGCAGTTTCTGGCGGCGCTAAAGGCGGAAATGGACGTGTTTGCCCTGGTGCGGGATGGGCGGCTTTACAAAATTACCGACTGGCTGCGGGAGAAAATCCATCGGCACGGTTCCGTATACACTCCGGACGTGATTATACGCCAAGCTACAGGTCAAGACCTTAACGCGGACTACTACGTGAAATATTTGGAAGATAAATTCAGCAAAATCTACGGACTGGCCTGACGGCAAACCTCGAAGACCTTGGGGCTCTGCCCCAAACCCCGCTGGGGACTTCGCCCCCAGACCCCGTCTTAAGAGCGGCGTATGCAGCGCTTTTGATGCAGGTACAGCCATTTTAAAAAAGGGATTGTTTATTTTTTTCTTAAATTCGCGCTGATGTGGCGCTGCCCCAAGGTTTTAAAGCGAGGTTCGCGGCAAAAATTAATAGCGGCGCATATGAAAACAAACAATGACTCAGGCGATAAGGACACCAAAAAAAGACCAGCCAAGCAGGAGACTTCATAATGAAGTGTGTTATGGAGCTGTTTAGTGGGGATGCCCTTAAATTTTTCGGCATTGACAAAAAAATCGTGTCCGCGGAACGCATGGAACTTGGTCATATTTCCCTACAGAGGAACCCAGTATTTAAGCCATTCTACTCTATTCAGGGATAAGCTCTAAGTATGCTTAAGATGGTTCAATGGTTTATAGACGAAGGCGAGAAAAGAGGCCGCGACGAAGAGAAACTCCTAATCGCGAAGAAACTGATATTGCAAAACATGCCGACCAGGTTTGTAACCAAGCTGACAGAACTTGACGCAGCGACAGTCGAAGGGCCGCGGATAGAATGACTAAGGAATGACGAAAACATAAGTTGCCAAATTTTTCTGGAGATGCGTTTCGTCGAGCTGCGCTCGACTATCGAAGCGTTCACATTTTCGTCGAGCAAGCTCGACTATCTCTGTGAAAAAGTTTGGCGTTTAATTAATTCGTCATTCCTTAGTACGACCTTCATAAATAACGCTTGTTGTAAGAGGGGGGAAGCTATGTTTTATATTTTGTTCGGACATTCCTATGTAAACGAGATTCAGGCTGTGTCGCAAATTTTTTATCCCAACGAGAAATTCGCGGCGGCTGACGAACCCGCGCCGGGTGGCATAACCGTGGTAAGCGCGCTGGACGGCCGGGAGTGCAGGGGTATGGTGTACAACAACGGGGAGTTTGTCGCCAGCGCCCACATAACTCTTAAGAGCGCCGGTGCGGCTGACAGCGCGCCGGATGAAAAAAAAGAACGCGGCGGCCTGTCCGCGGCGCTGTTCGACGCGTTGCGCGAGGCCACGGGCATAACGCCCGCTTGGGGCGTGCTGTCCGGCATCCGCCCAACCAAAATAGTGCATGAGCTGTGGCGCGCCGGAGCCACTGACGAAGAAGTATTTGCCCGCCTTACAGACGAACGCCGCGTTACGGCTAAAAAAGCCTCGCTGTGTATAGACATCGCCAAAGCGGAAAAGTATATTCTAAACCACAACGACGGCCGGGACATGTCGCTGTACGTCGGCATACCATTCTGCCCCACACGCTGCCTCTACTGCTCCTTTACATCCTACCCCGCGGCGAAATACAGCCACAGGCTGGACGAATACCTGGACACCCTGGAGCGGGAAATGGCGGCTACCTGCGGCTACGCCGGCGACCGACACATAGAGTCCGTATATGTCGGAGGAGGCACGCCCACGACTTTGGGGGACATGCAGTTGGAACGCCTGTTGATTATACTCCATAAATATTTTAAAATCGAAAAAGCGCGGGAGTTTACCGTGGAGGCCGGCCGCCCTGACACGCTTACGCCCCGGAACCTCTGTTTAATGAAGAAATACGGCGCCACACGCCTGGCCATTAACCCGCAAACCCTGTGCGACGAGACTTTGGAGCGAATCGGACGGGCACATACCGCGGAAATGTTCCGTCATGCTTTCGAGTGGGCCAGAGCCGAAGGCCACGGCAATATAAACGTGGACTTAATAGCCGGCCTGCCAGGCGAAACCCCGGAGCATATGTCGCGCACAATGGACCAGGTGCTGGCTTTGCGGCCGGAAAGCGTCACGGTGCATACCCTGGCCATAAAACGCGCCTCGCTGTTTAAAGAAAATTTAGAGCAATATAACTTCCCCGGCCCGGACGAAATCGAGGAAATGCTCAGGGTGGCGCGTAAAAGCACGGCCAGGGCAGGCTTGTACCCATACTATATGTATCGTCAGAAAAATATGCTGGGTAATTTTGAAAACACAGGCTATTGTGCCAAAGACCGGGAATGTCTCTACAATGTCCAAATTATGGAGGAACGTCAGAGCATACTGGCCCTCGGCGCCGGAGCCGTAACTAAAGCGGTGGACTTGGAGCGCGGCTTGGTTGAACGCGCCTTTAACGTGAAAAACGTGGACGAATACATCCGGCGTCTGGATGAAATGCTGGCGCGCAAGCGGAAAATTCTGCACATGTAAAAAATCAAGAGAAATACGGAGGAATATAGATGACACAACCCGACGTTTTGCGTAAGCAACATTTGCGTACCCCCAAGGGTACGCGGGACCTGTACGGCGGCGAGCTGTACGCCTGGCGCCGGGCGGAGCAGGCGATAGAGGCCCTTTGCGAGGATTTCGGCTACGGCGAGCTTCGCACGCCTGTATTTGAATATACGGAACTCTTCTATAAAAGCACAGGCGAAACCACGGATGTAGTCCAAAAGGAGATGTACACATTCGAGACCAAGGGCGAAAAAAGCCTGACACTAAAACCCGAGGGCACGCCGGGCACAGTGCGCGCCTTTGTGGAGCACGGTCTAAGCGGCGCGGCGCAGCCCACAAGACTGTATTACCTGACGCCGCTGTTCCGGTACGAGCAGCCCCAGGCCGGACGCATGCGCCAGTTTCATTCCTTTGGGGCGGAACTGTTCGGCTCCAAAGGCCCGGCCGGCGACGCGGAGATTATATCACTGGCTCAGGAGCTTTTCAGACGGCTGGGCCTGGATAATGTCACGCTTAATATAAACAGCCTGGGCGGCCCCCAGTGCCGGCGCAAATATAACCAAGCGCTTAAAGGCTTCCTGTCCGGCAATATAAACGGTCTTTGCGAAACCTGCAGGGAGCGTTTCGAGCGAAACCCCCTGCGTGTACTGGACTGCAAGAACCCGGACTGCCAAAAAATAATAGCGGACGCGCCCAGTACCATTGACACCCTGGACGAGGAATGCCGCGCCCATTTCATGGAATTGCGGCGCCTTCTGACGGAAATGGATATCGCCTTTGAAATAAACCCGCGGATTGTGCGCGGGCTGGATTACTATATCCGTACGGTGTTTGAGTTTGTCTCCCCTGACATAGGCGCGCAAAGCACAGTATGCGGCGGCGGCCGTTACGACCCGCTGCTTGTGAACATGGGCGGGCCGGATATTGGCGCCACGGGCTTTGGCCTTGGCATGGAGCGTCTGATGCTGGCGCTGGGGAACCGCGGCTTGCTGCCGGATTACCAGCCCCGCGCGGATATTTATATCGGTTCCGCCGGTGCGGAGGGCTTCCTGACGGCGCAAAAACTCACCATAACACTGCGGCGCGCGGGCCTGCGGGCCGAAGCGGATATAACGGAACGCAGCGTAAAGGCCCAGATGAAGTACGCGGACAAGACCGGCGCGCTGTTTTCCACCATAATCGGAAGCAGCGAAATAGAGACAGGAACAATCAAAATAAAGGAAATGGCCACAGGCGAATCTCAGGATGTAGAGATTGCCGCGCTGGTTTCCTATATGAAAGGAGTTAGGCAATGCCAGAATCAATAAGTAAGTGCCGGACCCACTACTGCGCCCAAGTTGACGAGGGGCTGACCGGCCGGGAAGTAACGGTAATGGGCTGGGTAAGCAAGCGCAGGGACCTGGGCGGGCTGATATTTATCACATTGCGGGACAGGACCGGCATAGTGCAGGCCATAGCCGCCGAAACCAACCCGGAGCTGTTTAAAAAGGCGGAAACAGTACGGGGCGAGTACGTGCTTGCCATAAGCGGCCAGGTGCGGGACCGTACGCCGGAAAATGTGAACCCGGCCATGAAGACCGGTAAAATAGAGATAGATATAAGCGAGCTGAAAATTTTATCCGAAGCGGAAGTCCCGCCCTTCTCCATTATGGACGAAGGCGTGGGTATGGATTTACGCCTTAAGTACCGCTACCTGGATTTGCGGCGGCCGGCCCTTCAGCAAAATATAATCATCCGTCACAAAATTGCTCAGGCCACCCGCGAGTTTTTAAATCAGGAAGGTTTTTACGAAATTGAAACGCCCTTCCTGACCAAGAGCACGCCGGAGGGCGCCCGGGATTACCTGGTGCCAAGCCGCGTTTATCCCGGCAGCTTTTACGCGCTGCCCCAGTCGCCGCAGATATTTAAGCAGCTGCTCATGCTTTCGGGTTTCGACCGGTATTACCAACTCGCCCGATGTTTCCGCGACGAGGATTTGCGGGCGGACCGGCAGCCGGAATTTACCCAGATAGACATGGAACTGTCCTTTGTGACAGCCGATGATATAATCGCTGTTAACGAGGGCCTGATGAAATTCATCATGCATAAGGCGCTGGACCTGGAAATAGAGACGCCGTTCCCCCGGCTGACCTATACGGAGGCCATGGAACGCTTCGGCTCCGACAAACCGGACCTGCGTTTTGGGATGGAACTGTCGGACCTTTCGGCAATTGTGACGCCCTGTGAGTTCGTGGTATTCCAAAACGCGCTGGAAACCGGCGGCAGTGTGCGCGGCATAAACGCCCGAGGCTGCGCCGGAATGCCGCGCAAGCAGGTTGACGCCCTGTCCGAGCTGGCCAAGACCCACAAGGCCAAGGGCCTGGCTTCGATTGCCATAACCGGAGACGGCGCGCTTAAAACCAGCCTGTCGAAATTTTTTACGGAGGAACAACTGCGGGCAATAACCGGCGCTCTTGAGGGCAAGCCTGGGGATTTGCTTTTAATCTGCGCGGATCGGGACGAAGTGGTGTTTAACGCGCTGGGCGCGCTGCGTGTGGAACTGGGGAAACGGCTGGGCCTCTTAAAGAGCGGGTATAAGTTTGTATGGATAACCGAGTTCCCGTTGCTGGAATGGAGCGAGGAGGACGGCAGGTTTTACGCCAAGCACCATCCATTTACCGCGCCTATGGAAGAGGACCTGCCCCTGCTTTCTTCCGACCCTGCCCTAGTCCGGGCGCAAGCCTACGACCTGGTGCTTAATGGTGTGGAGCTTGGCGGCGGCAGTATCAGAATCAGCAGCCGCGAACTACAGCAGCGCATGTTCGCTGTGCTGGGTTTTACGCAAGAAGCCGCCAACGAGCAGTTCGGCTTTCTTATGGAAGCGTACCGTTACGGCGCGCCGCCTCACGGAGGCCTGGCCTTTGGCCTGGACCGTATTGCCATGCTGCTGACCGGCGCGGAATCCCTTCGGGAAGTAATCGCCTTTCCAAAGGTAAAAGACGCTTCCTGCCCAATGTCCGGCGCGCCCAGCGACCCCGCGCCCCGGCAGTTGGAGGAACTGGGGCTGATAATAAATAATAAAGAAAGGATACAGCAATGACGTACAATTTTACTGAAATTGAGAAAAAATGGCGCAATATCTGGGAGTACAGGCCTGTGCAAGCGGACAGCGACGGCAAGACGAATTTTTATTGTCTGGACATGTTCCCCTATCCCTCGGGAAGCGGCCTGCATGTAGGCCATTGGCGGGGATACGTGTTAAGCGACGTGTTAAGCAGGTACAAAATTCTGCAAGGTTATAATGTCCTGCATCCTATGGGCTGGGACGCCTTCGGACTGCCGGCGGAGAACTACGCCATAAGCGCGGGTGTGCATCCCGCGGTGTCCACCGCGCAAAACGTGGCCAACGCCAAGCGTCAGCTTCAAGAAATGAGCACAGTGTACGACTGGGGCCGTGAAATCAACACCACGGACCCGGAGTATTACAAATGGACCCAATGGATATTTCTGCGGATGTGGAAGCACGGCCTGGCTTATGAGAAGGAAATGCCCCTTAACTGGTGCGAGCATTGCAAGTGCGTGCTGGCTAACGAGGAATCGACCGGAGGCGTGTGCGACAGGTGCGGAAACCCTGTAAGCAAGAAACTGCTGCGCCAGTGGATGCTAAAGATAACCGAGTACGCCGACCGGCTGCTGGAGGGTCTGGAGAAACTGGACTGGCCGGAAAAGGTAAAAAAAATGCAGAGCGACTGGATAGGCAAGAGCTACGGCGCGGAAGTAGACTTTAAAATAGAGGGTTCGGACAAGTCTATCCGGGTTTTTACCACGCGCCCCGACACATTGTACGGGGCCACGTTTATGGTACTGGCGCCGGAGCACGAACTTGTGGGCGAACTGACCGCGGCAGGCAGGCGCGAGGAAATGGAGCGGTACGTGCGGAACGCCGGCGCGAAATCCTCTGTGGACCGCATGGCGGACAGGGAAAAGACAGGCATGTACACGGGCACATGCGCTATCAATCCGTTTAACGGCAGCCGGATACAAATATGGGTGTCAGACTATGTGCTGGCGGACTACGGCACCGGCGCCATAATGTGCGTGCCGGCCCATGACGAGCGCGACTTCGAGTTCGCTAAAAAATTCGGCCTGCCGATTATCCAGGTGATACAGAAGGAAGGCGCGCCGGAAACCGAACTAGCGGAAGCCTACACAGGGGACGGCGTGATGATTAATTCCCATATATTTAACGGCATGAAGGCGTCCGAGGCCAAGGAGCGCATGGCGGAGCACATGGAAAAACTGGGGGTCGGCAAGAAAACCGTGCGGTACAAGCTGCGCGACTGGGTATTCTCCCGTCAGCGCTACTGGGGCGAACCCATACCCCTGATCCATTGCGAAAAATGCGGCGTGGTGCCTGTGCCGGAAAGCGAACTGCCGGTACTGCTGCCGGAAGTGGAATCCTACCAGCCCACGAGTACGGGCGAGTCGCCGCTGGCGGACATCAACCAGTGGGTAAACGTCACATGCCCCCAGTGCCACGGCCCGGCCAAGCGTGAGACCAACACCATGCCCCAATGGGCGGGTTCGTCCTGGTATTTTTTGCGCTACGCCGACCCGCATAACAAGGACGAACTGGCAAGCAGGGAAGCCCTTAAAAAATGGCTGCCTGTAGATTACTACGTGGGGGGCATAGAGCACGCGGTACTGCACTTATTGTATTCGCGGTTTTACACAAAATTTTTGTATGACATAGGCGCGGTGGATTTTGACGAACCCTTCACCAAGCTGTTTAACCAGGGCATGGTAAACCGCAGCGGCGTAAAGATGAGCAAGTCCCTGGGCAATGTTGTGTCGCCGGACGAACTTGTGCAAAAATACGGATGCGATTCCCTGCGGATGTACGAGCTGTTTATCGGCCCGCCGGAACAGGATTCTGAATGGGACGACAGGGGTATTGACGGCGTGTACAGGTATCTGAACCGTACCTGGAAATTCGTGTGCGAATACAAGGATAAACCATTAAGCGCGGACAGCGCGGACGGCGTCCCTTCCAGGGAGTTTGAGAAGCTGCGCAATAAATTTATCAGGGATATAACCGCGCGGCTTAATAATCTGACCCTTAACACAGTTGTCAGCGGGTTTATGGAGTATACTGCCAAAATATCCGACGATGCAAGGAAATGGGGCGGCATTGACAAGGAGACTCTGGAAACCCTGATAATACTGCTTGCTCCCTTTACGCCCCATATAGCGGAAGAATTGTGGAGCTTGACCGGCCACGGGGAATCTGTATTTAAGCAGAGCTGGCCCGGCTATGACGAGGCAAAGGCAAAGGACGATCTTGTGACAGTGGGGTTGCAGATAAACGGCAAACTGCGCGGCCAGCTGCAGATACCTGACAGCGAGTCCGAGGGCGCGGCGCTTGCGGCGGCCCGCGCCGCGCTTTCTAAGCGGCTGGAGGGCTTTAGGGTTTTAAAAGAGGTTTATGTGCCTAACAAGATAATAAATTTTGTGGTTAAAGCTGCACAGGAGGAGTGACATGTTCGCGAGGAGGCTTCCTTTGAGAACCACATTTAATACCCGTGACCTGGGCGGATACTGGGGTAAACGCGGCGTGACAAAGTACGGCCGCTTCCTGCGCAGCGGCGATGTCAGCCGCTGCGGCGAGGCCGACATCGCCGCGCTTGCGCGATACGGCGTAAAAACAGTTATAGATTTACGCGGCCAGCGTGAATGTGAGTTTTATCCCAACGTATTCCCTTCCGGCGAAATACGCTGCCTGAATATTCCCCTTATACCTGACGAGCTTATGTACAGCGAAGGTTTTGACCTTCTGGGGCTCGCCAGGATTTACACGGACATAATCTTAGAAAACTCTAACGGCATCCGGCAGCTGTTTTCGGCATTGGCGAAAGGCGTCAGCCCTGACGGAACGCCGTCTGCGGGCAGCGCGGTGCTGTTCCACTGCTCAGCCGGCAAGGATAGAACCGGAATAGCCGCCATGCTGCTGCTAATGCTGGCCGAGGTAGATCTGTATGATATTATGGCGGACTATCAAGTGTCGTTTACTTACAACAAAGTATCCAACGATTCGTTTTTACGGGAACATCCCACCGCGGACATTAACATGCTGAAATCAGAACCAGAATGGATCGCCGCGGCTTACCGCAAGATCAGGCAGGATGGAGGCGCGGTGGAATACCTGGCCCGCGCCGGCGTTACGGAAGAAGAAATTAAAACAATAACAGTCGCGCTGTTGGGTGAGGATGCCTTGCGTTAGTGCTTGAAGCGTCATCTTTAACGCCCGACTTTTTATTGCAAGACATGATACGCAATTAGCGGTCGCCCCTGCTATTATGGTTTTGGAAGGAAGGGTGTTATGGATTGGATTAAACGTATGAACGACGTTATCACCTACATTGAGGCGAATTTGGATGGCGAAATCGACTGCGCGGAAGCCGCCAAGCTCGCCCATTGCTCGGCGTACCACTTCCAGCGCGTATTCTCCTACATGGCGGGAACCAGCGTTACGGAATATATCCGGCGCAGGCGGCTGACGCTGGCGGCGGTGGATTTGCAGGGCGGCGGGAAAGTGATAGACGCGGCGGTAAAATACGGCTACAACTCGCCAACAGCGTTTTCCCGCGCTTTTCAGCAGTTTCACGGTTTCGCCCCGCGCGACGCCAAAAGCGGCGGCGTTACGTTTACCTCATACCAGCCCATATCGTTCCAAATAACCGTGAAAGGCGTGACAGCAATGAATTACAGGATTGAGAAGAAAGACGCGATCCGCGTCGTGGGCATTAAACTGACCACAACAACGGACGACGGAAGAAATTGGCGCGAGATACCCGAATTTTGGGCGCAATGCAACCAAAACGGGCAAGCGGAGAAAATCGCCGCGCTGGTCGACAGAGAACCCTTCGGCTTGCTGGGGGTTTGTGTCATGAATTCCGGGGGCGGCTCGAAGTTTGATTATTACATCGCCGCGCCCACCGGCAAACCCGTGACTGCGGGCATGACTGAGTACGTCATACCCGCCGCGCAGTACGCGGTATTTGAGAGCGTCGGCCCGCTGCCTCACGCGCTGCAAACCGTGACTAAGCGGGTTTTAACCGAATGGCTGCCGTCCTCGGGCTATGAATACGGCGACGGCGCGGACATTGAGGTGTACAGCGACGGCGATACCTCGGCTGAGGATTATAAAGCCGAAGTCTGGATGCCCATTGTAAAGAAATAAGCGGACATAAAAACAGGCGCGGAGAGATATTATTTCTCCGCGCCTGTTCATTATTTATTTGTACTTATCCAAACCTTCTGTAGAGTTCAAAGTATGCAAAATGTTAACAAACATTCAAATATTAAGCAATAAATTGTTTGCAAAATTATCCGTTTTGCAAAATCTAAAATAAACCGGATATCGGCAAATCCCTTATGGAATCAGGTCTGCCAAAAAACAGCTTTTTACGCCAAATGATAATTATGGCTTTAGAAATACCTTTTGTATTCTTAATATTGGATTAAATGTAATTATTTATAAAACTTTGAACTCTCCAGCAAACCTTTATATTCGTGTTTATTTGTGTTCATTCGTGGTTTAAAAAAAACAAACCCGCAACACTTACCGTCTCTCCTCCGCCACGCGAACCAGGTACCGCCCGTAGTCGGACTTCATCAGCGGCTGTGCCATTCTGATCAGCGCGTCTTTCGTAATCCAGCCATTGCGGTAGCTAATCTCTTCTATGCAGCTCACATAAAGCCCCTGGCGTTTCTGTACTATGGACACGAACTCCGCCGCTTCCAGCAGACCATCGTGGGTGCCGGTGTCGAGCCACGCCATGCCGCGGCCCAGCAGCTCTACTTTCAGCTCACCCAACCTTAAATATTCGTTGTTGACGGCTGTAATCTCCAGTTCTCCGCGGCTGCTCGGCTTAATCTTCTTGGCAATCTCCACCACCTTATTATCATAGAAATACAGCCCCGGCACAGCATAATTCGACTTCGGCTCGGCGGGCTTTTCTTCTATGGACAGGGCGTTGCCCTTGACGTCGAAGTCCACCACGCCGAACTCGGACGGGTTGTTCACCCAATAGCCGAAAATGGATGCGCCTTCCACCAGACTCGCGCAAGCGCGCAGAACAGGCGTAAACCTTGTTCCGTAGAACAGATTGTCGCCCAAGATAAGGCTGACGGTATCCGTTCCAATAAACTCCTCGCCGATAATAAATGATTCCGCCAAACCTTTCGGCTCTTTCTGCACGGCGTAGGAGAACCGCACACCCAAGCCGCTCCCGTCGCCCAACAGTTCCTTAAACTGCGGAATGTCGCGCTCTGTGGAGATTATGAGTATCTCCCTAATTCCCGCCAGCATAAGAATCTACAGAGGGTAATATATCATCGGCTTGTCAAATATGGGTAAGATTTGCTTGGACACCGATTTTGTAACCGGGTAGAGTCTTGTGCCGGAGCCTCCGGATAAGGTTATGCCTTTCATTTTTGAACACCTCGTTTGTCTGCTGTTCTGGTCAATGAGCTTTCGCCCAAGCCACATGGGGTCGTATCTGTTTTCTCTTTCCCTTTGAATATAAAGAATTTGCTGAATATATAATTGAGAATTATAACAATAACCGCCGCCGCGAATTTTGACACAAGCCGCGGGCAGCCAAGTCTAAGCAGCAGCCACAAACCACCGTCGTCTATGAGTATCGAGCCGATTCGCATTCCGAAAAATTGCGCGAATGTTTTCCAGCCCATACCTTGTCTGAACACAAACGTGCTGTTCGTCCAATAGGCGAACAGCACCGACAGTACATACGCGATTGAGTTAGCGGTCATATCATGCTTAATCGGCAGGAGCAGCAGGTAGTACACGGCAATGTTAAATAGCACCGTCAGTACGCCAAAGAACAGATAGGCTATCGTTTCACGGTGCTTAGCCAGAAGTTTTTTCGCGAGGTCAATCATATTTAGCCTTTCATAGCATATTTACAGGGATTATTTGCCTGTCGCCGAGTCTAAGCGGATTGTCATACATGCACACAATGCCTCCCTGTTGGATATTAACTGTTTCAATGCGGTTCAAAACCTCGAAGTGCTTAGCATCATACACATTCGGACTTGCCGTTTTCTTAATTTCAAGCGGGTGCAGGGAACCGTCAAGGTAAAACAGTACATCCACTTCGCGCTTGTCAACATCGCGGTAGTAGTAAATCGGCGGTTCCATTCCCGCGTTGCGGTAGCTCTTAATTATTTCACCGACGACATATGTCTCAAAAAACGCGCCGGACATCGCGCCGTTTTCAAGGGTAGCCGGAGTCAGCCACTTGCACAGATACGCGGTAAGACCGGTATCAAGAAAGTATAGTTTAGGTGTCTTAATTACCCTCGCGCTGACATTCAGCGAAAACGGCTGCAGCAAGTACACTATGCCTGATGCCTGTAATATAGACAGCCATCGCTTCGCGGTCGGAGAACTGATGCCGACATCTTTGCAAATATCCGAGAGGTTGAGGATTGACGCTGTTCTCGCCGCGCATGCGGTCAGGAACTGCATAAAAGTAAGCTCATCACCCACTTGCGACAACGCTCTTACATCACGTTCGATATAGGTGGTGACATATGCCGAATAAAATTCATACGGCTCAATTTTCATATCGGCGTACAGTTTGGGAAAACTACCGCGCTGAATCCGCACCCACAAATCAGACGTGCTTATCGGAACAGCAGTTGACCGCCGAGAGTTAATATACTCGCTTGCAGGCAGAAATGGCGTTGTGAAGTCAATTCCGTTTATTTCGCGCTCCGAGAGACCCAAAAGCGTGAGAATGCCGATTCTTCCCGCGAGGCTCTCACTTACACCTTTCATTAGTTCAAATTTCTGCGAGCCGGTCATTAGGTATGCTCCGTTAATCTGCTCGTTGTCAATGCACAATTTCAGCGGGCGAAATACCTCTGGAGCGTACTGAACCTCGTCAAGAATTACAGGCGGCGTTAGACTTTTGACAAATCCAATTGCGTCCTGCTTAACAGCAGAGTACTGAATGTAGTCGTCGAAACTAATTATGCCGCTTCCGTCCGCGTTTTCCTTCAGGAGCGTAGTCTTGCCGGTCTGTCTCGCGCCTGTAACCAACACCGACGGGAACGAACGCTTTAACCTATTAAGTGCCGAAACGATATGGCGTTGTATATACACAGGAAACAACCTCCGATAAATTTAATATCCTGTGTGCCATTATACGTATTCGCAGCAAAAATTCAAGTGGGGTTCCGGGTTTCCTTGAAATTTTAATATCAGAAGTTAATCTTCTCGCTGATCACAACCAACGGCCGCTTCATACTGCGTTCGTTTATACTCAGCAAATACTCGCCGCAGATTCCAAGAAAGAACAGTATCACCGCCCCCAGGAGCAAAATCGCAATCAGTACTGACGGTATACCGATCGGGTAGCTTTCCCGGTTTATAAACTTCTTAAGCGGCTTCAACAGTAATACTTTTTAATAGTTTAGCCGTTGTCATTTTAGCAAATACTCCTTTACGTTGTTGTAATACTCAAGGGCGTGCTCTATACAAATATCCATATTGTAATATTTGAACTCTGCCAGCCTACCGCAAAGAAACAAATTTTTATACCTTCCGGCAAGCTCACGATATTTATCATAAACCTCGTTACTTTCTTCTGTAACTACAGGATAATATGGAATATTTCCAATTTCCGCATCCTTGTCATAATTTAACGGATACTCCATCACTACTGTAGAGCCGTTCACACCCGACGTATCATGCATAATCTTACGGTATTCCGTACTACGCGTATACCCAGCAGCTTGTGGATAGACCACGACATCCCGTGGTTGATGGCTTTCTTCATCATAATGTTCATATTTGAAATCAAGTGAACGATACGGCAATTTTCCGAATTTGTAGCCAAACAACTCATCAATGTTACCTGTAAATATCAAGCAGTCAACATATTCTTCATCATATTTGATACTGTTTTCACTGAATGAAAGATGCTCCAGTGCGTCAGTATTTAACTGTACATTAATATTAGGGTGGCCGAGCATATTTTCAAATATTTCAGTGAATCCATTTTTAGGCAAATATTGAAAGTCCGGTAAAAGATACCGCTCATCGTAACCAAGCCTAAACGGAACACGGTCGAGTACATATCTGTCAACCTTACCAATGTGGATATCCCACATTTTTGACGTATAGGTTCTGTACGCTCTCTCAAAGAGAATATTGGCAAACTCTGATACATCGTCGTCGGAATTTTCAAGCAACTTAAGCAACGTTATTCTGTCATACCCCTGATAATCACTTCGTAGTTTAGAGTAGATTTTCTGCGCTTTATATTCACCCATAATCTCGCGTACAGTCATAAAATTGTACGGAAACGTAACATACTTGCCATCAATCATACTCTTACCGTTAACCGCGTGAGGGAAAAACTCTGCGAAGCGCATCAAATACTCAAATAGTTCCCATTTATTGGTGTTGAGAAAATGCGGGCCATATCGCTGGATGAGAACTCCGTACGCATCCCTACTGTCGTACATATTGCCTCCTATGTGGCTACGCTTTTCAATTATTTCAACCCTGCGATCTAGATGTTCGGCGATTTCTCTTGCGAGGATTGAACCGCTGAAACCTGCTCCGACTACTATGATTTTTGCCTTTTGTTTATCCCGTGCCTGCTTAATCCATTTCGCTGTTTTTAGAATACTCTCACGGAAGTCGCTCTTGCATTCAAATCCGGTATCGTTGTAGAGATTACCAAGGTCAACGTCCGAATAGTCGAGCGCCGTACTATTAGGGTAAGCTCCGAAGTTTAGTGTAATGTCGGAGTTGACGATGTTGCCAATCTCGGTAAAAATTTCTCTGAACGTCTGAAGTTTTCTGTGCCCTATATAATAACGAGCACGGTCTTTACCAGTTTCGCCAATAGCCGCAAAAGCACCTATTATGTCGTCTATATACACGGCATCATATAGCATTTCACCGCTTATCAGATTTGGTCTTTCGCCTCTCTGTAATTTACTGATAACCGAATGAATTATGGTGTTCGATGAGCCACCCCTACCGTATGCTACAGGAATACGACCTACACAAAACTCCATGCCCGCTTTTGCCGCAATGATACCGCAGTTTAATTCCGCGATTATCTTACACGCGCTGTATATGGAGTTGTAATCCAAAGCATGGCTTAGTTCGTTTAAACCTTTCATCGTGTTATACTCGTTTGCCGAACCCGCGAACACAAATTTTTTGCACCCAATCTTAGCTGACAATTCGGCATATTGACATGCGATAAGTGTATTTTCAAGTTGCAGATTATAGTCGCCCTTTGCCGCTCCATACCCTCCTTTGAGGGCAAAATTGTAAAACACGTCAACATCTTTCACATTGTCCGGCAACGGATTACTCCGGCTAACGCCGATAACCTCTACTCCTTGTTCGGTAAGTTTCTTTGCTAACGCCGAACCGATAAATCCGGTCACACCTGTGATTATTACTCGTTTCATATCCGCACCGCCTTTCGGAGAAATGCAAGATATGAAATGCCGTAAATAATCAGATAGATTTTACGAGGGGGGGGGGGGCAATATTTTGTAACCAGTCAGCCACGTGTTAAATAGCCGCATCGAAGGCTAACGTTGCTTTCAAACCGGTGTCGCGGTCCAGAGCGTCAAGGTCGTACCGGT
>JAISYE010000296.1 GCA_031297485.1 Clostridiales bacterium
CCGATAAGCAAATTAAGGGAACTAAGCAGCACGGTCTTTCCAATAGACTCAATAATCGGCCCGGACTGAAACAGCTCAATAAAATGCGCAAAGCCGAAGTTAGCCGCCCACGGACTGGCGAAGCGCTTCCAAATATCATAGTCCTGAAAAGCCACAATAAGGCCGCTAAGGGGCACATAGGCGAACAGGACCGTAAAAGCCAGCGCGGGCAGGGTCAGCACATACAGGAACTTATACCGCCACAGGGCGTTCAAAAAGCGCGCGGGCGCGGATAATCTTTTTTGCGCGTACACAAGCTACTCCTCCTTTCTTGCCGCATCAACTACGGTTTTAATTATATCCGGGGAAACTATTAAACAAAAGACTGATTTTGGATTTCAGGGAACGGTATATGGTGATTATGGACAACAAGAGGGTAGACAGCTTGCCGCGGCCTAGTGAAAAAAGCGTTCCGGGCAGCTGCCAGGGGAATTTGACGGAGCCGCGCATTAATTGACATACGCGGCCGGGCTTGATATACTGGCTTAAGGAATGCGAGGTGTCGCTGGATGTACAAATTGCTGGTAGTAGACGATAATAAACGCGAGACGCGGGTTCTTCAGGAGATTATAAGCTCGCTCGGGCTGGATATCAGGGTAATAGGCACTGCCGCGGACGGCGAGGAAGGTTTGGCGCTGGTGGCGGAACTGGAGCCTGATATTGTCCTGACAGATATTTATATGCCTGTAATGAACGGCATTGAAATGATAAAGGTTATAGTCCGGGAGCGTCCGGAGAAGAAGATAGTCATCATAAGCAGCTATGACGATTTCTCCTTTGCCAAGTCCGCCATAGACCTGTCAACCTGCGGGTACATTCTGAAGCCGATTCAAACGGAAGAAATCGAGCGTACTCTGCGCAAGGTAATCGGGCAATGCGAGCTGGAAAGGAAGCGGCTGCTGGAAAGCGAGCGGCTGGCCCGGCAATTGGAGCAGTCCATGCCCCTGCTGCGGGAGGAATTCTTCCGCGAGCTGCTGTTCAGCGGCCCCGATGGCGAGGAGTCGGAGATACGGGATAGGATGCGCTTCTTGCAAGTGCCTTCAGCCCAATTCAGAAACGCGGCCGTTATTTTCATGCGCCGGAAGGAGCCCGCCGGAGGCTCCGGTCCAAGGCCAAGGACCGCTAGGGATACATACTTGGAGTACATGGCAATGACAGGTGGGCTGCGTTCCCTCGGGGCCGGAACTTCCGGAGAGCTCGGGTTTACGGTGGAAGTTGTGCGCAATACGAATACAGAGTACCTGCTGCTGCTGTTCTTTGATGAACCGGACACGGTCAGATGCCAAAACCTGATTATGGAATTTGTGATGGAAGCCTGTGAATTACTGCCAAGCCGCTTGGGGCTCGCCGGCGGCCCGCCCGCTGCCGTATTCGGCGTAAGCAGTATCTCCGCAATGGCAAAGGAGATTTTCCGTCTGCGGGCTGAAGCGGAAGCGGCTGTAAACACAAAATTCTACTCCAATGGCAGCCCTGTGATTCTGTACTCTGAAATTGAAGAACCGGAGGATAACCCCGGAGACGCCGCCGGAGGCCCCGGCGCCTTTGACTTCAAGGACTTGCTTAGGGAAATGGAGGAAAGCATATTCATGGGCGACAGCAGCAGCGTGGAAAGTTTTGTGGACAAATACATCCGCGCCGCGCCGCCCTCGGACGGCGGCCTGCCCCAGCCCGGCTGGGAAGCCTACCTCAAGAGCCTGGCCTATGTTATTGTAAACATTTTGCTGATAAAATTGGAGCAAAAGGAACTGGGCAAGAGTTTGAACATAGCGGACCTTTCCAGCCCGGAAATTCCGGCCCCGGAAGAGGCGCTTTGGAGAAAGCTGACCGGCTTTGAAACCGCGGCGGACCTGCGGCAATGGCTCAAAGGCCTGCTCTGCGCCGTAAAGAAGCGGATAGAGGCGCGCAACAACCATCGCAACGCGAGTATAGCCGACACCATCAAGCAGGTGGTGGCCGAGCGTTACATGGAACCCTTGAACGTGGCGGACATAGCGCGGGCGGTCTACTTGGGTCCCAAGCAGGCGAACGCTGTTTTCCGCAAAGTAATGAATTGCACGATTTTTGATTATGTGGTTAATTATAGGATAGAAAAAGCGAAGCAGCTTTTGAAGAATTCCGACGAAAAGGTTGTGGATGTAGCCGAAAATGTAGGCTACGCGAACAAGTCGCATTTTGCGCTTATGTTCAAACGCATAACCGGCATGACACCGACGGAGTACAAGAGCAAGCCGGTGTTGTAAAAAAGCGAGGGAAGCCATGAGACAAAACCTGACGGACCGCTGGCTCCATAGGCTCCAGAAACTCTGGCCCCGGCGGTATACCTATCGGAAGAAACTTATACTGACTTTTACGCTGGCCAGCCTATTGCCTGTCAGTTGTTTTTACGCTTATTTTTCACATATGATTTTTTCCGACAGCCTGGACGAGGTGCTGACCGAGGCGGCCTCTGCGCTGACCAGCGGCGCGGCGGCCCTGGACGGCGTTTACAACGGATACACTCAACGGCTGGACATAATCCGCCAGGATTATCAAATCCAGACTCTGCTGCTTTCGCGGGAAAGAATCCGCATGTCCACGGCGGTTTTTGATACCTATTACAAGCTGAGCAGTATTTACAACGCGTTGCGGGAGGAAGGGCATTCCTGGCAAATGACTGTGTACTCTATGAACAAGAATGTGCTGACCGGCGCGTTTATTGAGTACATTGAGGAAATGCGCCCCAACATACGGGAACTGGCGCTTGCCCGGCCCGACAAATACCTTTGGGTGTATGACGGCGGGCAGGCCAGCCCGGGCATGACGGAAAATGTATACCTATTTAAGGGCGTTACCTCCATGGGCAGCGAGGTATACGCTGTCGAGCAGATCCGAATCGGGCTGGGGCGTCTGCGGGACTGTTTCAGCGCGGAATTCCCTGCGGGAACCCGGCTGCTGTATTTTTTCACGGAGGAGAATACAGCGGTGGACCTTTTCGCCGGCCGCGGGTATGCTAAGCTAGAGGCGGCGCGCTTTTTAGAGGGCGGCACGGAGGACTATTATCCGGTGACAGCCGAGGTTTTTTCCAACGGCGACAGGGCGGCCGCCTATGTGCCAAAAAGCTACGTGCGCGCGCGGCTGGCCAACTCCATGCTGCTGCTTACGCTGGGCTACGCCGGCGTGCTTGTTATGTTCTCCCTTTTTACCGCGCTGATGTCGCGCCTGCTGTCCCAGCGCCTGTATAAACTCATTCTTGAGATGAACCAGGATATCCCTAATTTACTGGAAAACGAGCAATCCTTCATGCCCGAAGGCACGGACGAATTTGCTGAAATCAACCGGCGGTTCCGTGACCTGGTAATGGACATTAAGGCGCGCTGCATTGAGATGAACCGTATGAAGGCGGAAAACCAGGCGCTGGAACTGGAACTGCTGCAATCCATGATAAACCCGCATTTTTTGTACAACACCCTGGACGGCATCAAGTGGACTTACCGGGACGAACGCCTTTCCAAGGTAATCGACCGCCTGACGCGCTATTACCGCATCGCCCTTAACAGGGGCAACACGGTGCTGCGCGTGTCGGAAGAAATCGAGATGGCCAGGCTGTACCTAGAGATACAGAAATTCGCCTACGAGTCGGAGTTTGAGTATTTCATCGACCTGGAGGATGAGATCAAGAATTGCCTGATGCTTAAAAACACCGTGCAGCCTGTTGTGGAGAACGCGTTTTTGCATGGTATAAAACGCAGGCCGCAGGATTGGATTAAAATCACGGGCCGGCGGGATGGAGAGGCCGTCGCGCTGGCAGTGGAGGACAACGGCACAGGCATGGATTCCGCCAAAACCGCCAGCCTCTTAGACGGCACCTGCGAAAGCATAAAAAGCGGCGGCTATGGTCTGTACAACGTTATCCGTCGAATCCGCCTGCGGGACGGCCAGGGCTACGGCTTGACCATCGAAAGCGAAAAGGGCCGAGGCACCAAGGTGACCGTACGCCTTAAATATACGGCGGACGCAGGAGGGGGGGGGGTACAGAATCGCGGTTCGGCTTAGAACCTGTTTGAAAACTGGATTCCGACAGTCGAGCTTGTTCGACGAAATGCGTTGAAGCGTTCGCATTTCCTATGAAAAAGTTTGGCGTTTATAATTTGTCATTCCTTAGGACGTGTTTGAAAACTAGATTCCAGCGCGAAATTACAGCGGTTTTATTCGAAATTTCGCGCTTTAAGGAATTTTTAAACACGCCTTAGCTTAAAGGCAATATTGTGGCGCCTTACCGCAAGTCTTCGCTGCCGGCGCGCGCGTATTAATGCGCGGCGGGCTTGCGGGCGCGGTAAATATGCGGTGAGGCGCGGCAAAAAGGAAATTTTAGGTGCTTGACTATTAGCGCCGCTAATGTTAGAATAAGGTGTCGGTAGGTTTTGAAGTAATCTTCTTAAATCTTTTGTTGCGGTTTTTCGTGTAATTATGCCCGAGTGGCGGAATGGTAGACGCGGTGGACTCAAAATCCACTGATGGCGACATCGTGGGGGTTCAAGTCCCTTCTCGGGCACTTAATGGCGCAATATTGAGCCCGTCAGTGGTTTGATACGTTAAAAAGCAACGGCTGTAGTTGTAAAATCACAAGACAGCGCAGCACGGAACAGCCGTCCCCGGTATACGGGACGGCTGTTCCGCTATTATTCGCTGTTTTCAGCCTTGCGCCGTTTGGATTCACGGGAGAACATACAGTTGGGAGTTGTTTGCATATGGCAGTCGTTATTAATACTTCTGAGCTTATGGGTGTGCTGGAGATTACGCCGCGGCATCATAATATTATGCTGGCGGGGAGGCACGGAATTGGAAAGTCCCGTATAATCACCGAATACTTTACCTCAAAGGGGCAAAAGGTAGTCACTCTGTTTTTGGGGCAGATGAGCGACCCGGGCGACATTATCGGCTTACCGGCGTTGAATGACAAGACCGGCAAAACAGAGTTCCGGCTTCCGTGGTGGTTTCCGGAGGACGGCAAACCTTTGGTATTATTCCTCGACGAACTAAACCGGGCGCGTCCCGAAATACTTCAGTGCGTTATGGATTTGACGCTTAACAAAGCTATCGTAGGGCGCAAGTTACCGGAGGGCACGCAGATTATCTCCGCTGTAAACGAGGGCGAGGAGTATCAACTGACGGATTTAGATCCCGCGCTTATTTCGCGGTTCAATATATATACGTTCGCGCCGACGGTTTCGGAGTGGCTGCTGTGGGCGGAAAAGACAGGGCTTGATAAACGCGTCATTGATTTTATATCCAAAAAACCGCAATTTTTGGACGGTGAGATTCAAGACGGTTTAACTAAATCTGCGGACCGTCGTGCGTGGGAACGTGTTTCCGAGATAGTCAGATCATTTAAAAAGCTGGACGGAGTTACTGAGAAAACCGTCGCTGGAGTGGTCGGCAACTCCGCCGCCGTCAGTTTCATGTATCATTGCCGTAACCGCACGGGACTTTCGCCCATTGATGTGCTTAACAACTTTGAAGCCGAGCTGCCGTCCCTCTCCAGTTCCGAACCACATGAGCTGACGACACTTAACGAATCTTGTTTTCGTCTGATTGAAGCCGAGAAAAACAAGAAAATCAGGAAAAAATATACGGTTAACTTTGCGAAATACACTAACTGGCTGCATTCCGAGCAAAAGCGCGAAGTTCTCGCTCATTGGACTACGCTGTTCGACGCGGATACTTACCCGTTCACGAAAATTAGCCTGTTGTCGGAAGCTCCGGAAATTATGTCGATAATTGAACAGTACATCAAGGACATTCAGCTATGAAACCGAGAACTTTAGACGAACGGATTAAGAACGTCAGCGACCGTTTTTTTCTTCGAGAACCGCTTCTGCTGTTGGTGGTGTCAAGCCATCAGGTCGCCGCAAACTCCGAGATTAAGACTATTCGCGCCGGCAAGGGTAGAATTGAGTATAACCCGGATTACCTGTCCGCTTTGGATGACATCGCTCTTGAGTGCGCGATAAAGGCTGAGGCTATCCGCATTTTGCTTCGCCACCCGTACCGCTATCCTCCGAGGAACGCGGCAGTGTCGTATATTGCGAGCAACCTTGTCCTTAACGAAAACTACAAAGGCCTCGGCTTGAAACATCAGGTTTCGGACTTCTGGAGCGACGCGGGCTACAACCGTCAAAGCTTTGAATTCTATTACCGCGAACTGTTGAAATTGGCCGAGAAATCGGGCGGCGCCCCGCAATCGGGCGGGCAGAACGCCGGTGACGCTGTCTCTGACGGACAAAACGCTCAGAACGCCGAGCTGTGGCAGGAAAATGAGTTCTTCGACCTGCAAATAACGCATATCATTGAAAATATGCAGCCTAACAGTTGGGGCAGCCTTAAAGGTGATCTGCAAAGCCTTATTATGGCGCTTTTAAAACCGGACGTGGATTACCGAGCCGTGCTTTCGGGTTTTCGGGCTTCAGTTCTGTCTCAGGAGCGGGTGCTTACCCGTTTTCGCCCGAGCAGGCGCTATGGTTTTCTTTATATGGGCAAGAAATCAAGGTTTACCACTCAGCTTTTAGTCGGCGTTGATGTGAGCGCGTCTTGCAGCGACGCAGAGGTGCAAAAATTCTACTCGACAATCAACTGGTTTTTCAAGTACGGCATCGAGCGGATTCACGCGGTAGCCTTCGACACGGAGATTCAAGGCGAGCCCCTCGAACTGACCAAGGCGCGGAAGCAGTTTGCTTTCAAAGGGCGCGGCGGCACGAGTTTCGAGCCGATTGTTGATTTTTTTGCGCGAAACAGCGGCATATACGACGGGTTGATTATTTTTACCGACGGCGACGCTTCAATACCCAAGGTAGAGAAACAGTTGAGGCGCTACATTGTCTGGGTATGCAATAATAAACGCAGTTACGATAAGCATCACGCATGGATGGAATCTCGCGGCCGGTGCTGTTATATTCGATAGAAAAGGGTATCCTATGGCTAAGCTTGATTGGAAATATAACGCGTATATGAGAGAGTGGATTGAGCGTGAAGTCAGCTTGATATTGGCGCTTGAGGCGGAAAGCCCTCAGAGTCCGGCAGAGATTAAGAAATACTTGCTGACCTTCCGCCCCGAGGGCGCTGAAGTTACTATGGACACGTCTCAAGGCGACTACGGGTCGTTCAAATACATCTTCGGGAATATGAACGCGGCGATAACTGTCTCCTACTCCATAAGAGGAAGCAAGTATGACAATGTCAGTTTAAACCTGAATATATGCGGCTATTCCTGCAGCACGAACAAATATTACTACGGAAAAGACGATACCGGCGTTACTGTGCCGGGACTTTTGCGGCTTATAGAACGCTTGCCGGATATTTGGAAAATGATTCCGGAAAAAGAGGCCTACTACGAGGGTAAACAGGCCGAAAGTGTAAAGCGCAAGGAAAAACGGGCTAAAACCAAAGAAGTGCGCGCCAAAAGCGCTGTGACATGGCTGAACGTCATCATGGGCGAGTTAAAGTATCCCTATTTGATTAACGAAATGAGCCTTAGGATTGACCTTATCGTCCAAATGCCTGACAAAACGGAGCTGGAACTGCAGATACCTATTAAAAGCTTCGAAAAAGTGCTGCCCGGCTTGCAAAATATAATTAACGAATATTTTGAACTGCATAAAAAGCAAGGCGTCAAAGTGCTGATTTCCAATTCCACACACACGGAGTGGATTCAGCCGAAAAATTAAAGGCTGATTAACACTGCAGCGTGAAATTTTGCAGTAACGGGCTTTATTGTTGGCCTGCCGCACTTATTGCGGCGAGGAACAATTCTTGATTTCTGCATTGTCGTTCTCAGAACTCACGCTGTAGTGTTAATGAAAAAGTGTCTACAACTTTTGAATATAATGAACCCAATAAGAGCTTACCCCTAAATAAACTCGGTTTGTCTAAAAGCGATAAAAGCACATGCAAGTTGTCCGTTGGTCTTAATCTTTTGACCTTCCCCAAGCCTTAAGTTCGCACGTATGGGACTCATCCCCAGACCCCTTCTTGCGCTTCGCGCGCGCTCAAATAAGCATAAGCCTTGCACCTTTGAATAGACCCCAATTATGAACTAACCCGTTTAATCTTCGCGCCCAGCCCCCTGAGTTTCTCCTCTATCTTACAATAGCCCCTGTCAATGTGATATATGTCGTCTATTTCCGTCTCGCCTTCCGCTATAAGGCCGGACAAAATCAGCGCGGCGCCTGCCCGCAGGTCTGTGGTCCGCACCTGTGTTCCCGCCAGTTTTTCAACGCCCTCTACAATCGCGCTGCGGCTTTCGATTTTTATATTCGCCCCCATACGTTTCAGTTCGCCTACGTGCATAAACCTGTTCTCAAAAATTGTTTCCGTTATAATGCTCGTGCCCTCGGCCAGCGCCAGCAGGCTCATAAACTGCGCCTGCATATCTGTCGGGAACCCGGGGTATGGCAAGGTTTTTATGTCCGCCCGTTTCAGACGTCCGCGGAGTACATAACGCACCTGCAGGCCTGTTTCCGCTTCCTCTACCGCGGCGTTGGCCTCCTTGAGTTTTGCCGCCACGGGTTTGAGGTGGTCCGCCACTATATTTTCTATCAGTACGTCGCCTCGGGTCAAAGCCGCGGCCACCATGAACGTGCCGGCCTCTATGCGGTCCGGGATTATGGTGTATTCTCCCCCGCGCAGGCCCCGCACGCCGTTTATCCTGATTGTGTCCGTGCCCGCGCCCCGCACGTCCGCGCCTATGGCGTTGAGGAAACCAGCTAAATCCACTATCTCAGGCTCGATTGCGCTGTTTTCGATTATTGTGCGGCCCCGGGCCAGTACCGCCGCCATCATGATATTCTCCGTCGCGCCGACGCTGGGAAAGTCCAGATAGATATTCGCGCCTCGCAGTCGTTTCGCCTTGGCGTATACCATGCCGTGCTCCTGAGTTATTTCCGCGCCAAGGGCGGCAAGGCCCTTAAGGTGTTGGTCAACCGGCCGCGCGCCTATAGCGCAGCCTCCGGGCAGCGGAATTTTAACGCGGGCAGCCCGGGCCAGTAGCGGGCCCATTACAAGAAAGGATGCGCGCATACTGCACGCCAGCGGATACGGCGCTTCCGTTGACGCTATCTTCTTAACCCCGACGGTTATCTTGTTTTTTTCACGCTGCCACTGTGTATCCGCGCCAAAGGTTTGCAGATATTCCTCCATGCGTTGTACATCTAGAAGTTCCGGCACGTCTTTTATAACGCATTGCGCTTCTGTCAGCAAGGTAGCGGCGAGTATGGGCAGCGCCGCGTTCTTGGAACCGCTTACTCGTACTGTGCCTTTTAGCGGCGGGCTTTGTGTAATTATGAATTTTTCCATGGAAGCTCCTTATGTGGAAGTGTTTTGCTTTTTTCCATATTATTAACCTGATTAATTTGCGATATACCGCGTAGTGTGCTACACTACAAAAAATGTCAAGCGGAAGGAGCTAACATATATGAAGGTAATTTTATTGGAAGACGTAAAGGGAGTAGGTACCAAGGGGCAACTGATAAACGCGGCGGACGGACACGCGCGCAATTTTCTGCTGCCGCGCAAACTTGCCATGGAAGCCAGCGGCAAGGTCCTTGCCGAGCTGGAGAACAAAAAAAAGGCCGCAGAGCAGAAGGTGCGGCGTGAGCTTGAAGAAGCCGATAAAGCGCGGGACAGTTTAAATAAGGCGACAGTACGGGTGACGGCAAAAATGGGCGAGAACGGGAAACTGTTCGGCGCGGTGACAAGCAAGGAGATTTCGGCCGCCTTAGAGGAACAGCTTGGTATTGTTTTGGACAGGAAGAAGATTGTGCTGGACGAGCCGATTAAGACGGCAGGGGAAAGCAAGGTGCATGTGAAGCTACAGGGCAACGTTACGGCAGACCTTACAGTAGAGGTTGTGCGGCAATAATTCCCGCTGGTTAAGGCGTGTTTGAAAATTCCTTAATGCGCGAAATTTCGAATAAAACCGCTGTAATTTCGCGCTGGAGTCCAGTTTTCAAACACGCCCCTGGCTGTCATTATTTATTGGTGCGAAGAAAAATTTCCAATTTGTGCATTGTCGTTTCCGTAATTCACGCTTAGTGTTAAATGCTAAATGGCGCAAAATAAGCATTCTTATCTATTAAGGGATAGGTTCGTAGGTATTCACGGACTTTTGGCAGTCCATAAGGCGTGTCTGCATCAAGATGATGTTTCCTCATACACCAATAAGTCTTTGGCACCAAGGCTGTCTAAATTCAAATTTTCCACAGCAGACTCAGGAATGGCAATAACATTGGGGTTGCCGTCGGAAATATAGCGCGCGCCTGGGTGCTGGCTGTAATAATCAAAGTACCAGCCAAGGTCCGTGGGCGCCGTGGCTGTGCCGCGCACACGGGGAACAGCCAGGGGGTCGAAATTTGACCTGTTGGGGGCGGCGGACGCGCCGTTCTGCCCTTCCTTTAAGGCCCATTTGTAATGATACTCCATGCCGTCGTATATACCGTCCAAAACATATTGGCGCAGTTCCAGCACAGGCCGTTCGCCGTAAGGGTAGGCCATAGCCGTCATTTGAAAGTCCGGCGCTGCCGCGCGCACCAGCTGGTCAAGCCTGCCCATTTCGGACTGGATTTCCGCTGCGGACGCGCCCAGCAGCCGCGCGTGGGAATAAGTATGGTTGCCGATTTCGTAGCCGTTGTCCAGCAGGTATTGCATGCGCTCCGCAAGTGTGCCCTCGCCTTGGAATGTCTGAATACGTCCGTTTATAAAGAAGGTCGCCGCGCGGCCAAAATCGGGATGTTCCTCCGCAAAACGGTCCATGATGTCAACCGCGCAGTCCGGCACAGGCACAAGGCGGTCCTCTGCCGTTGTAAGCGAAAAAGCCGTAGCCAGCCCGTCGTCAAATGTTAAAACCACAGGCGTATATCCGGCCGGGGTAGTAATATTGTTATTTATCAAGTCGCTGAGAGAAATTGTCCTAAACCCTTCGTCATAAAGACGCTGCAAAAAATTCTTGAATTCCGCGACCGTACACATATATGGCTCGCTTGCGCTGTTTCTGTCCAAACCGTGAAACATGATTATCATTATATGCCCTATCTCGTTGGGCCTGACCGTGCCTAGGGCCGTGCTTTCTATTTTTACCGTATACACGGCTTCTTCTTGCGGTTCCGCGCCGTCATCCTGCTCCGCGCCATGTTCAATTGGCACACTGTCAAACTGTTCTACTATTTGGCTTAGGCCCTTTAAGGACTCCGCCTCGGTCCCCAGCCCTACCATCGTCTCCCTGGTGTCTGGCGCGCAGGCCGCGCACAAAGCCGCCGCTGCGCAAAGACATCTCTTCAAAAAATTATTCATGCAAAAACCACCTCATATATACTTTCACACAATATATTATACTGGTTTGGCAGAAAAACATTAATGGTATTTGCATGATAGTCAGGTAAAAAAACGTTTATCTGTCGAAATTTATCTGTTTAAGGCCAGCTACAAACTCTTTGTTGTTCCTTGTCCTAAAAAGCATATCTGTTACCTGTTCTACTAAATCGCTGGCTGAAATTTGGCCGGATAGCCGCCGAAGGGTATAAATCGCATCCAGTTCGTCCGGTGTCAGCAGGTTTTCTTCGCGCCGCGTACCGGATTTCAGTATATCAATGGCAGGAAAAATTCTTTTTTCGGATAAGCGTCTGTCCAATACAAGCTCCATGTTGCCCGTACCTTTAAATTCCTCAAATATAACGTCGTCCATCTTGCTTCCGGTGTCAACCAGGGCGGTAGCCAATACAGTAAGCGAGCCGCCTTCCGCTATGTTGCGCGCGGCGCCGAAAAATTTTTTCGGCATATATAAAGCGGCGGGGTCGAGGCCGCCGGAAAGCGTCCGGCCGCTGGAGGGTATTGTCAGGTTATAGGCGCGCGTCAGCCGCGTTATACTGTCCAGCAAAATTACGGCGTGCTTGCCGTGTTCCACTATGCGTTTACCGCGTTCCAGCACCATTTCCGCCACGCGTTTATGGTGCTCCGGCTGTTCGTCAAAGGTGGAGTATGCAACGTCCACATTCTTCCCGTTAAGGGATTGCTGAATGTCTGTTACTTCCTCTGGACGTTCGTCTATCAGCAGTATTATTAAATTTATGTCCGGATGGTTTTGCGTTACTGCCGAAGCTATTTTCTTGAGCAAGACAGTCTTGCCTGCCTTGGGCGGCGCAACTATCATACCGCGCTGACCCCAGCCCAGGGGAGCTACCAAATCTATCAGCCGCGTGGCGGCTTCCGTCTTTTCGGTTTCCAGGTGCATTCTTTCTGTTGGGAAGATGGGTGTTAAGTCCTCAAAATTCGGCCTACGCAGCGCAAATTCAGGGTTGTCTTCATTTACGGTTTTAACGTACAGCAAGGCGTCAAATTTTTCGGCATCCTTTGGCTCGCGTAAAATACCCTGCACGCAGTCGCCGGTCCTTAAATTAAACCGCCGTATCTGGGATGGCGAGACATAAATGTCCTTTGAACCGGGCAGAAAATTTTCGTTGCGCAAAAAGCCAAAGCCGTCAGGCATTACCTCCAGTATACCCTTGTCATTTGAAGGCTCGGGCCTGGCGCGCCGGCTTTCACGCCCGCCGGGCGTGGTGGGCTGCGGAGGGTACTCACGTAAGGCTGTTTCTCGTAAAGGCTCGCTTGAAGCGGGCTTTGGGGCCGAACCAGTGGCGGAACGCTGATGTCTGCTTGTGACATCCGGCGGTGCTTCTGGTGTGCCAGCCTTCGAGGTTTCGTCTGTATCAGTATCAGCTTTGAGGGCTTCTGACATGTCAGACTTTTGGGCTTCTGGCGTGCCAACCTTCGGGGGTTCTGATGTGTCGGCCTTCGGGGGTTCTAATGTGTCGGCCTTCGGGGGTTCTAATGTGCCAGCCTTTGGCGGTTCTAGTGTGCTGGCCTTCGAGGGTTCCGTTGTGCCAGACTTTGGGGGTTCTGGTGTGTCGGCCTTCGGAGGTTCCGTTGTGTCAGACTTTAGGGGTTCTGGTGTGTCGGCCTTCGGAGGTTCTGTTGTGTCAGACTTTGGGGTCTCCGTTATAACGGCCTTCGGGAGTTCGTCCGTTTCTACCTTTAGGGCTTCCGTTGCGGCTGTCATCGGGATATCCTTTGTGCCATCCGTTACTGCCTCTGGTGTGTCTGTCTCCGGGGTTTCGTCCGTGTCTGTCTTTACGGACTCTACCGTGTCTGTCACGGGGGTCTCGCCCGTGTACGTCGTTGAGACTTCCGGCGCGTCCGCCTCTGGGTGCGCCAGAGGGCCGGCTTGCGCGATTTCGCCGCCATCCGGCGTAGGCAGCGGCTCGTCTGTTTTTGACATGTCCTCCGCCTGCGCCAGCTTCTCAAAAATGGCATTAATTAAATCGGACTTCTTCCAACGCCAAAAGTTTTTCATTCCACAATCACGCGCTGTTTTATGAAGCGCACTTATGTTCATTGCTTCCAAATCTTTCTTAGATAGACTCATTTCTAATGTCAACCGCCTTTAGGGTATTATCAATGTGGCTCCGGGATAAATCAAGTAATTACCCCGCGCGTCTTGTTCTAAATTATTAGCTTCAACTATTCTCATATACTCCATCGCGTTACCGTAAAACTCCGAGCTTATTTTGCTCAAGTTATCGCCGCTTACCACTTCGTAGTAACGTTCGCCACCGGTGTTTGCCTGGGCCGGTTCGGGCGTTGGCTCGGGCTGTTCGCCACCGTCGGCGGGTGTTGTCTCTTGCGGCGCTTCCACTGCCAAATAGGCTTTTTCGTCAATTTGGTTCTGCAGCGCGATCTTTTCTTCTTCAAGTCTTTCAATTTCCAGCCGCAGTTCGTTTACGTCCAGACCGCTGTTCGTTTGAACGCGCAACTCCTCTTTCGCCGTGTTCAGTTCCGCTTTTGCCGCCTCCAGTTGATACACCAATACGGCGGTTATAATTAACAGCAGAATTACTCCCACAATGGGCACAATCTTGAAAAGCTCCGTTTGGGGGGGTGCATCATATTCAAAACCATCGTCAGTCTCAAAATTATTCCGGCCTGTATCGCTGTCGAGAAGGAGCGCGGTCTCACGCCTACGGCGTTCCGGACGCAGGGGCAACGCGCCAGTGGCCGGGACGGCAGGTTTATCTGGGTTGGAGACCGGGGCCGCAAGCGGTTTCCGGACCGCCGAAGCGGTGCGCACCGGTTTGCGCGGGCTTGGCTTTGTTACATTGCGTTCACGTTCGCGCCTGTAGCGAGAAAAATCGTAGGGTTGGTCGTCCTTATGATACCTGTCTGCATGACGCGCGGAAGCCTGCTTTTCGGCTGGCTTGTCCTCCTCTTTTTCCGGAGGGTCAGCGGCGTCAGCGCTCTCCTGATGGTCCATATCCCGAATAACTTTAGATTCCGACACGGGTTGGTCTTCCGCCAATGTTTCAGGAACGGGAACGGGCGGCTCGGCAATATCTTCCTCGTACTCGTCCTCGTAACCCTTGACAATTTCTTCGTCATCTTGCGCCGCGCCCGCCTTGGTCTTGCCGTTTTTCACGCTGTCATACAATTTGCTCGCGGCCTTTATTGGCATGTCGTCGTTATAGTAATCAAGAGTATTGCCAAAACCCTCGTCAGCGTATTTACCCTTAACCTTTTTTGAAGCCGCACCATCGTCTTTTAAGATGTCATCTGTTTCGGCTTCGTATTTGTGGACTTTGCTATGAGCCTTAACACGCTCATCTTTAGAAAATTTCTTCATACTGTCACCTCCATGTTTATGATGTCATTTTAGTATTTATTCTTTCCAATGTCAAATAAAAATAAAAAAGCCTTGTTATTAACTTATGATAATGTCTCGTTAAGATTATCTTGATAAAATGTCTCGCATGGAGACGAAAATCAAGATGAATCAGAAGCAGCTAAAGCAAGCACACGTACTGAGGAACTACAACGAAGGGAGAATAAGCCGAGAGGCGGAGGCAAATCATGAGGCAAACGCTCAGAAACAGGGGCGTGCCGCTGTCGGTGTATTCGAATCAGCATACGATATTCCGTTCGCCCAAGACAGAGGAACGGAAGGCGGAAGGTGAGGAAGCTAATCTGACACAGTTCGGGCGGATCTTGGACGAGCTGGGGATAGAACTCATACGCGCGCGTTCACCGCAAGCGTATGGGAGACGCTGCAGAGCCGCCTGCCGGTTGAACTGCGTTTAAAGGGAATCCAAACGGTGGAAGCGGCAAATGAGTTTTTACAAGAAGAGTACCTGCCCATGTTTAACAAGCAGTTCGCCGTGCCAACGGAAGGCAGCGTCTTTGTGCCCTGCAAACACGTGGAAGACCTTGATGGCATTTTATGCGTTAAAGAGAAACGCAGGATGGATAACGCCGGGAGTTTCTCATACAAAGGCCAGACGTTTAAGAGCCTGTCTAAAATCTCCTACTTATGGTATAA
Source organism: Clostridiales bacterium (assembly GCA_031297485.1). Classification (GTDB taxonomy): domain Bacteria; phylum Bacillota; class Clostridia; order Lachnospirales; family JAISYE01; genus JAISYE01. Next base: position 15,431 of record JAISYE010000296.1, read on the forward strand.
CGGCAAAAAAACATAGAGAGATGGAAAATATGCGAGAGACGTATCCGAGCGACATAACCCGCGAGCAGTTTACGTTGGTAAGCCAAGACCTAGAAAATGCCAATAAAACAGCTCGGCCACGAAAAATTGATTTGCACGAGGTGTTTTACGCCATACTGTATTTACTCAAAAACGCTTGTACGTGGCGTGCTTTACCGCACCATTTTCCAGACTATCGTCATGTATACTATTATTACAAAGTATGGACTAAGGGCTTATCCCTGAATAGAACAGAATGGCTTAAATATTGGATTTGTTGAAACGCAAAAATAGCGCAAAATCAGTATTCTTGTTTATTAAGGGATATACTCTAAGAAAGACGATAAAGGCTTTCCGGTGTTAGATTATGTTCAAGCCAAGCTAACCGAATTGCGTCGCTGCGAAACAAGGAAAAATCCTATGCCGACTATGCTCATTATGAGTCTACTGCAAGAACTCTTGACGGTTAATTTTGTAATAAAAAATTTGTTTATTATTGATAGTATATAGCACAAGTATCGTGCTAAAATTAAGTAGTTTCAACAAGAAAAACTACACCTTTTCATCTGCGAGAGCGCTACCCAACGCCAAAATTGGGCTTTTGCAGTAAAGTCTCATTATAGATTCCAAAACCATACAAAATGCGGACACAGCCGGAAAAAAAGGTTATGATGGCGGTTAAAAAAACAGGAATCAAGCTCCATATAGCCGTCGATGTCCTTGGTTTCCCCTATGCTATGTTTATTACGACCGCTAATATCTCCGACAGACAGGGGGTTATCTTGATGTTTGGCAATGATGGCCATTATATAGGAAAGTTTGAAACGCTTCTTTGCGATGGTGGCTACACGGAAAAGATTTCGCAAAAGCAGTTTTTGAATTAACAGGCGCAACTGTTCAAGTAGCCAAACATTCTGAATTACATACTTTTGCTGTCATTCCAAAACGTTGGATTGTCCAACGGAGTTTTGGATAGCTTGATAAATGCAGGCGGCTTTGGAAAAATTCTGAACGCCTTATCCAAAATACTTTGAATATGGTTAAATTCGCTTTTCTTTCTCTTTTATTAAAAAGTTTTTAGACAGGCTCTTATCCGCATAAATAAAACCATGCAGCCCGCACTGATACTCGTCTGCTAAGAGTCTGGATACCCCCCGGCCGGGGGGCCGGTGAGGGTCGGCGGGGGGGGGGGGCGGGTGGGCTGTGGGCGGC
>JAISYE010000297.1 GCA_031297485.1 Clostridiales bacterium
TTTGGACTACACCTGAATTTTGAAAGACCCAAAATACTATACTCACACACGAAAACATCTGCCAAAAATCATTCAATGTTTTCGTGTATGAGCAACCAACAACCGGCGCGAAAAGTGCATTTCTTTTCGCGCCTTAGATAAAAGGAGATAGACACTTTATGAAGGACTTTTTTACTCGGTTTCAGGCGAACCGTTACACTCGGGACCGGGACTTCCGGTTAATAATATGCGTGCTGGCCGGGTTGTTAATAGCCATGCTGCCGGTACTGACTATTGCGATGTACGCGCACCCTTTTGCGGACGATTTCAGCTACGGGAACCGCACTGTGGGCGCCTGGCGGGAAACAGGCTCCCTGCTCGCCGCGGCGAAGGCTGCCGCGGAAGGCGTGGGCGAGGTGTTTCAAACTTGGCAGGGCACTTTCGCGGGAGTATTTGTTATGGCGATGCACCCTGCGGTTTTTAGTGAAAGTTTATACGGCCCCGGGCTTATAGGCGTTATGCTGGCCTTTGTCACAGGAATATTCGCGGTGCTTAAAGTTGGGCTGATGGACTGTCTGCGCGCGGAAAAATGGGAATACATTGTAATCGCGTCGGTGATGGTCTTCCTCGCCATTGAGTTTGTGCCCTTCCCGCAGGAAGCCTTTTATTGGTACAACTCCGCGGTATATTATACTGGTTTCGCGTCCCTCTCATTATTCCTGGCCGCCCTGCTGTTGAAAGCGGCAAACGCTGAAAAACTCTCATGGCGAACAGCCCTGCTTTGTGGGGGGGGGGGCATGATATCATTCGTAATCGGCGGCGGGAATTTCCCAAACGCCTTGACCGCGGCCCTCATGACAGCGCTGTTCGCGGCTTACGCGCTTATTAAGCGGCGTAAAACCTTCTGGGTTCCGCTGATAAGCCTGGCCTGCTTATGCGCGGCCCTGTTTATCAGCGTTTCCGCGCCGGGCAACGCGATTCGCCAGGAGGCTTTAATTAACGAAAACTTATATCCGATGAGCGGATTAAGCGCAATACTTACTTCCTTCGTCTACGCCGCAATGTTTGTGCCGCTGGTGGCGGGAGCGCCGGAATTCCTGGCGTTTGCGGCCTTGACGCCGCTGCTGTACAGGCTGGCGGCCAGGTCAGGTTTCTCCTTCTCACTGCCGGGAGCGGTGACCGTGCTGTTGTATGGCGCGTATGCATCTTCATTTACGCCTAATTTGTATACAATGTCCGGCTACGGCCCTATGCGCGTGGTGGATTACAATTACTATGTTTTTTTATTCTTCGTGCTTGTTACAGTGTTGTATTGGTGCGGATGGGCGGCGCGTAAATCAGCTGAACGCAGGGCGGCCATGTCCAGGCAGCGGGCGCGGTTCGCTAAAAGGCGGCAGAAAATTGACGTTCCGGTCCCCAACGGACAGCTTGCCGTTAGGGTAATATCTGTGACAGCGGCAGCCTGTTTTGCGATAGTTTTACTGGTCACCGCGTCCGGAAATAAAGACGCCATAACCAGTGTCAGCGCCGCGCATTCCTTGCTGAACGGCGAAGCGGAGCGGTACCGCGCCGAACACGCGGCGCGCCTGGCTCTTTTCGCCAGCGGGGATAAGAACCTAAGGCTCACGCCATATACCGCCATGCCGCATTTGATTTACTTCGGAGATTTAAGCGGCGACCCGGCGGACTACCGCAACAGCGGCGAGGCTCAATGGTACGGCCTGGAGTCGGTTGCGCTGGAAAAATGATATTTTTTATGCGCAAATTTTGAGATTTGCCGTAGGGTGCGGGCGAACACAATTCGCCCGCCTGGGTTAGTATGGGAAAAGAATGCCCATTTAATTACTCTGACCGTAAAATTATCTTGACGTTCTTCGGTTGTATGGGTATACTGATTATGTGCCTGTTGAGGCGCAGAAAGTGTTCTCCGCATACCGGAGCGGGGTACAAAAAAAGTAAAGGCTCGAAAATGGTGGCCCCGTTGTCTGTGACAATGGGGCTTTTCACTATTAAGGATGGTTGAATATGGATGAAAAAGATGTTATCCCCGGCTAAGTTTACCACATAAGGGATGATTTTTTTGACGTGGCTAACGATGGCAGACTAATGCGCAACTATGAGGGCATTGCTTACCACCCCACGTATTTTTGTCTTAAAGATAAAAATATAGGGCTTTTATGGGTCATTCCCATGAGCAGCAGAGTGGACAAATACCAGCCGATTATGGAAAAGAATATTACGCGGTACGGCGAATGTCTTAAAATAGTCATTGGTGAATATGGCAGCTTTAAAGCTGTTTTTCTATTACAAAATATATTCCCATCCTGCCCAAATACATAAACCATATTCATTTGATTAAGGGAAATCCTGTGCCTGTAGATACACGCCTGCCGCCTGCAAGTGATACTTGACAGAAATTTCAGAGAAGTGCGACGGCTGCATAAACGCGGGGCAAAAATCGTTTTTCCCGACATTGACCGTTTAGAGAAACTCATGTTGGGCGATTTAACTCGGAATGGGCAGCCACGTGAAAGGAGTACATTAAAGAGTATAACCGTTGAAAGAGGGGATAAGCGATGGCCGAAGGGAAGGTGCTGGGTGTACAGTTTGACGGAACGTTTGACGGTTTGTTGACAGTAGTTTACAGATACTATTATGACAAACTGCGGCCGGATTTATTAATGGAGGAAACTTGCCAGCAGACTTTAGATACGCTCTACGTGTCTGTGGATACGCGGCCGGAACTGGCGGAGCGGGTTTGGAAGGCGGTAACCGCTAAGATATCTGAACAGGCGGCGGGAAACGCGTATCACGCCTTTTTGGCCGACTCTGCCGGGCAGGATCGGTATACGCGGATATTCAAGTATCTTGTCAGTGGATTTAAATTTGGAAGTATAATTGACAGTCACGAAGAAATGGATTATGTTTTAGGCGTGCATATTTTGGCGCGGCAGGTGTCAAACGAGGCACATCTGGCGAAGGGGTTCCTGCGGTTCGCCCAGACGCAGGACGGGGTGTTTTACGCGAAAATAACCCCTGTAAACAATATTCTGCCGGTACTGGCGGGGCATTTTGCCGAACGCTTTCAAAATCAAGGCTGGATTATACATGATATTAAGCGCGGCGAGGCTATTGTTTACAACGGGGCCGAATACGTCTCAGCCAAGGTGGGGCATGACGCGCGCAAGGTTTATACTGCTGACGAGGAAAAATATCGGGAACTGTGGAAGACGTTTCATAAAACAATCGCCATTGCCGAACGGGCTAATCCGCGGCTGCAGAAGGCGAACATGGCACGCAAGTTCAGAATAAACGCAGTGGAAATGGAGTAGAGAGTATGCGAATGCCTTCAAGAGGCAATAATTTTATGTTCTTCATTATGGTTGTGTTTACAGGGGCGAAATTTGTTATAGCCGGGTTGGCCGGTGTATACGGGTGGATAACTGACTGGCACATATTGTGCGCCGAACCCTTTATTTACCTGCTGTGTATCGTGGCTTACCTGTATGTGACAAAGGAACCGGCCGCGAGTGTGCTGCCATATAAAAATTTAAGTGTTATCAACGTGCTGCTGATTGTTTTTATGACAATTACGCTGCGGCCAATGGCGGAATTTTTATCTGCGGTAAGTTCGCTGTTTGTGGAGAACACGCTGTTTGAGCAGGTTAAAGCGCTTTATTCTTTGCCGTACCCGGTCTTAATACTTTTATTGTGCGTTATGCCCGCGGTCTGTGAGGAAGTAACCCTGCGCGGCGTTGTCTTAAGCAACTATTCTAATGTGGATATAAAAAAAGCTGCCCTGGTAAACGGCTTTTTTTTCGGTTTGTTTCATTTTAATTTATCCCAGTTTCCTTACGCGTTTCTGTTAGGATTCTTTATGGCGTATTTTGTCCGCCTTACCGGCAGTATCCTGGCACCCATGCTCTCGCACTTTATATTTAATTTTATAAGTGTGTTTACCCAGTACAGATATTTCCTAGCGGACCCGGAAACATACGGTGTCACGACGCTTACGGGTAATGAGCTTACGCTGGCCTATGGCTATTTATTTATAAACGCTTTAATGTTCTTGCCTGTGTTTGGGTTTTTGTTTACTATTTTTATACAATACAATACCGCCAATAAAACACATGTCCTGCCGGATAACTCCGAACCCCATAAATCTCCCAGAGCGATAACATGGTCCTTTTGGGCCTGCGTGGGATTATTTGTGCTGTATGCGGCGTTGATATACGCGGCGTGAATTTAAGCGGGTACGTCCGTCCCCAGGACGTGTTCGAAAACTGGATTCCGATAGTCGAGCTTGCGTTTGCCGGCAGACTATTTAAGTATAGAGGATGTCTCTGTGTCTACGCAGAAAAAATATATCATAATGTCCCCGTTGGCTGACCAGGTTGTCGGCGCGATTTTCGTGAATGTGCAGAGCGCCGGTCTGGCAACGGCTAGTTTGATTGGCGCTATTCTCGCTAAAGACGGCGTTATCATTGGCAAGGTCATTTCCGTGACGCCGCAGCGGTATTACAAAACGCCGAACGAACGCGGATGCCGTGTTGATATTGAAGTTATAACAGATAAGAATGAATGGATCATCGTAGAGGTTCAGATATACTATGATCCACCATATTTCAGCGTAATACTGAAATTGAAAAACTCTAAAACTATGCTAAGGCGTGTCTGAAAATTCCTGAAAGCGCGAAATTCCGAATGAAACAACCGCAATTTCGCGTTGCGTCGAGCAAGCGCGAGTATCGGAATCCAATTTTCAAACACGCACCTCCAGCGGGGTTTAAGGTAAAGCCCCATGAGCGCGAACTTAAGAAAAAAATACCCAATCCCTTTAAGGTGTGTTTGAAAATTCATTAAAGCGCGAAATTTCTAATGAAACCGCTGCAATTTCGCGCTGGAATCCAGTTTTCAAACACGTCCTAAGGAAAAGGCTGTACCTGCATCAAAAAGTGATATACTCGCCGCTCTTAAGAAGGGGTCTGGGGATGAAATCCCCAGCGGGGCTTGGGGCAGAGCCCCAAGGTTTTAGTGTTTTGACCTTCCCCATTCCTTAAGCCCGCGACAATGGGGCAGCGCCCTCTAACGGTGTCCGTTCACATGTTCACATTCGCAAGCAAAGCAGCAAATTCAAACAGGGCAGCAGCCGCGCCGCCGTTGGCCCAGTCAAAAATCGTAAACCCGCCCACCGCCTTGTCTTCCGCGCTACCGTGATGGTTAAAATTTTCCATGTGGAAGCCGTAATCCTGTTCGTCAAAGAAGGGGTAGGCTTGTTCGTACAGCTGCTTTACCACGGGGTTTTCAGGGCAGTACATCATGTAGAAGGAAGCCCTCATGGCCCAGTGGGCGCGGGCCAGGTACGGGCGGCGGCCGGTACGCAGGAAGAACCTCAGATAGGTCAGCGCGAACAGGCTCTGCCGCGAGTCATTCCACTCGTTATCCGAAGTCATGACGCCAAACCCTCCGATGGTATCCACAGGGAAGAAAGATGGTTGGTATATCTGCTGGTAAAGAGACATTTCTGCCAGTACCTTTTCGCCCGCGTCCAGATATTGCCTGCCGCCCGTTGCGTCGTAAAGGGCAAGCAGACCCTCAGCGCACCAGTACATCCCCAAGCTGCACTGATTATAAAGCCCGCTGCGCGCGTCCGGCACGCCGAAGCGTTTCCCTTCCCATTGCGGAGAACACGACCAATAGGTCTCGAAGTCCTCCCACCTTCCCGTCGGGATAATTTCGCGGGTCACAAAGTCCGCGGCGGCTTCACAGGCTTCCAAATATTCCTGACGCTTTACCGTCTCATATAATTTGCAAAGAAACAAAATGTGCATTCCGCTTTCCGGGCTGACCCGTAAAAAAGGGGAAAGTTCGTTGCCGCCGGGCGCGGGCCTTACCCAGGCAGGAAAACTGCCGTCCTCTTGCTGTAGTGATATTAGCTTGCGCGCGTATTTTTCAACAAAATTTAGTATCTCTTCGGAATTTTCGCTTTGCGAAAACGGAATTTTGTGCTGTCCTTGTTCGTAGGGTTCTTTGCTGTCCGTCTCAATCTCTGTATACCATTTCATGAGCCAGTAACAGGTCCAGGAACTGTCCGTCAGATGGTAAAACTCCTCATGGCCTTCCGGACGGCGGGGGGAACATTTAAACCATTGCCCGCGCGCGCAGTCCCCGTTCTCGTCCGCCCGATAATACCCGTGGAACAGCCCGTCCTCCATGGGCGCGGCCAGCGCGAACCGCAGCGCCGTTCGGGCCTTGCTTGTCAAGTCCCGGTCGCCGGTACGTTCGCCCCATTTATAGTAACCATAGGCGCTGCGCAGGCTGCAAAACCAGGCTTGGTTCCAAATGCTCTTAGGCTCCCGCCAGATATTTTCCGCGCCCCTGCCTGGCTTTTGCTCCGCCGTCACAATAAACACAACGCCGCCAATGCGTTCACGGCGGTAATCAAATTCCTGCCAGCAGATTTCCTTCCAGCGCCGGAAGGCCCAGTCGTAAGCATATGAAACATACTGTGGCAGACTGCCAATGTCAGGCAGCGGACCCGTGGCCATTGTCTTTTCCGCGAACTTCCGCCAAATGTAGTCATTAACCGCGCGATAATCCCTCCAGGAGCCCGGCCGCTTTTTAAGGCTTACCACATAGAAGGAGATTTCCAGCGGCGTAAGCAAGGCGGATTCCCCAGTCATGGCGTAATACACGTGGCCGCTCTCACTGGAGAACCCAACGCCGTATGACAAAGTGTTCCCCTCAAGGCGGTAGTCCATCAGGAAAGGGACGGGATGTGGCTTGGCCGCCTGACCTAAATCCGGCAGCAGCACCAGGCAGCGCTCCGTGCTTTCAAGAATAATCGGCGCGCCTCTGAAAACCTTTTCACTGATTACCATATCCTCCCGCGGACAAAGATGCGGCATAAATGTACACTTATATTCCGAGGGCGCGTTAAAGACACAGCGGATTCCGCTTAAAGCGGGGCTTTTGCCAGGCGTGGGAAAAACAGAGGCCACAACGCGCCATTCCTCTGTATCGTCTTTTTCATTAGATTTTTCCACATTTATACTGACGCGTATGTCGTCTTCACAACACTGGTTCAAATCCGCGCCGCAGCCTACACCGCAACCCATTTCCTGCCATTTTCTATCCGCGTATATCTCTATTCCCATTTTGACATTAGCATCTTCTAGTCGCATAATAATAACTCCTCATAATAAATTGGTGTAAACGTTTTCTGAACGTGACGCTACAGCATGCGGAGCCAATCGCGCCGCGAGTATAAGATACGTTCAACATTAACGGTCTTTGCCTTTTCATCAATAATGAAAAAAGCGAGGTTGTTGGTTGCTCACACACGAAAACACTGAATGATTTTTAGCGATAGTCGGGCGAAGCCCGACGAAGATGTTTTCGTGTGTGAGTATAAAAATATTATATACGAATTTCTTTAGACAGCCAAGAGGCAAGGAGGCAATTCGGTCTTGTTTTTTCGGGGTCCTTCCATTATAATACCCACGGTAATCGAATCACAATACTGGAGGTT
>JAISYE010000298.1 GCA_031297485.1 Clostridiales bacterium
AGCCGTGTTTTGACAGACGATAAAAACAACAATACAGCAAACAACAAGGGCTATCTCTATATTCTCGCGGATGATGAGACAAAAAAAGAATTGTTAAACAAAATAAAATTCAATGACACTGAGAAAGAAATAATAAACAAAATAAGAAATTTCCATGAAGAGCTACAGGAAAAAACTGTTCAGCAAATAAATATTAGGGAGGAATAGCCATGACCGTCAACCGCCTCATCCTCGGCGACAATCTCGAAATCCTCAAAGCAATGGAGGCGGAGAGCGTTGACCTTATCTACCTTGACCCGCCGTTTTTCAGCAACCGCAATTACGGGGTTATCTGGGGAGACGCGGGGGAAGTCCGCAGTTTTCAGGACCGTTGGGCGGGCGGCATTGACCATTATATCGCGTGGCTGAAAGAACGGATTGAACAGATGCACCGCATCCTCAAGCCCACAGGCAGTATCTTTCTCCATTGCGACTGGCACGCCAACGCCTATATCCGGGTGGATATTCTGGACAGGCTTTTTGGTATGAATAATTTGCATAAAAATACGGAAAATCCAAGCCCCGGATTTAATCCTGCGGCCGTTGACTACCACTTCTTCGGCTCAAAACCTTCCGGCGGCTGGATAAGACGAACCGATTCCCCTGCGAGTTCAAGTACAAAAAAACCGGATTTATACGCATAATCTTTTACATCGGGGTCCACAAGCCCGCCGGCCATTGCGCCCAGCATTTGTTTGTCTGCCGTAATAAGCGGCGGCGGATATTGCCGGATAAGCTGCATCCGTTTTATGTGCCTGTCAACTTCGTCCATCCGGTTAAGTTCGTGTTTTACTTCAACCGCCATACATATATCCGTATTAACCAGCAGAATGTCAATGTCCGTCTTTATTTGGTTGTTTTTATCATACAGGGGAATGCGCTGATAGGCGCGGGTAAGGCCATAGCCGGGGAATTTTTCCCATAAGCGGGCGGCGATAAGGGTTTCGGCCAGTTCGCCCATAGAGCGATTTAAGCCGCCCGCATTGTTGCTTACCCGCTTCACGGTTTTTTCCAGCCTGGTCAGTTGTTCATCGGTTTTTGCCTGTTTTTGCCCGATTTCCGCAAAAATAGCCCAGACTTTCTCGAAATTCAGGGTTTTCCCCCATTCAGCCGCTTCCTGCGCCGTCATTTCCGCCATAAAATGCCCCCCACTATGTTACATTTCTACTATACCGCACGGGGAAGAAAAGTACAACATCAGCAATTCCGAATTCAAAATAACCACGACCTTTGTATGCCGCGGAGGCGGTCGTCGAGTACGGCGGCGAGGGCCGGATTGCCAATCATGAAATCAAGAGAGGGGTTTTGGCGCGTGTAAGGTTTATTTACAATGGAGGGCTACTGGATAGCCGATTTATCTCTCGGCGGGTTTCCCGTAGTCCAACTTTGCAAATCCAAAACCCCATATATGGAACCGGTTTGATTGCTGGCGTAGTATTGCAATCCCGTGGGAATCAATTTCGTCACGCCATCGTCGACATAATAGCCCGTGTCGTAGTCCAAGTAATACCTCTCGTCGTATGTCTGCGGCGCGGAGATCAACGAGCTGAAAGCGATTTCGTCCGTATTCGACAATGTATGATTGTGCACAGCCCTCGTCTGGTCTCGCGTCAAAGTGCGCAGGTCAATATATTTGGCCGTAACAGCGATTCCTATATCCGGATCCGTCTGCATAAATTTTACCGCTCCCGCGCTGTTTACTACGCCCGGAGCGTACTGGAAAAAACAGGCGCCCTCGGCTTGGAATTCCACATTCGGAAGCTCGCTTTTCGTAGCAAAGTTTTTGACTTTTATCGGATGGCCGAAACTAGTAGTGAAATTCGGTATCGGGTTGGTACCATCCTCGTACATGTTTTCGAAAGATTTGAAGTTGCCCTTCATAAACCCTATGATTTCCCCGTTCACCTTGTAGGGGAAGGAGGCGGAGGGCTGGCTGTCCGCGTCGTAGAGGCCGGTTGCGTTTTCGCCGGCGACTGTTATATTCTGAGCGTGCAATCCCGTAAGGCTGGACAACTTGTCCTTGTCATGATAGCGTTCGAACAGCTTGTAGATGTCCCAGCTGGAGGCAGTATCGGTTATACTGATATACCAATCGCTACCTTGGTACATGAAACCAGGTTTCGGTAAAAAGTTATTTTCTCCGCTCAGGTCAAATCCGCATTTTTCATAAGCATTCAAGAAACTTGCTAGCGTCGTTTCCCGCTCAGTTTCGGACGCGCCCGCGAGCCTTAGGGTTTCGTCCGCGTGAACCATTCCCGCGTCGGCTTGCACTTTGGCAAGTTCGGTTAGGAAAACTTCACCAGTCAACTGCATAGGACTCTGTACTTTCAATATCTTGCTGCCGTTGTCGTTGAATGCTTGAATATTGTTCACGATCTGTGTTCCGGCATTTGGAGTATCAGGAGCACGCGAGGCGAGTGTGGTTATAAGGTTGTCGTCCATGCTTGCGGAGTTGAACACCGGTATCGCTCCGCCGGCGGTGTTTGAGAGAGGGGAGGCGCCCTTGGATTTGAAAGCATTCTCTATCGCGGAGATCGCCGAGTAGTTTATCTTGTCTTGTCCATCGGGCGCGCTTAGGGTCAAGTTTATGGTCTTGCCAGCCAATATCCCGCTCGAGTCGCTGAATTCCGTTACTGCGCCGCCGGATACCACGGCGGAAACATCTATGACATTGACGCCCTCGATAGGAACGGGAATCGAAATATCCACTCCGTCGATTTTTAGCGTCGCGGGCTGAGGGGCTGGTGGCTCTTGAGGTTTTACCGGCGTGGTGATGGTCGTCCCTGTGTTCGCGCCTTTAGCAACAAACTTGCCCGTTATGGCGTTCACTGTATCTTCGTCGTAAACCCCGCTTGCAAATGTGATATCGAAGTTGAAGGTCTTGTCGGCAAAGGTGAAATTCGTTCCATCCGAAAGGGCAATTTGCGAAGCGGCCGCGCCGTTCGGAATCGTTATCGAAACATTCAATATATTAGAATTCTGCACATCCTTGACTATCGTCGCGGCCGTCGTGCCGACAGTCAGCGCGGGCAGGGTTTCGCTTAAGCCGGGCCCAGGGTCAGTATAATAAAACACGCCGCTTACGCTTACGTTCTTGTTCAGGGTAAAAGTATCACCGCTTATGGCCTGGCCGTCCACGGTGTAGTGCCTGAGTGGGTAATCACGGTTCCCGCGGGGCCGCTTGTTGGATCCGCGCTGATTGTGCCGCCTGCGGGCTGGCTTATGGTTACGGTGTAGGTTGTTCCGCCTCCCTCGTCCGTGGCCTGGGGGCAGGAAAGCAGGGCCAGCGAAAAAATGGATACCGCCGTAAAAAGACAAAACCGCGTGTTCATGGTTCATCCCCCGGATTCAACTGGCAAGTGCAACACCGCCGCATTTGGCAAAAACCTCAGCGGGGGTTTTATAACCCAAGCACTTCATCGGCGTTGCATTAATCTTGCTTACAACTTTATCTATCTTTTTCTGTGTCGTCAAGCGCCAATTGTGTTTTTTGGGGAAATATCTTCGCAATATTCCGTTGCGGTTTTCTATGCTCCAGACATAAGCAAAATGGACGGTCCTGCATGACGGCAGAACGCTTAATGCCAATGCCAGGGGAATGATTGCCTTCCTCATGTGATTAGTCCTCGATAGCTTTAATGTCAAAAATGGATCCGCGTGCGAATCAATAGCGGTTTTCCAGGATATTGCGGTAAATATCTTCGTAGGAGTGGAAGCCGTCACGGACGACAATGTCCATGTTTTCTTTGCCTATAGCGATGGGAAACGCACTGGTGTCAGTCACCTCCTGCGCGGCCACCATATATAGCGTATGCAACAAATACCAGCCCCATATATGGGATCCTGAAAACTTGTCAAAAAATGCAACAAAAAATTCACAAAAAGTTGAAATTCCCTTGACACACCCCTGCCCCCCATGCTATCCTTTTCACTATCAGCGTGGGGGTCAAGCCCCAATCTTAGCGGATAAAGGCGGAACGTGGTGTTAG
>JAISYE010000299.1 GCA_031297485.1 Clostridiales bacterium
GTTATTATGGCAATATCAGTAACGGACACCAAGGTCAGGCTAGTGCTTGATACCGCGGCGGATTCACCGCAGACGTTCTCGTTTATAGCGGACACCGCCACGTCGGACAAACTGCTGGACCTGTCGAACTACATCGGCAATATGCTGGAGCAATACCCGGACTTTGTCTACAAGCGCGTGGACTATACGCTGGAGGAAAGCGCTTAATGCCCGCAGACGGCGCGCCGTCCCGCAGCCGACGCTCGGCCCGCAGCCAGCGCCTGGCCCGCAGCCGGCCAGAGACCCAAGCTGAAAGGAGGTGAAAAAAATGGCAGTATCCAATTCTATCCGCCTAACCTTTGCGAAGGAAAACGGCGAGCATACCAGCATAACCGTGCCTTACGCGGATTCCGCGGTAGACGCGGAGGACGTGAAAGAGGCTATGGACGCCATAATAGCGGCGGAAGTAATAGAAATAGACGGCGAAGGCTTGACCAGCCCTGTGGAAGCCGAGCTGATAGAGGTCGAGACCACGGATTACGTTATCGAATAATCCGGCGGAGGTCTACGCCGTAGGGAAAGGAGGTGAAGAACAATGGCAGCATCCGAGCGCCCTGTGCAGTGCGCGCTAAAAATGAGCTACAAAAAGCCCGGCGGGGAAAGTGACGGTATCTATACCCTGACGAAACTCAAGCTGGACGCAAGCAACGCGGGGGTTTACGCCTTGGCGGAGGCCATAACGCCCCTGCAAGCCAAGACTCGCGACACTGTCGTCAAGTCCATGCTAACCGCCCTGGAGGAAGAGGAATAATCAACAAGGCAGGACGACTACCATCGGCGCGGAGCTAAGGCTTGGGGGGTCAAAAGATTAAGGCTTGGGGAGGGTCAAAAGATTAAGACCTTGGGGCTCTGCCCCAAACCCCGCTGGGGACTCATCCCCGGACCCCTTCTTAAGAGCGTGGGTGCAGCGCTTTTTGATGCAGGTAGAGGCTTTTTAAGGATAGTCGAGCTTGTTCGACGTAAAAGGGAGTGTTTTTTTTAGTTCGTGCTTATGCGGCGAGACCGGAACTTCCGGCGGCGCGTATAACGTTTGAAAGGAGAACAGCGATGTGGAAAGCGACAAAGCGGATTGTTCGCGGCGATAATCGCCGATGTTTGCGCTGGTCAAACGCCCCGGTGCAGATACCTGAAAATCCAATAAAATATCAGGAGGAATAATCATGTCTAAAGAAACAATCCGTACCAAGCCCATTCTTACGCGCGTACTTGCGGCCGCGCTCGCTCTGCCTCTTATTTTCACCGTGGCCGCTTGCGGCCAGGCAGGAAGCAATAATACGGGCGCGCCCTCCGCGGCGCCTGCCGCGGAAAGCGAGACGCTAGCCCAGGTGCGCGTTCCGAAACCTTCCGCCGTTAACGAATATTACGTTGCCGATAAACTCGGATTCTTTGAAGAAGAGGGCATTCAAATCGTCCCGATCCAGCTCGGCGATGGCGTGAGCGTCCAGCAGGCGGCGGAACAGGATATTATTGACTACATGACGGGCGGACACGTGACGGGCTTCGCGCGCGCCAGGATCGCGGGCATACAAGCCACCGCCACCCACCCCGGCATGGTAGACAATGACAAACTATTCCATATCGCTTATTACGCGAAACCGGACAGCCTGCTTCAATCCCTTGACGACCTTGGCAGCCCGAACCCCAACAGCAGCGACGGCAAGTGGACGTTCGGCGTCGGCGGATCTGACACGTGCATTACCGGTTATCCGATTTACTACCTTAACAGCCGGAATCTTGACACGCAGTATGTGCAGTTTACCGAGTTGGAAGAAGCTGTTATACTTCAGGCCATTGTCGCCGGACAGCTTGACCTGGGGGCGGTACATTCCCAGCGCCAGCCGGAGGCGGATTTACTGATCGCGGACGGGGCGCTGGCGCGAATAATGTCCTCGTGGGAGATGTTCGGCGACGAATACGCGGGGCTTTCTGTCCGCGGGTTCTTGCAGTCCTTCATCGACGAGCATCGTGAGGACGGCGTAATACAGGCGTTTTCAAACGCGCACTACAAGGCGCGTGTATGGCTGAATGAAGAGGAAAACCGCCAGCTCGCCATACTGTGGGCGGTGGAGGATTTCGGCATCGACCCGACCAAAGTCGCCTTCCAAAAATTTACTGAGGACACGGACATCAACGAGGCAGCTATCGAGCGTTGGTTTGAGATCGCCTACCTCGCGGGCGAATTTAGTCCGGAAGACCCGGTTAAACCTGCGGATACCTATACGAACGAGTTCGCCGCAAAGGTCAGTGAATCGAAAGATTCCATCCGCGCACGGCGCCCCGAGTAAAGCGATTGCGCACGCGGCGCCGCTGTCAGTATTATTGGCGGCGTCGCCTAAAAATATCCATTATAAGGAGACGATATGAGTAGTGACAAAACTATCCAAGCCGGCGCTTTCAAGGAGGCCGGCGCTTCGGCGGAGAAACCAAGCAACGCGCTGCGCCACGCCGGCAGAAGTTTGAGACTTGCCGGCGCAAAAGCCTACGGCGCGGGCCGGCGCCTGCTTGCGGTAATCCTGTTTTTCGCGCTGTGGGAAGCTTCATCGCGTCTGCGTTTGATAAACCCGATATTCTTCCCGCCTATCTCAAAAATCATCGCTTCGCTTTGGAAAGAACTGCTCATCTATGCGCCGACCGCTGGAATGAACGGTTCGCAGAGAGGGCTGCTATATAACCTGGCGTTTAGTCTGAAACGATCGCTGACGGGGTATTTCCTCGGGCTTGCTGTGGCGATACCGCTAGGTGTGGCCGTAGGCTGGTTCCGCAAGTTTGAGAGGTTCATCGACCCTCTTATCCAGATGTTCCGCAACATATCGACCCTCGCGCTGATGCCTGTGTTTATCATGCTGCTGGGAATCGGCGAGATGTCGCGGACGGGTATTATCTTCTGGGGCGTGTTGTGGGTCAACCTTATGAACACCATCTCCGGCGTTAAAAACGTTGACGCGCAGCTTGTCAAGGCCGCGACGGCAATGGGAATGCCGAAATGGCAGCTCTTTCTCAAAATTGTGGTTCCGGGCGCGCTGCCGTCAATCTTTGTGGGTGTGCGGATCAGCGCGACAACGTCGATTATGATACTCACGGGCGCCGAGATGATCGGCGCGACAGAGGGACTCGGCTGGAGTGTCCGCCATTTTCAGACGTACATGATGTATTCGGAAATGTACGCGTATATAATCGTGATGACACTGCTTGGCATCATGATAAACTATTCTTTAGCGGCCTTGGAGAGGCACGTGTTCCGCTACCGCGAGAAAATCGGCGCGGCGGGGTAAGCGTGCGGCGGGTGATAAGCAATGAAAGGAAGAAAGGCATGTCAAATAAACCGCTGAAAATAGCGATATATGGGAAAGGCGGCATTGGAAAATCGACGACCACAAGCAACATCTCCGCCGCTCTTGCCGAACAGGGCGCGCGGGTTATCCAGATCGGCTGCGACCCGAAAGCGGACAGCACAGGCACACTCCGGCACGGGGAGTATCTGCCGACTGTGCTTGACAGTATCTACGACAGCTCGGACGTAAGGCTGGAAGACATCAGTACGCGCGGGTTCGGGGGAGTGCTCTGCATAGAGGCGGGAGGCCCGGTCCCTGGCGTGGGCTGCGCCGGACGGGGAATTTCGGCGGCGGTGGAACTGCTGCAGGAACTGAATGTTTTCGAGGAGTTCGCGCCGGACTACATATTGTTCGACGTACTCGGCGACGTGGTGTGCGGCGGATTTGCCGTGCCAATTCGCGAGGGAATCACCGACTGCGTGTATGTTATTACGTCCAGCGACTTCATGGCGGTTTACGCCGCGAACAACCTGTTCCGCGCGATCAGCAAGTACGCGCCCTCGGGCGGGGCGCGGCTTGGTGGGCTAATCGCAAATAGCCTTATCGCGCCCTACTCCAAGCTGATTGTCGACGACTTCGCGGCGAAAACAGGGAGCTCGGTAGCTGGGTATGTGCCGCGTCATTCAATTGTAGCGCAGAGCGAGCTGTACGGCAAAACGGTTATTGAGGCCAACCCGCGCTCGCCTCAGGCTCAAATTTACCGTGACCTGGCGAACACTATCGCAGCCAACACGGACTTCGCCATACCGTCCCCCCTTGGCGCGGCGGCCCTCAAAGACTGGGCGCGAGGTTGGGGCGACCAGATATATAAATACGAAAATAATCTTGTAACGGAGTATGAAGCCATATGATAAGACCGGCAGACCGCGAAAAACGCCTGGGGCTGATCACGGCATACTACGGTGCGCCGGAGGCGCTGCTCGGTGAATACGCCGCGGGAAACGCGCGTCAGCGGATGCGGACCTTTACCCAGTCGGCTGAAGACGAGATATCACGCGCCGTGGAAGAATTGCGGCGTATCCCTTGTAGGGGCGAATTGTGTTCGCCAGCAGACGACAGCGCGATTATCATTCACGGCCCGCGCGGCTGCGCCATGGCCGGCGGCGACAGCGGCACAAAGCTGACCGAAAAGGATTCGATCATGGGCAGTGAGAAAAAACTCCGCGCCGAAATCCACCGCGTTTACAACGCGTCCCGCCCGAAACGGATTTTCGTCGTGACGACACCCGTTGTGGCAATCAACAACGACGATGTGCTTACCGTCTGCGCCGAACTGACCGGCAGTCTAGGCATAGACATTCTGCCCGTTGTGACGACGGGATTCAAGAATAAAAGCCCAGAAAACGGGATTGATTACGCGCGCCGGGCGCTTGGACTTGACGCTGCGGCGGAAATCCGAGAACCCGAGGCCTCTGCGCGGGAGGGGCTGCTCGCGGGCAGGCGCGTGTATATCGCGCTCCCGCCTGGCAGGGCGGCCGCGTATATCCGCGCCGTAAGCTCCGGCTCCGGCGGCAATATCGCGGGTGTGACCCTCGGATACGCGGATAAGACCGAGGCCACGGAGGAGGTTCTGAGGCTGCTAGCAGGGCTTGGCCTGCCTGTGCATGTGGCGAACAATCAGGACTACGAGCTGACGAACCTTTTGAAGTCAGCGGTGCCGGATTTATTTGTGGGCGAAACTGATAATGTGTTGACCGCGGCGCGCCTTGGCATTGCGTGCGTCAACGTCTCCGTTACGCCGCCCGAGGCGTTCGCGGACGCCGCGGAGACCGCCCTGGGGTACAGCGGCTTCGCGCGCAGGCTGGCCGAGGCGCCCGGAATGCCGGCGCGGTACAGCCTCAGGGCGCTCCTCCGCCCCGGCGGCTGGTACATCAAGCCCGAAGCGAAACTATAGAGAAGGGAGACGAGGTCTTGGGATTGTTATACGGCTGCGCGCTGCACGGCGCCATCGACACGCTGCTCGCGGTACCGGATGTTATTCCCATCGCGCATTCGACCGCCGGATGCTCCTACTACCGCGCGAAACGCCGAGGGGCGGGAGCAGCCATTCCCGCTACTAACACGCAGGAGCGGCATATCATATTCGGCGGGGCGTCTCGGCTTAGGGAAGAACTCCGCAACGCCGCGCAGATTGTGAACGGCCAGCTCTATGCTGTAGTAAGCGGTTGTTCCGCCGAAATCGTGGGCGACGACATGGACGCAATGGTGCGCGAGTTCACGGGCAGCGGCAAAGATGCGGTTTACATATCCGCCCCCGGGATTCGCGGCGACGCGTCCGCAGGTTACGAAATCGCCGTCAAAAGCCTGCTCGGTGAGACCTGGGAGGAACCGCGGCGCGACGGCAAACTCGTCAACGTCTGGGGGATAATCCCGTGGACACATTGCGGCTGGCTCGCCGAACTGTACGCGCTATCGGACTATTTCGCGAAAATCGGATATCGCGTGAATACGCTTTTCGGACCAGAAGCGAGCTTGGATAACTGGAGGCGCGTTTCGTCCGCCGCCATTAATCTCGCGCTGACGAGGCACGGACTGCCGGCGGCGCGGTATGTGGCGGAGAGAGTCGGAGGCGAGGCGGTCTCGCCGGGGCTGTTCCCACTTGGCGCGCAGGGTGAGTTTGCTCTTGCTTCGATACTCGGCGCGGACACCGCGGCGGCGGAGGCATCCCGGCGGAAGCTGGACTGGCAGTTCGCCCAGTCCGCAAGGTTCTACTACGAGCGCGTGGCCCAGCGCACGTTTTCCGTGGTGTCGGACGCCGCCAGGGCGCTCGCCAAGGCGGTGTTCCTGACCGAAGAACTGGGGCTTGCGCCGCAAAGCGTCGTCATAACCGACGCATCGGAGGGCGAAGCGCTGCCCGAACTGGCCGAGTTCGCGGCGGAGCACGGGGCGCGGAGAGGCCGCCCTGTGCGGCTGCTGTTTTCGGACACTGAGTCTGAAATCGCGTGTTTCCTCGCGGAGCATGGCGGGGAAATCACGGTGTCGGACGTGGAAACCTCCGCGCCCGTCCTGACACAGTCGAGCTTCGGCGCGGCGGGCGCAGAGCGGCTTATGGAGGAAGTGTTCGCCCAAGCCGCGGCCTTACCGTCGAACTTACTTGTCCGGAGGGACGAAAATTAGTGTGAACAATATGCACGGCTAAAGATTAGCCGTTGTTTATTTCATTCGCAACACGCCCGAGGCGGCGTTTTCAATCCGCCGCCCGGGCGTGTTGTCTTTTACCTCTGATAAACCGCCCTTTCCACGCTTGAATTTTTTGGTACAATGGGCGCGGTTTTGGGGGGCTAACCCATGGGCGCGAACTTTTAAGGCTTGGGAAAGGTCAAAAGATTAAGACCAACGGACAGTTCACCGTTAGGGGCCTAACGATGGTTTGTTCGTTGGCCCCAAACCCCGCTGGGGATTTCGTCCCCGATAGTCGAGCTTGCTCGACGAAGCGCTTTTGATGCAGGCAGAGCCTTTTTAAGAAAAGGCATTGTTTGTTTTTTTCTTAAGTTCGCGCTTATGGGGCTCCGCTCCAAACCCCGCTGGGGATTTTATCCCCGATAGTCGAGCTTGCTCGACGCAGACCCCTTTTTAAGGGCGGCGAGTGCGATAGTCGAGCTTGCTCGACGAAGCGCTTTTTGATGCAGGCAGAGCCTTTTTAAGAAAAGGCATTGTTTGTTTTTTTCTTAAGTTCGCGCTTATGCCGCAACGGACACACCACCGTTAACTTGACTCCGAAGCGGCGAGGTCCTTGAAGGCGGGCGTGTGGGAGAAAGCCGCTTCAACCCGGGAGATGCGCTTCCTGAATAGCAATGTCACCGCCGCCGCGATGCCCACCGGAATAATCATAAAACGCCACATAACCACATATCCATACCAATCCGCAATGGCGCCCGCGGCAATAGGCCCGGCTAAGTTCCCCAGGTCCTGGCCTATATAACTGGTGCTGCTCGCGGCACCGCGCCGGTTCTGCGGAACGCACTTCATACACAGCGCCTGTACCGCGGGCTGCGCGGCGCCGTATCCAAACGCGGAAACAACAGCCGCAAGCAGAAAAACAGGCAGCGTATCCGCTAGGCTGATTATCAAAAATGAAACCGCAAGACACCCCATAGCGGGAAGAACAGCCTTGGCCGTTCCCAGTCTATCCGCCAGCCTGCCTGTCAACCTGGGGGCGAACATCATGGAAACAGCGTAAACTGTAAAAAAATACCCGATATTCCCTACGCCGCGTTCATCCGCAAACAATACCAAGAAGGCGTTGATATTGCAGAATGTTATCTGAAGCAGCAACAGCAGCGCCGCGGGTAAAATCGCCTCCTTGGCGATAATGCTGTCGCTTGTTATGTGAAACTTTGTCCGCGTCCGCGCTGGGACCTTAACGCACGCGGCGGCGAAAACAGCACAGAGCGTGCAGGCGGCGGCAGCGGCGAAAGCCACGCGGTAACCGAAGTTTTGAGCCAGTGTAAGCCCCGCAATAGGGCCAATGGCTTGGCAGGCCGCCTGGGCCAGGGTGAACGTGCCGATTCCAACGCCGAATTTATCGCTGGGCAGCGCGTCAGCCACTATCGCCAGACAGCAAGTGGCTGTAAACGCCTGCCCGCATCCCTGCAGCAATCGAAAAACAAACAGCATTTGCACATTTCCTGAAACACTAAACCCTACAAAGGATATGGCGATAACGGAGATCGCGGCGATGAGAATCTTTTTGCGGCTGAAAGCGTCAATAGCCGGCCCAGACACAATTTTCAACATCAGAGCAGTCAGCGCGAACAGGCTGGAAACTACGCCCACAATAGCAGGGGAAGCTCCCAGCGCGTCGGCATATTTAGCGACAAGGGTATTCACCATTTGGATACCCAGAAACATCAGCGAATTGGCGGTAAATATACAAGTGTACATAGAGTTCCAGATTTTATTAAGGTGGGTGGGTGGGAGTTGGTTCATTTCAGTCGTCCCTTCAAGATTAAATTATCTGAATCAATTCAATACACTCGTTTTCCGTTCCAATAACAACCGCTTTAAGAATGTCAACGCCGCCCAGCGCGGAGCAAGCTCGGCTATAGGCGGGCGGGCAGGGGAGCTTGTTTATCGCCGGCTTTGCTGCGCACTTGCCTCCAGCCGCTTCTATTTGACGGCAGGCTGCTTCGATATCGTCCGTTTCAATTGCGATTGCCTTCCACGCCGAAGAGTTCTCCTCGCAGCGCACGTCTCCGCTTTTTCCGAATCGTGGCGGTTGGATTTCCAGCACAGCGCCGGGAGCAATCTGCACCAAGTAGCCTTTGATGGTTTTATTGTCTTTATTCAAAACCGGCGACAGCATTATTCCATTAAAGGCCGCTTCATAAAAGGCCCGGCTTTTTTCCACATCCGACGTGTTCAGTTGCATATGGCTTGTGCCAATAATTTTCAGCCGGAGCCGGAACTCCTGGTTTCCTGCTTCTTCTTGCTGCCCGGGAACCTGCACCAATTCTAGCTTTTCTCCATTCAAGCCATACACGACGGCATTAATGATAGGCACATCACCCATTATATTGTCCGTCGGCCATTTCTCAATACGGCCGCCAGCCTGTTCCACTTCCCGGCAAGCCAATGCGCAGTCACTTACCTCCAGCGCCAGATGATCCCAGCCCTCAGAGCCGCCGTAATCCATGCCGGGCAGGCGGGACGTCTGAATTTTTATGATGGGCGGGCGAACTGTCCGTTCGGCCAATTCAATATAATACTCCGTCCGCCTGCCTGCAGGCGCCATTGCTTCCGTGACCCGCCCGCCCAAGGCGGGAAGGTGGGAGAGCGCTTCATAGAAGCGGCACGTCCGCTCCGCATCCTTGGAATCCAACAGAAAATAATTGAAGCCTTTAAACACCTTTAACCGCCCCTTTCCCGATAGTCGAGCCTGCCCGACGTACAAGATTTGCCCGAACGCCGGGGAATCACGATTGCTCTAATTTCGCGCCGCCCATAGGGTCCACAGGGTCGCTGCCCCAGAAGGAGCGATATGCCTCAACGCTGTTCCCGATAACTTCCTGGAGCTTCGCGTCGTCCCCAACGAAATCAAAATCATTTTCCACTTGCGCTTCCGCCTTTGAATTGACCGTGTATACATTAAGCACAAACAGGGCGCTGCGGAATTTCGTTATATAGATAGGGCCGTAGCGGACATTTTGAGGAATAAATATACTTCTTGGCTCGTCAAAGGAAAAGACTTCCTCATCAGCGCCTTCCCCAAGATGAAACTCAATATGCGCGCCCAGGTCCCGCATATTGTCGGAGTTCGTGCCGTAAAAAATCATGGTCTTGTCACAGCCCCTGTTGTATTTAGGATACGGGCCGCCCTTGTGATCGCCCATATTATACGTGCGTTTTTGAAAGCCGGACGGAAACCCGTTATTCATCATATAGTTCCCTGTTATATGGAGAATCTCCACCATGTTGGGGGCTTCTTTCAAGTATTGCTGGCCTTTGAATTCCTGGCCGAATATCCATGTGCCGGCACGGCCCGGTCTGCGGGGATTATCCTCGCGCAGGAACATTTCCACACAATATTGCTCATATTTCCCCATTTTTGTTTGCCCCTTTCTGTAGGCCCGCTCTGATCAATTTAATACGCCGCAACGGACAATACACCGTTAGGACGGAACTCACACGCCGTTTTTAAAATATGGCATGTAGTCGCTGAGACCGGAGCCTTTGGCGCCGCGGATCTTTTTCAGACGGCGGTCCCCGTGTAATTCGTCGTAGTTATCGGGATCAGCGATAATTTGATTGCAGGTTTCAATCAAGTCAAGTATCAGGCTGCTGTCTAAATCCTGGACGCCATGTCCGCAAAAGATTTTGTCAAACTCGTTAAGGCGCTTGGAAAGGCGGATTAAGGCGTCCCGATAGGTAGTGCATTTGCGCATGGAATCCTCGCTGGGCAGCCAGCTGCCTTGGAACGCGTCTTTGGCGTGGCGTTTGTCGGCGTGGAAATCGCTGCCGCCTGTGAGACCGCCGTTAGGGAATGAGTCGCCGCCAATCAAAAAGCGCCCTTGCTTATCCAGATATGTGCTGTGTCCGGGTTGATGACCGGGCACGTTGATTAATTCCACCTCATAGCCCCGGCCAAGGTCAAAGATGTGGCAATCGGGAACGCCTATAAACTCGTAGCGCTTAAAAGGCACAAAATCCTTGGGGTCAAACTCAACCCAGATGGGCTTCCCTTCCTCGTCCATCAGGTAGGTGCGTATTCCCTCGTTTTGTTTCCATTCCATGTCCGGCGCTTGCAATTGGTGAGAGTAACAGCGGTCAAACTGGCAGTTGCCATAGGAATGATCCGGGCTGCAATGGGTATTTGCGACAATAAGGGGCATACCGCCGGTTATTTCGTTGACTAAACCCTTCAAGTCTCCCATGCCGAAGCTAGTGTCAATCAGCATAGCCCGCTCCGGGCCGATAATAAGCCACATCCAGACCAGCCCCCCGCTGCTGTCCAGAATATGCGACAGCAACCCATATAGATTGCCGGGGCAGGAGCTTTCGGCGGGGCCGGAGCTTTCGGTACGGAATTGATAGACCTCCACATAGGGGTCTATGTCATAAACTCTTTTTGTGGGGTTAAAATCGCGCAGTTCCTTAAACCATTCGTCTGTTTTTTGACGGAACGCCGTCTGCGGACCGAAACCCGGCCCCTCTTGCCGGTCCGCCCCCTGTGGTATGGGTTTGCTGATAAAATCCTTATATTTGCCATAGGGCATATGTGTTTTCTCCTTCTCGCGCTATAATTCAATTACCTTTCCCGTTTCTTGATCCCGCGCGAACTTGCGCATATAGTTCCAGGCGCAGGAAAGCATGGTAGGTTCCACTGTATGAGGCATGTTTTCCACGGCGATAACTCGGAAATGATACTTGCCGTCAATGTTTTTGAGGTCCGCAATGTAATGTTCAAATCCGCCGATGTAGATGGTTTCAGCGCGGTCACAGGGAAAACCCAGCTCGCGCTCGGCTTGCGTTTCGCTGCCCGCCGCCGCCAGGACGTCTTCCAACGCTTGCCGCGGGCACCGTTCAGCCTTCAAGCGCCTGTTCCACATGGCAATTTTGTTTTCCGCCGAGGCAGCCAAGCCTTCTACATTAATACCCGCCTCAAAAGCGTGCCCTGCCTTGTTGACGGGCACCATACAGCCCACTTCTTTGCAGCCGCAAATAATACAGGTTGGCATGTCCATGGTCTCCATTAAAGCCGCCCGCGCGCCGTCCACGGCTACCGCCTCATGGCTGACAGCCGGTTCGGGCAGTCCCGGCGTATTACCCAGCGGCACGACGCACGCGATTACATTCGGATGCCGCCTTGCGAATTCCTGGGCAAAGTGCCCGTTATGTGAATGCCCGGTTATATATACGCGGCTAAGGTCAAGCTCAAAAGAACCCGACGAACAAGGGCGGAGCGAAGCGCCGTTTTCGCCGCGTCCTTTGCGGCGAAAATTCGGAGGATATTGGCGGGCGGCATCTTGCAGAATGTCGATAAGCCAATCGTTCAGTTCCGGACTTTCCATAGCGAAAAAGATAACCGCGCAGTCGCCCTGGGCCGCCGTTTCGCAAAAATACCTGAACGTGCTGAACGCCCTTATAATACTGTGATCATCCGGCTCGTTCACCTCGGACAGGCAGATAACTACCGGCAATTTCTTTAAATGAGACTGTAAGGGGGCAAAAAGCACCCATCGGGCGTCTGCGACATATCCCACAGAGCAGCGCAGGCCCATACGCTGCCAATAAGCGCGGACTTCAGGGTCGTCCGGCGACGAATACTTTTGCTGGAAACGGCGGCTGTCAAGCAGTTTACGTCCAACCTCACTGCGCATCAGCCAATCAGCGTTCACCGTGCCGTCTCCCGCGCCGTCAACGGGCTGCGGACGCCAGGGAACGACCCAACGTTTGCTGAAATTCAGCACGGGAACCCCGTTAAACATCTCTATTTTCGAGTCGGGGTCACTTACGGCGGTTCCGTTCTCGTCCTTGTACTGAAAGCCTTCGATTTGCTTCAGTTGGATGCCCTGCGCGCGCAGGAGGCTCAAATCAACGTAAATCCTATCCTTGTCTCCGCGGTAGTTCTGCAGGCCTTCTGTGATTATTCCGCCAAACATATGCGGGAGCCGGGGGCCGAACATCGGCCGGGGGGCGGGCTCCGGCTTGTCGTTGGACACGATAAATATTATAGCGCAGTTTCTTCTTTCAGCCGCTGCGTTGACGTATTCTTTAAACAACTCCAGCGTTTTCATCGCCCAGAATGGGTCGTCATAGGATTCCTTATGAAAAACCAGCAGAAGCGCCAGTTTTCGGTCACCCTCCGGAAGTTCCGACTGAAACTGGAACTTCCGGTTTTCATAGGCGTCTGCCGGAACCAACACCAGCCAGCGTGTGGCTCCCATCTCCAGGCTGTTATAGAACAAGCCGCGCTTTTGCAAATCCGTGAGCACCGCGGGGTCGTCCACGCAACCGGTCTTGTAGTGGTATGCCTGGCTGCGTTTCGCCTCCGCCCAGTCCACTTGATACGCGGGCCTGGCGTCAATGTCTCCCCGCGGTTCCGGCTGTTCCCCCAGCTTTTGGACCAAAAGCTGCATAGCGGTTGGCTGGGGGCCGGACTCCTCTGTCCATTCATCCACATGGGGATAACCATAGTTTATGTTCAAACAATCACCTCTATTTGTTGTCGGGTCGGGGGCCGGACTCCATAGCGCGAACTTAAGGCTTGGGAAGGTCAAAAAATTAAGATCAACGGACAGTTCACCGTTAGGGGCTCTGCCCCTCCCCCGCAAGGGACTTCGCCCCTTGACCCTATCTTAAGGGCGGCGAGCGCAGCATTCTTATGCAGAATACAATTTTCTAGGACGTGCTTGAAAACTGGATTCTAGTGCGAAATTGCGGCAGTCTTATTCGAAATTTCGCGCTCTAAGGAATTTTCAAACACGCCTTAATAAAATAGATTGTTTTTCTTAAGTTCGCATGTATGGGGCCATCCCCAGAGTTTTGGACTTTATTATTTTAATTGCCTGCGGCTTTCCAGGCGTCTAATTGCCGCTGCTTTTCCGCTATGATTTTGTCAATACCCGCTGTTTTCAGCGCGTCGATGAGCTTGGGCAGTTCGGTTTCCGGATCCACCGTGCCGGTCTCCAGGCCAGGCCCGTATTGGTTGAATACGTTTATTGCCGCCGTCAGTTCGTTTCTTACCGGCGCGCTGTCATAGGTAAACCCCAGAGCCGGCGAGTATTGGGCGATGTCGTTGTTCGCCTTTAGGCGCCCGTAAATCGTCGTGTCTCGGCCTTCGCCCCAAATATAGCTTAAAAATTGATTACCGAACAGCCAGTCTTCATTTAAGCCGTAAGTCGTATTGTTGGCGTCCACACCTTCAGGAAACCCTACCGTGCCATCCGCGTTTTTTACATAGTGAACCCCTTCAATACCCCAGTCTAGTAAGTTCACGATGTCCGCGTTCGTGTACATCTCGTTTAAAAACTGCATGGCCGCCTCCGGCTTTTTGGATGTAGAGGCGATGCCAAACCCTAAACTGTTGATGGTCGTTGTAGTGATGGTGGGATTTAATATCTTGACGACTGCCACATCTACGCCTGTCGCCGTCGTGATTTGTTCCGCCTGGCCCTCCTCGCCGACTATAAAATAGCCCGCCGTGCGGCCGCTGCTTAAAAATGTGTTCGACGCCTCAGACGTTGTAGCCGCGTCTTGCAGTACGTATCCCTTTTCATACCAATCGTGGGCGTACCCCAGCAAGGTTTTGTACTCGTCCATTTCAAAAAAATTTGTTACAGTCGCGCCATCTTTGCCAAGCACGCCATATACATCGCCCAGCGTATCCAAACCAGGCAGAGCGGTCGGAAACACCAGATTGCCTGCCGCTAACGGTGTCAGCATCACTTTGTCCGGGTCGGCGGCTTTGAGTTTTGCAAAAACATCTGCAAGCGCATCCAAGTTGTCAGTGTATTCCTTAAAATTTTTCGCCAGTGTCAGATGGTCTAAGGAAATATTATTGGCCTCCAGCATGTCTTTCCGTAACACAATGCTCAGGGCGGCCGCCTTGCCGTTTAAGGTTGGGAACGCGTATACCGAGCCGTTTACCGTTGCGGCTTTAAGAAATTTTTCGCCCAGCGCTTGCGCCGCGCCCGCCCCGTAGGGTTCAAGGTAGGCGTTCATTGGCGCTAGCTGGTTTTTGGATATCAGCTGGCTGAACGTGCCCAACACCGTTACCACATCAATCTGATCGCCGCTGGACATCATAAGCCCTACTTGCGAGTTGTAGTCCGCAAGGCTGATCGGCTCTAACTTTACGACCGTATGGATTCTGCTTTCCAGGATGTTGTTGATTTCCGTTTCCACTTGTTTAATCCCCTCCACCACCGCCGTCACTGGCATGGCGAACACGATTGGTTCATTTTCCGCTCCGGAGGCGGGCGCGGCGCTGGCCGCGGCAGTTTTACCCGGCGCGTTGGCGGGGGCGGCCGTGCTTTCCCCGCATGCGGTTGTTACGGCGCACATGGCTGTTAATAAGAACGCAGTGATTTTTTTCATGCTGCACTTCCTTTCTTGTTTTTGTTTGATAATAAAGGTTTCGCTTTGATTTTTCCGCCGATAATTTGCGCGGTATTACCGGTATTCCGGTCTTTGCGCAAAAAAACCAAAAGGCAGGCCCGCCTTTTGGTTTTCGCGTTACGGTTATTCAGTTGGGATTATTGTTTTTCAGATGCTTGTATTCGCTGGGCGTCATTCCTGTTTTTTTACGAAACACTTTCGAAAAATGTGAAAAGTTGGTATATCCAAGTCTCTGGGCAGTTTCGCCGATAGGTATGCCCTCACTGCCGATCATCCGTTTGGCCGCGTTGACTTTTTCTTCAATAATATATTCTATCAGCGTGCGGCCGGTTTTTTTGCGGAATAGCTTTGTAAGGTAATCCTGCGAAAAAAATACGTGGTCGGAAATATCCTTCCGCGAAAATTTTGATTCGATATGCTCGCGCACATACGCCTTTATGTCGTTGATAATTTTGGATTCCTGCTGCTGCTGTTGGTACAGCGACAACAGTTTTGCTTTCAGTTCATTAAGGCACGCGATCATTTCGTCCACCGACCGATATGAGAGCAGCAAACCGCGCGTCAGTTCCCGATCCAGCAATTTGTCCGCCGTTATGCCAAGGCTCAGCATCCGCGCGAAAATCAGCTGGAGCATATTGTACGCAAAACTCTCCAATTGCTCCCGGTTCCACGGCTCCGCGGTTTTCAAATACCGCGCGGCCTGATCAAAAAAAGCCCCGTAGTCGTCTTGGTTCATCAGCGCGGCTGATTCTTCCAGAAAAAGATCGTTGCGGTTTTCCCGCACAGCCAGCAGCGCGTCCTTATCCAGCGTGTAAATGCCGCCCGCGCGCATCACGTTGTCCATATCCAGGCGCGCCAGCCGCGCGTATTCCCCGTGCAGTTCCTCGCTGAAAACCTGCTTGCCCATGTACGCCGCCAGCACAACGCCGAACAGCGACTTGCAGACGTTCAAATAATCCTGAATTTCGTCCGCAAGATTCGCATAGCTGGCATCCTCAATCAAAATCCATAAATGGTCGGCGCTCCAGCCCATCATGCCTTGCTCACCCTCACGCTGGAATTTTTCGCATAAAATATTGTGCAGCGCGTATTGCAGCAGGCCGCCGTCCGCCATCCAGCCGGAGGCGTCCTCGCCCTCAATGGCGCAGACAGCCAGCAGCACACATTGATACTTTCGGTCAAAATGATATTCAATATTTTTTTGGGCGGCGGCCCGCTGCACGTCCGCCAACTGGCCGCTTAACCTGCCTTGCAGGAGGCGGAGCCAAAAATCGGAGGCCACGACGCACTTGTTGCTCTCCCACAACGCCCCTTCCGCCGCCATAGCTTCCTGCTGATGCTTGCCGCGGCATTTTTTTACGATTCCATCCAGGATTTTTTCCAAATCTTTAAATTGGACGGGCTTGACGCAATAATCACTGTAGCCCAGGCTAATGGCGTTCCGGGCATAATCAAAATCCGCGTGGCAGGTTAGACATAGGGACTCGGGGCGGTAGCCTTGCTCCAGCGCCCAGCGCATAAGCTCGAAGCCGTCCTCTTGCGGCATTTCAATGTCCGTGACCATGATGTCGATGGGCTGCCGCCGCAGAAAGTCTTTCGCCTTCTCCGCGTTTAAAGCCGTGTACACATTGTCGATGCCAATACCCGCCCAGTTGATCTGCGTGCGCATACTGCGGATAATATACGCGTCATCGTCCACGATTAATATGTTCATGATTGTTGGGCGCGGGCGCGGGGGGGGGGGGGGGGGGGGGGGGGGGGGGGGGGGGGGGGGGGGGGGGGGGGGGGGGGGGGGGG